>NZ_JBIAZD010000005.1:0-439083 GCF_042898795.1 Streptomyces sp. NPDC000348
GCCCCTGGGCGCTCCGCCCCGGCCCCCCTTCGCGCCCCCGCGGCCGCATGTCGGCACAGCCCCGGGCCCCGGGGGGGGGGGGGGGCCCGGGCGGGGGGCCCCCCCCCCCCCCCGCCGGCCGGGGGGGGGGGGGGGGGGCCCCCCGGGGCGGGCCGCCCCCGCTCCAGCCGCGCGCCCCCTCCCTCTTGCGGGCGGGTCCCCCCCGCCCGCCCCGCCCCCCCCGCGCCCGCGCGCGGGGGGGGGGGGGGGGGGGGGGGGGCCACGCACCCGCCCGCGCGCGGGGGCTCAGTCCTGGTCCGCGTGGAGGCTCATCGGGCCGTAGATCTCCGTGGTGTCCTCCAGGAGCCGTACCTGATCGGCTCCGCCCTCCAGGAGGGCCTTCCAGTGCTCCCCGATCCAGGACTCGGCGTCCCCCTGCGTGGGGAACTCCTCCGGCGGCACCGCGGGTTCGACCTGCGTCCCGTCGGCCTTCTCGAACCGCCACGTCCATGCCGCCATGTACGCCTCCCAAGAGTGTGATCACACCGGACCCAAAGCCTAGTCGGACGGGCCGCCACCGTGGGGGCGGGTGAGAATCGGGGCGTGGAACTGATTCTGCTCGGCACCGGCGCCCCGGCGGGGCTGCCCCGCCCCGACTGTCCCTGCGCCGCGTGCGCGTCCGCGCTCGGTGCGCAGGCGCGGGCGGCCACCTCGCTGCTCGTGGACGGGACGCTGCTGCTCGACCTCACGCCGGGCGCCCCGTTCGCGGCCGCCCGCGCGGGCCGTTCGCTGGGCGGCGTGCGCCAGGTGCTGCTGTCGCACCCGCACGACGGCCCCGCGGTCGAGGTCCCGGCCGGGCTGCCGCAGCCGGGACGGGTGCCGGACGGACGGGAGTCGGCGCTGCCGACGGGGCACCGGGTGCGGGCGGTGGCGCTGGACGCGCCCGGCACCGGGTACGCGGTCACCGGCCCGGACGGGCAGCGGCTGCTGTACCTGCCGCCGGGCGGGGCGCCTGCCGGTCTCGAGGAGCCGGCCGAGCCGTACGCCATGGTGCTGCTGGACGTCGTGGGGCGGCCGGACGCGCTGGCGAGGCTGCGGGAGGCGGGGGCGGTGGGCCCGGCCACGGATGTCGTCGCCGTCCACCTCGACCACGACGTGCCGCCGGGCGCGGAGTCGCGGCGCCGGCTCGCGGCGGCCGGGGCGCGCGCCGTGCCGGACGGGACCGCGCTGGAGGTGGGCGCCCACCGGGACGTGCCCGGCGTGCCGCGGCGGACGCTGGTGCTGGGCGGGGCGCGGTCGGGCAAGTCGGTGGAGGCCGAGCGGCGGCTGGAGTCGTTCCCGGAGGTGCTGTACGTGGCGACCGGCGGGACCCGGGGAGGGGACACGGAGTGGGGGGCGCGGGTGTCGGCGCACCGGGAGCGGCGGCCGGGGTCGTGGCGGACCGCCGAGACGTGCGATCTGGTGCCGCTGATCGAGGACGACGGGCCGCCGCTGCTGATCGACTGTCTGTCGCTGTGGCTGACGGACGCGATGGACGCCGTGGGGGCGTGGGACGACGCGAGGTGGGCGGACGGCGGCGAACGGGCGCTGCGGGACCGGATGCGGGAGCTGACGGACGCGGTGCGCGGGACACGGCGGACGGTGGTCGCCGTGTCCAACGAGGTCGGTTCGGGCATCGTGCCCGCGACCGCGTCCGGCCGCCGGTACCGGGACGAACTCGGGCGGCTGAACGCGGCGTTCGCGCGGGAGTGCGAGCAGGTGCTGCTGGTGGTGGCGGGGCAGGCGGTCGTCCTGCGGGGGTGACCGGCGGCCGGGTCAGCGCCCCGGCTTGCGGGCGATGATCCGGTAGGCGTTGGCGAACGGGGTGCGGCGCACCACGGGCGCGAGGGCCAGGTCCGTCACCGCCGCCGTGACCACCAGCGGGGTGCCCGCGCGGAGCAGCACCGTGCGCAGGTGCCGCTGGAAGGGGGTCGGCGGGACGGCACGCCAGGGGGTGTCCGGGGCGGGCAGCGCGTGCGAGAGGGCGAGGGCGGTCAGGCCGGCCAGGTCGTGCGGCACGTGCGCGGCGCGGTGCCCGTCGGTCACGACGGCGCAGCCGCGTTCCTCGAGTTCCGCGCGGAGGTTGCGCCGGGGCAGCAGGTGCAGCCGGCGGGGCTGGTCGTAGGGCAGCCACCAGCGGCCGAACAGCGCGGCGAAGGCGCAGCGCGGGTCCAGGGTCTCGACGAGCAGGTGGCCGCCGGGGCGCAGCGCGTCGAGGGCCGCGTGGAGTTCCGCGCGGGGGTCGGTGGTGTGTTCCAGGTGGTGCAGCAGGCTGACGACGTCGTAGCGGCCGGCCAGCCGGGCCATGACCCGCGGGTCGGTCAGCGGCCCGATGTGGGCCTCCTCGACCCGGCCGAGGACGCGGGCCCGCTCGACGCGCGCGGTGAGGTCGGTGCCGTCGAAGGCGGTGTACGGGAAGAACTCCCGCGCGGTCAGCGGGAAGCGGCCGAGTCCGGTGCCGACGTCCAGCCAGCTCTCCGGTTCGCCGAAGGGGAGCATCGCGCGGGCCGCGCCCCGGCGGCGGTGCCGCGCGGCGTGCAGGGCGAGGACGCGTTCGGTGGCGGGGTCGCGGGGGGCGCCGCGCACGGCCCGCCGGTAGAAGGCGAGGCCCTCGGCGGTGAGCCGGGGGTTCTGGAAGGTGTGGCCGCAGTCCCGGCACTCGTCGACGGTGAACAGGCCCGGCCGGTGCCGGCGCAGATCGCCCGTTCTCAGCCGGTTGCGCAGCCGCGCGGAGCCGCACCAGGGGCAGTTGGCGCGGCGCGGCTCGTGCACCCGGGCGGAGCCGTGGGGGGCGGGGATCGCGCGGGCTGGGTCGGCTGCGGACATGGGCGGCTCCGGCGTGAGGGCGTACGGCACTCGGGTGGTGCGGCGTACGGGACGGCTGGGACGGACGGACGGATGTCCGGCAATCCATGGCAAAACGTTACGGAGGGGAGGGCTCCACGGGGTGGACCGGCGCCGGGGTGGCGCGGTGGGGGTGAGGCCCCGTACGCGAGGCCGACCGGTGCGCCGTCGTGTTCGGCCGGGGCCGGTACTGTTCGGCGAATGAGCTCGCTTAATCTCGACGACTTCACCGATCTGATCGAGCGTCCGGACGGCGGGGTGCGCCGTGACGCGGAGGCGCGCCGGGAGCGTCAGATCGTGCCGCCCGGAGCGCTGGGCCGCCTGGACGACCTGGGTGAGTGGCTGGCGGCGGCGCAGTCCGCGGTACCGGTGCGGCCGATCGAACGGCCGAAGGCCGTGCTGTTCGCCGGCGATCACGGGATCGCCGGGCTCGACGTCTCCGCGCGGGCCGCGGGCAGCGCCGTGGAGCTGGTGCGGGACGTCCTGGAGGGCGGCCGTCCGGTGTCCGTGCTCGCCCGGCGGCAGGGGGTGCCGGTGCGGGTGGTCGACATGTCCCTGGACTGCGATCCCGGGACGCTGCCCGAGGACGTCGTACGGCACCGGGTGCGGCGGAGCAGCGGGCGCATCGACGTCGAGGACGCGCTGACCCCGGAGGAGACGGAGGCGGCGTTCCGCGCGGGGATGGCCGTGGCCGACGAGGAGGCCGACTTCGGTACGGATCTGGTGGTGCTCGGCGATGTGAGCGTGGGCGGGACCACGGCGGCGGGCGTGCTGGTGGCCGCGCTGTGCGGGACGGACGCGTCGGTGGTGACCGGGCGCGGGGGACTGGCGATCGACGACCTGGCGTGGATGCGCAAGTGCGCGGCGATCCGTGACGCGTTGCGGCGGGCGCGGCCGGTGCTGGGTGATCAGCTGCGGCTGCTGGGGACGGTCGGCGGGGCGGATCTCACCGCGATGACGGGGTTCCTGCTGCAGGCGGCGGTGCGGAAGGTGCCGGTCGTGCTGGACGGGGTGGTGACGGCGGCGTGCGCGCTGGTGGCCCAGCGGGTGGCGTTCCGGGCGCCGGACTGGTGGGTGGCGGCGCACGACAGCGGCGAGCCGGGGCAGGCGAAGGCGCTGGACCGGATGGCGCTGGAGCCCGTGCTGTCGCACGGCGTCAGGGTCGGGGAGGGCGCGGGGGGCCTGCTGGCGCTGCCGCTGATCCAGGCGGCGGCGGCCCTGGCGGCGGAGCTGCCGGAGGTTCCGGCGAAGCCGGCGGTTCCGGAGGAGCCGGTGGTGCCCGCGGAGCCGGCGATCCCGGCGGAACCGGAGTGACGAGGGGGCGGACGCCCGCGCTGTCTCCCCGCCTCCGCCGCCCCTTCCCGCCCCTGGGCGCTCCGCCCCGGCCCCCCTTCGCGCCCCCGCGGCCGCATGTCGGCACAGCCCCGCGCCCCTTCGGGGGCGCGGGGAACCGCGCGGGCGACCATCCCCTCGCCCGCGCGTCCGGGGTCGAAGGGGCGGCGCCCCGTGAGGACGACGGGGGAGGGAAACGGCGCCGGGGCGGGAAGAGATCGGGTGCCCGCCGCCGGCAGGGGCCTCAGCCCCGTACGCCGCACAGGTGCAGCAGCGCCGCCACTCCCCGGTAGGGGTCCGTGCGGCCGGCCCGGTCCTCGACCGCGAGCAGGGCGTCCAGGTCGCCCGGAACCGCCGTGTCGTCCGCCGCGGTGTCCGTGAAGACCCGCACGCCGTACCAGGTGTGCAGCGGCGCCCCGATCCCCGCGAGGGTCGACGTCAGCCGCTCCAGCCCGTGGGACGCCGGGCAGAAGGCCGCCAGCGCCCCGGCCCAGTCGCCGCGCAGACCGGACCGCATGGCCGGCGCGTCGCCGTTGCGGACCAGCAGGGACAGCAGCCCACCGGGGGCCAGCATGCGGGCCACCCCCGCCAGTAGCGCGTCCGGCTCCTCGACGTCCATGAGGACGCCATGACACAGCACGACGTCGAAGCTCCCCGGCAGGAAGTGCACACCGGTGTCCCCGGCGTGACCCACGATGATCCGCATCCGCTCCCGGATGCCCTCCGGCTCCCCGGCGAACGCCTCCCGAGCGGCGGCGATCATCGTCGCGTCCTGCTCGACGCCGGTCACCTGATGGCCGGCCCGGGCCAGCCGCAGCGCCTGTGTCCCCCGGCCCATGCCGACGTCGAGCACCCGCAGTCGCCGCCCGACCGGGAAGCGCCCGACTATCTGCTCCTCCAGCTGGCGGGCCACCAGCTCCTCCCGGACGACGTCGCGCAGACCGCCGGGCCCGCCGAGCGGGCCCGGCGCCGCGTCGTCCGTGAACGGCGTGGCGCTCAGGGCCGCTCCCCGCGCTTGACCTGGGGCTTGGGCAGCCGCAGCCGGCGCATCTGGAGCGAGCGCATCAGCGCGTAGGCCACGGCGCCGCGCCGGTTGTCGTCGGGGAAGCGCTCCGCCAGCCGCTTCTTCAGCCGGAACCCGGACACGATCGAGTCCAGGACGATCATCACGATCACCGCGAGCCACAGCAGCAGCGCGGCGTTCTGCAGCTGCGGCACCTGCACCATGCTCAGCACCAGGATGATCACGGCCATCGGCAGGAAGTACTCCGCGATGTTGAACCGCGCGTCCACGAAGTCGCGCGCGAACCGGCGCACCGGCCCCTTGTCCCGGGCGGGCAGATAGCGCTCGTCGCCGCTGGCCAGCGCCTGGCGCTGGCGCTCCAGCGCGGCACGGCGCTCCTCACGCTGCCGCTTGGCGGCCTCCTTGCGCGTCGTCGACGTGTTGGCCACGCTGCGACGCTGCGACTGGGCCACGCTCCGCTTGGGCGTGGGGCGGCCCTTCGGGGCCTCCGGGTGACGGGTCTGCTTGGAGTCGGTCACCGTCGCCTTGTCGGCGGCGGGTGCCTTCTCTTCCTTGGCACGGCTACGGAACACAAAACCCAAGGGTACGGGGTGCCCGGGGTTGGACCCCAGCCCCGGGGGGAACGATCCGGCAACACCGGACGTCTCCAAAAGGACAGAGGGGACGTTGTGGGGTCTCCGGGTGGTCCGGCCGGCCGGACCCGGGGATCACTCTCCTCCCTGCGCCGGATCGGGAGGACGCTCAGTCGTCCTTGGGGATGAGCGCATCCGTCCCCGGACAGTGCGGTAATGGATGCAGGGCCCGTACTGTGGGTTCTGTCGCAGGTGCTGGAGCTGGAGTCGGTCAGAAGGGGGCGCGCGAAGCCCATGAGCGGTGTCATGAAGCGTATGGGGATGATCTTCCGCGCGAAGGCGAACAAGGCCCTTGACCGGGCCGAGGATCCGCGCGAGACCCTCGATTACTCGTACCAGAAGCAGCTGGAGCTGCTCCAGAAGGTCCGCCGCGGCGTCGCCGACGTGGCCACCTCGCGCAAGCGCCTGGAGCTCCAGCTCAACCAGCTGCAGTCCCAGTCGGGCAAGCTGGAGGACCAGGGCCGCAAGGCGCTCGCGCTCGGCCGCGAGGACCTGGCCCGCGAGGCGCTCTCCCGCCGCGCCGCGCTCCAGCAGCAGGTGACGGACCTGGAGACGCAGCACGCCACGCTGCAGGGCGAGGAGGAGAAGCTCACCCTCGCCGCCCAGCGCCTCCAGGCCAAGGTGGACGCCTTCCGCACCAAGAAGGAGACCATCAAGGCCACGTACACCGCCGCCCAGGCGCAGACCCGGATCGGCGAGGCCTTCTCCGGCATCTCCGAGGAGATGGGCGACGTCGGGCTGGCGATCCAGCGGGCCGAGGACAAGACCGCCCAGCTCCAGGCGCGGGCCGGCGCGATCGACGAACTGCTCGCCTCCGGCGCCCTGGACGACCCCACCGGCATGCACAAGGACGACATCCAGGCGGAGCTGGACCGGCTCTCCGGTGGTACGGACGTGGAGCTGGAACTGCAGCGCATGAAGGCCGAGCTGGCCGGTGGTGGTACCGGCCAGCAGCAGGCCATCGAGGGCGGCAGCGGCCAGCAGCAGGCTGAACAGCGGTCGCAGGACACCCCGCGCTTCGACAAGCATTGACGCCCTCTCCTGCCCGAGGGCGGGAGATTCCGGTCCGTACCGCGATGCGGCACCACCTTGGGTTCCTGTTTCACAGGCCTCTGCCGACCGGTGAGGATCGGTCTTACGTGGCCTCCGCAGGCCTGACTTCCCGCCCGTCCGGCGGTAGGTCGGACACGTTGCGTCGCCCGGCATGGCGAGCGTAGCCATGCCACTGCGGCGTTCGGGTCAGGATGCCCTGCACTTCCACCTTGAAGGGTGGAACACTGGGCGGGTGTTCGGTAGCCCACGCCGAGGAGGGCGACATGATCGTACGGATCATGGGGGAGGGGCAGGTGGAGCTGGCCGAGAGCCGGCTCGCCGAGCTGGACCAGCTGGACGAGGAACTGCTCGCCGAGATGGAGAACGGCGACGGGCCGGGCTTCCGCGCCACCCTGAAGGCGCTGCTGGCCAGGGTCCGCGAACTCGGCGAGCCGCTGCCGGACGACTCCCTGGAGCCCTCCGACCTGATCCTCCCGTCCCCCGACGCGACGCTCGAGGAGGTCCAGAACCTCCTGAGCGACGACGGCCTGATCCCGGGGACGACGTAGACACAACCGCGGGCAGCCGTGCCGCAGCGCCGCCGCCGTGACTGCGGGCAGTCGTGCCGCAGGGCGGCACGGGTGGGCGCGGCGGCACCCCGCAAGCGCCGGGCTGCGCAACCCCGCCCCGGCCGGAGCATCCCGGTGGCCACCCGCACCGGCGCCCGCCCCCGGCTACCGTAAACAGCCGTGAGCACCCTGACACGCGCCCGGTGCCGAGTGCGGGCGCACCCCTTCGCCCTGGACGCGGCCCTGGCCGCGGGCGTCCTCGTGTGCATGGTCGCCGGATCCTTCGTCGAACCCCACGGCCCCGAGGGCGTCACCTGGGGACTGCGCACCCCCGACCCGCTCAGCCTGGTGCTCATGACCCTCGGAGCCGCCGCCCTGGTCCTCCGCCGCCGCGCCCCCCGTACGGTGCTCGCCCTGGCCGGCGGCGTCTCCGTCGCGGAGTCCGTCACCGGCGACCCCCGCGCCCCCGTCGTCATGTGCGCCGTGATCGCGCTCTACACCGTCGCCTCCACCACCGACCGCCCCACCACCTGGCGGATCGGCCTGCTCACCATGACCGTCCTCACCGGCACCGCGATGGCGGTCGGCCCCCTGCCCTGGTACGCCCAGGAGAACCTGGCGATCTTCGCCTGGACCGGTATCGGCGCCACCGCCGGGGACGCCGTCCGCAGCCGCCGCGCCTTCGTCCGGGCGATCCGGGAACGCGCCGAACGGGCCGAGCGCACCCGCGAGGAGGAGGCCCGCCGCCGCGTCGCCGAGGAGCGCCTGCGCATCGCCCGCGATCTGCACGACGTGGTCGCCCACCACATCGCCCTGGTCAACGTCCAGGCCGGAGTCGCCGCCCACGTCATGGACAAGCGGCCCGACCAGGCCAAGGAGGCCCTCGCCCACGTCCGCGAGGCCAGCCGCTCCGCGCTCGGCGAACTGCGGGCCACCGTCGGCCTGCTCCGACAGTCCGGCGACCCGGAGGCCCCCACCGAACCCGCGCCCGGCCTCGACCGCCTCGACGAACTCGCCGGCACCTTCCGCAGCGCCGGACTGCGCGTCGAGGTCGCCCGCGGCGACGAGGGCACCGACCTCCCCGCCGCCGTCGACCTGGCCGCGTACCGGATCATCCAGGAGGCCCTGACCAACGTGCAGAAGCACGCCGGCACCGACGCGCGGGCCGAGGTCAGCGTCGTCCGCGTCGGACCCCGCATCGAGGTCACCGTCCTCGACGACGGCACCGGCGAGGACGGTGACCACACCCCCGGCGGCGGGCACGGACTGCTCGGCATGCGCGAACGCGTCGCCGCGCTGCGCGGCACCCTCACCACCGGCCCCCGCTACGGCGGCGGTTTCCGCGTCCATGCGATCCTGCCCGTCGAGCCCCGCACGTCCGCCGCTCAGGACGGCGGCCCGTGACCACCGTCCCGCTGGAGCCCGTATGACGATCCGTGTCCTGCTCGCCGACGACCAGGCGCTGCTGCGCAGCGCCTTCCGGGTGCTCGTCGACTCCGAGCCGGACATGGAGGTGGTGGGCGAGGCGTCCGACGGCGCGGAGGCGGTCCGGCTGGCCCGGGAACAGCGCGCCGACGTCGTCCTCATGGACATCCGGATGCCCGGCACCGACGGACTCGCCGCCACCCGCATGATCAGCGCGGACCCGGAGCTCGCGGGGGTCCGGGTGGTGATCCTGACGACCTTCGAGGTCGACGACTACGTCGTGCAGTCGCTGCGGGCCGGCGCCTCCGGTTTCCTCGGCAAGGGCTCCGAGCCGGACGAGATGCTGAACGCCGTCCGGATCGCCGCCCAGGGGGAGGCCCTGCTGTCCCCGGTGGCCACCAAGGGCCTGATCGCCCGCTTCCTCGCCCAGGAGGGCACGTCCGGGGCCGACCGCGACCCGGCCCGCGCCGAGCGGCTCGGGACGCTCACCGTGCGCGAGCGCGAGGTGCTGGTCCAGGTCGCCGGCGGCCACTCCAACGACGAGATCGCCGAACGCCTGGAGGTCAGCCCCCTCACGGTGAAGACCCACGTCAACCGGGCCATGGCCAAGCTGGGTGCCCGCGACCGGGCCCAGCTGGTGGTCATCGCCTACGAGTCGGGGCTGGTCCGTCCGAGGGTGGAGTGAGTCCCACGGGGCGTACTGCGGCGGGAGTAGGCGCCGCGCGAGGAATTGGACCTCGGGTCTACGGATCGGCCCCCGCGGATGCCCCAGGGTGTAGAGCGGGCGCCCACTTGCGCGCGCGCCCGCTCCTGTCGGACTTCTGCCGTTCCACGGAAAAGAGACCCTGACCATGTCCTGGCTGTCCAGATTCAGCCTCGCGCAACGGGCGCTGATCGGACTGATGTCGATCATCGCGCTCGTCTTCGGGGCGATCGCGATACCCCAGCTCAAGCAGCAGTTGCTGCCGACCATCGAACTGCCCATGGTGTCCGTGATCGCGCCGTACCAGGGCGCGTCCCCGGACGTGGTGGAGAAGCAGGTCGTCGAACCCATCGAGGACAGCCTGGAGGCCGTCGACGCCATCTCCGGCGTCACCTCGACGGCGAGCGAGGGCAACGCCCTGATCATGGCGTCCTTCGACTACGGCAACAACACCCAGCAGCTCGTCGCCGACGTCCAGCAGGCCGTCAACCGGGCCGGCGCCCGCCTCCCGGACGACGTCGACCCGCAGGTCGTCGCCGGTTCCACGGACGACATCCCGGCCGTGGTGCTCGCCGTCACCTCCGACAAGGACCAGCAGGCGCTCGCCGACCAGCTCGACCGGACCGTGGTGCCCGCGCTGGAGGACATCGACGGCGTCGGCCAGGTCACCGTGGACGGCGTGCGCGACCTCCAGGTCACCGTCACCCCCGACACCGCGAAGCTGACGAAGGCCGGCCTGACCGCCCAGTCCCTCTCCCAGGCCCTCCAGGCCGGCGGGGCGACCGTCCCGGCCGGCTCCTTCGACGAGGACGGCGCCAACCGCACCGTCCAGGTCGGCGGCGGCTTCACCTCGCTGCGGCAGATCGAGGACCTGAGGGTCACCGGCGAGCCCGGCGAGGGGAAGCCGGTCCGCCTCGGGGACGTCGCCACGGTGAAGGAGGAGGAGGCCAGGGCCGACTCCCTCACCCGGACCAACGGCAGGCCCAGCCTCGCCGTGATGGCGACCATGGACCACGACGGCAGCGCGGTCGCCATCTCGGAGGCCGTCGAGGAGAAGCTGCCCGGCCTGCGGGAGGACCTCGGCGACGGGGCCACCCTCACCGTCGTCAGCGACCAGGGGCCGGCGGTCTCCAAGGCCATCGAGGGCCTGACCACCGAGGGCGCGCTCGGTCTGCTCTTCGCCGTCCTGGTGATCCTGGTCTTCCTGGCGTCGGTCCGCTCGACCCTCGTCACGGCGGTCTCCATCCCGCTCTCCGTGGTCCTCGCCCTGATCGTGCTGTGGACGCGCGACCTGTCGCTGAACATGCTGACGCTGGGCGCGCTGACCATCGCCATCGGCCGG
Source organism: Streptomyces sp. NPDC000348 (assembly GCF_042898795.1). Taxonomy (NCBI): domain Bacteria; kingdom Bacillati; phylum Actinomycetota; class Actinomycetes; order Kitasatosporales; family Streptomycetaceae; genus Streptomyces; species Streptomyces sp. NPDC000348. The sequence continues at coordinate 10,922 of NZ_JBIAZD010000005.1, forward strand.
GTCGTGGACGACTCGATCGTGGTCCTGGAGAACATCAAGCGGCACCTCGGCTACGGCGAGGAGCGCCAGTCGGCGATCATGAACGCGGTGCGTGAGGTGGCGGGCGCGGTGACGTCCTCGACGCTCACCACGGTCGCCGTGTTCCTGCCGATCGGCCTGGTCGGCGGCATGGTGGGCGAGCTGTTCGGCTCCTTCAGCCTCACCGTCACGGCGGCGCTGCTGGCGTCCCTGCTGGTGTCGCTGACGGTCGTGCCCGTCCTGTCGTACTGGTTCCTGCGGCCCCCGAAGGGCACCCCGGAGGACGCCGAGGAGGCGCGCCGGATCGCGGAGGAGAAGGAGGCGAAGAGCCGCCTCCAGCGCTTCTACGTCCCCGTGCTGCGCTTCGCCACCCGGCGCCGGCTGACCAGCGTGGCCATCGCGGTCGTCGTGCTGATCGCCACCTTCGCCATGGCGCCGCTGCTGAAGACCAACTTCTTCGACGCGGGCGAGCAGCAGGTCCTCACCGTCCGGCAGGAGCTGGAGCCCGGCACCAGCCTGGCCGCGACCGACGCCCGGGCGAAGAAGGTCGAGAAGCTGCTCGGCGACACCGAGGGCGTCAAGGACTACCAGGTGACGATCGGCTCGTCCGGCTTCATGGCGGCCTTCGGCGGCGGTACGGACACCAACCAGGCGACGTACCAGGTGATGCTGGAGGACGACGCGTCCTCCGAGGACGTGCAGGACAGCGTCGAGAAGGGCCTCGGGAGGCTCGACGGCATCGGCACCACCACCATCGCGGCTGGTGACGGCTTCGGCAGCCAGGACCTGAGCGTCGTCGTCAAGGCGGCCGACACGCAGACGCTGCGCAAGGCGGCGGACCAGGTCCGGGACGCGGTGGCCTCCCTGGACGACGTCACGGACGTCACCAGCGACCTGGCGCAGAGCGTGCCCCGCATCTCGGTCAGGGCCAACGACAAGGCGGCCGCGGCCGGTTTCAACGACCAGACCCTCGGCGCGGCGGTCGCCCAGTCGGTGAAGGGCACCCCGGCCGCCAAGGCGGTCCTCGACGACACCGAGCGCGACGTCGTCATCCGCTCGGCCGACCCGGCCACCACCGTGGACGAGCTGAAGGACCTGCGCCTGGGCCCGGTGAAGCTGAGCGACGTCGCCACCGTGGAGGTGGTGGACGGGCCCGTCTCCATGACCCGGATCGACGGCCAGCGCTCGGCGACCATCACCGCGAAGCCGACTGGGGACAACACCGGCGCCGTGGGCACGGACCTCCAGAAGAAGATCGACGCACTGACGCTGCCCGCGGGCGCGACGGCGGAGATCGGCGGCGTGACCGAGGACCAGGACAAGGCGTTCGTCAACCTGGGCCTGGCGATGCTGGCCGCGATCGCGATCGTCTTCATGCTGCTGGTCGGCACCTTCCGGTCGCTCGCCCAGCCGCTGATCCTGCTGGTGTCCATCCCGTTCGCGGCGACCGGCGCCATCGGCCTGCTGCTGGTCACCGGCACCCCGATGGGCGTTCCGGCGATGATCGGCATGCTGATGCTGATCGGCATCGTGGTCACCAACGCGATCGTGCTGATCGACCTGATCAACCAGTACCGCAAGCAGGGCCACGGCGTCGTCGAGGCCGTGCTGGAGGGCGGCCGCCACCGTCTGCGGCCGATCCTGATGACGGCCCTGGCGACCATCTTCGCCCTGCTCCCGATGGCCCTGGGCGTCACCGGCGAGGGCGGCTTCATCGCCCAGCCGCTGGCCGTGGTGGTGATCGGCGGTCTGATCACGTCGACCCTGCTGACCTTGCTGCTGGTGCCGACGCTCTACACGATGCTCGAACTCCGCAAGGAGCGGCGCGCGAAGAAGCGGGCGGCGAAGAAGGGCGTGACCGCACAGGGGGAGGCTCCCCGGGAGCCGAAGCCGGCCCAGGTCTGACGTCCGTCCGTACGACGAAGGGGCGCCCCGTGGATCCACGGGGCGCCCCTTCACGTGCGGGCCCTGTCTACGGCAGCGCCAGCATCCGCTCCAGCGCCAGCTTCGCGAACGCCTCCGTCTCCTTGTCCACCTCAATGCGGTTGACCAGGTTCCCCTCGGCGAGGGACTCCAGGGCCCAGACCAGGTGGGGGAGGTCGATGCGGTTCATGGTGGAGCAGAAGCAGACCGTCTTGTCGAGGAAGACGATCTCCTTGCCCTCGGACGCGAAACGGTTCGCCAGGCGCCGTACGAGGTTGAGCTCGGTGCCGATGGCCCACTTGGAGCCGGCCGGGGCCGCCTCCAGCGTCTTGATGATGTACTCGGTCGAGCCGACGTGGTCCGCGGCGGCCACGACCTCGTGCCGGCACTCGGGGTGCACCAGGACGTTCACGCCGGGGATGCGCGCGCGCACGTCGTCGACCGAGTCGAGGCTGAACCGGCCGTGCACCGAGCAGTGGCCGCGCCACAGGATCATCTTCGCGGCGCGCAGCTCGTCCGCCGTCAGCCCGCCGTTCGGCTTGTGCGGGTTGTAGACGACGCAGTCCTCCAGGGACATTCCCATGTCCCGCACCGCCGTGTTGCGGCCCAGGTGCTGGTCGGGGAGGAAGAGGACCTTCTCCCCCTGCTCGAAGGCCCAGTCCAGGGCCCGCCTGGCGTTGGAGGAGGTGCAGATCGTGCCGCCGTGCTTGCCGGTGAAGGCCTTGATGTCGGCGGAGGAGTTCATGTACGAGACGGGGACGACCCGCTCGGCCACCCCGGCCTCGGTCAGCACGTCCCAGCATTCGGCGACCTGCTCGGCGGTGGCCATGTCGGCCATGGAGCAGCCGGCCGCGAGGTCGGGCAGGACCACCTTCTGGTCGTCGCCGGTGAGGATGTCCGCGGACTCGGCCATGAAGTGCACACCGCAGAAGACGATGTACTCGGCCTGCGGGCGCGCGGCGGCGTCGCGGGCCAGCTTGAAGGAGTCGCCCGTGACGTCGGCGAACTGGATGACCTCGTCGCGCTGGTAGTGGTGGCCGAGCACGAAGACCTTGTCCCCGAGCTTCTCCTTGGCGGCGCGGGCGCGCTCCACCAGGTCCGGGTCGGACGGCGAGGGGAGGTCGCCGGGACACTCCACACCGCGCTCGCTCCTCGGGTCGGCCTCACGGCCGAGCAGCAGCAGGGCGAGGGGCGTCGGCTGTACGTCGAGCTCCTGGGTCTGGGCGGTGGTCACGACACGCACCCTTTCTGTTCTGGCGACTTCTCGTCGAAATGACGCTATCTATCATAACCGGTTCACGTCACTTTGACGACGGCCATAGCGTCCATGTGACGTGAATCCCGGCCGGCGCCGAACCGTTCCCGGAAGGTCCCACAAGAGCCGGTTTCCGCTCCGCACGGCGTGTGCGAGCATGAAGGGCGAGGCGAGGAAAACACGCGCCCGGCCCGGAATGAATCCGCGGTCCCGCCGGTTGCAACCGTCGGCAAGCAGTCTCCGTACAACCCGGGAGAGATGTAGATGTCCGTATCGGACGAGACCACCACCGTCACCGACGGCATCGTCCTGACCGACGCCGCCGCGTCCAAGGTCAAGGCCCTGCTCGACCAGGAAGGCCGTGACGACCTCGCCCTGCGCGTCGCCGTCCAGCCCGGCGGCTGCTCCGGCCTGCGCTACCAGCTCTTCTTCGACGAGCGTTCGCTCGACGGCGACGTGGAGAAGGACTTCGGCGGTGTGAAGGTCGTCACCGACCGCATGAGCGCCCCGTACCTGGGCGGCGCCACCATCGACTTCGTCGACACCATCGAGAAGCAGGGCTTCACGATCGACAACCCCAACGCCACCGGCTCCTGCGCCTGCGGCGACTCCTTCAGCTGAGCCGGGTTCCCCCACCCGGCGGCGCACGACGAAGGCGGCGGCCCCTGATGACAGGGCCGCCGCCTTCGGGCTTCTCCCCCCGGTGCTACCGGGTGGGCGGCGCCGGCAGCCGGGCGCCGTCCTTCCACAGCGGAACCGGCTTCCCGTCCGTGCCCACGACCTCGCGGTCACCGAGCGGCGCGTCCAGCCGTACCGTCTGCTGGTACTCCTTGGCGATCAGGATGCACACCTTGTCCGGCCAGGGCGTCTCGGTCACCCGCACCGTCACCTCGCCGTCCTTCTCGCTCGCCGTCGTCTCGTAGTCGGCGCACACACCGCCCGTGAAGGTCACGGTCAGTTCGTCGCCCTCGGCGGTGTAGCCCTGGACGTCGACATCGCGGGTGGACGGTGCCGCGGTCGGCTCGTCGCCGGGTTCCGTGGGCTCCGGGCTCGCCTCCCCGGCCCCCGTCCGCGCAGCGAGGAACTCCGGGTCGACCGCCGGATACGTCACCGTGAAGACGTCCTTCGTGCCCCGGGGCCGTACCTCGAACAGCCAGGACGGCACGAGGGCCGGCCGCCCGTCCACGGAGTGCGGGGCCAGCCCGAACACCGCGCCGCCGACCGTGACGGTGCCGCCCTTCGGCTCCGTCGCCGGAGCGCACGGCTCCGGCCGCCCGTCCTCGAGCGGTACGGAACCGGCGCAGCCGCCGGTCCCCGCGCGGTGGCCGGAGCCCGGTGCCGCGTTCATCAGTTCCAGCGCGTCACCGGCGCCCACCACGGGGTAGGTGTCGCCCTTCACGGGCTCCGCGAGCCGGCCGCTGCCGCCGACCACCTCGCCCGCGGCGCCGACGACCACGCCGGTCGTCCAGCCGTGGGTCGGCAGCCCGCCGACCTCGGGGTCGGCGTTCACCACGCGCCCGCCGCCCATGACCTGGCCCGCGTCGAGCTTCGCGTCGTCCTGGCCCACCGCCTTCAGCACGGGCGCGGCGGCCTTCTTCGCGACGGACTCGCTCACGACCGGACCGCCGGTGGGCGGGGCCGAGCACGTCGCGCCCTTGCAGTTGTCGGTGCCCGGGGTGTTCCGGCTGAACGTCCAGGCGCCGGGCGCCTCCCGGTGCACCCGCAGCGTGGGCCCGGAACCGTCCTTGCCGCCGATCCGCCAGGAGCCGCCCTCCGCGACCGGCTCGCCCTCCAGCCCCAGGGCCCTCGCCAGCGTGACCACCCGGTCCTCGGCGACCTGTCCCCGGACGCGGTACACCGGCGCCGAACCGGGACCCTCCGGGAGCGGGCCGTCGGCGCGGTAGACGGCGCCGTACGGGTCGGGCTCGCCGGGCGCGATCCCGTGGGCGTCCCCCAAGGGGCCGTCCAGGGCGAGCGGCGGGGGAGAGGTGTCACCGTTCGCCCCCGGGGTCGTACCGCCCGCGGAGCCGCCGGAGCCACCGGAGGCGCTCGCGGCGAGATAGGCCCCGCCGCCCCCGACCAGCAGTACGGCGGCGGCGACGGAGGCGATCAGCACGGGCGAACGCCGCCGCCCGGCCGGTCCGTCGGGGTGTCCCTCCCAGGAGGGCGGGCCGTCGGCACGCCGCCCCCCGGTCACGGTCCCGCCCGCGCCGGACCCCGACTCGTCCTCCGGGGTCCCGCCCGGCGCCTTCGCGTTCCCGTGGCCGGCCCCGGCCTCCCCGGCGCGGGTGCCGGCGGGAGCGGCGTCCGTCTTCCCGGCGTCCGGCTCGGGCTTCGGGGCCCCGGCCCCGGAGGTGCCGGCGACGGCCTCTCCGGGACCGGCACCGGGTGCGCCGGCGACCGGCCGTGCCGTGCCCGGCCCGGGACCGGCCGGCTTCCGCTCCCGCTGCTCCGGGGCACCCGTCCCCCCGTCGTGGCCCGAAGCGCCCCCGGTGTCGCGCGTACCGCCGGAAGCGGGGCGCGCCTCGGCGTCGTCGTTGTCGGGTCGCTCGGTGTTCACCGCATCGCTCCTTCGGCTGCGCAGCTGTCCCGGAAAGACCCTCCCCGGTCGCGCCGGGACCGCTCGTGGGTCGTATCCCGCGTCCCCTTTACGGGGGACGGCGATGGGACGCAGCGGGGGAGCGCGCGGTTCCCCGGGAGCGCCGGACCGGCCGGCGCCGGCTCAGTCGCCGTACTCCGACATCGCGTCCAGCAGCCGCGCCGATCCGGGCGGCACGGTCACGCCGTGGATCGAGGACGGGGTGACCGGCCGGGCGGCCACCCGGTCGGGCACCGTCCAGTGGGGGACCATCCGGGCGCAGTCGCCGCGCAGCGACGCCAGGCCGCCTTCGAGATCCGCCGGGGCGGGGGCATGGACCCTGAGGTTCGTCATGTCGGCACCGTACGCACGCCGAAGGCCACGAAGAAAGATCTACTATCAGGTAGTTTCGGCCGCTTCTGCGGGTCCTTCCCAACCGGTAGCGTGAAGTGTCAACCCGCCTTCCCCAGGAGAGTCCACGCCGTGCGCATCGCAGTCACCGGCTCCATCGCCACCGACCACCTCATGACCTTCCCCGGGCGCTTCGCCGACCAGTTCGTCGCGGACCAGTTGCACACGGTCTCGCTGTCCTTCCTGGTCGACAACCTCGACGTGCGCAGGGGCGGCGTGGGCGCGAACATCGCCTTCGGGATGGGCCAGCTCGGCACCCGCCCGATCCTCGTCGGAGCCGCCGGCTTCGACTTCGACGAGTACCGGGCCTGGCTGGACCGGCACGGTGTCGACACCGAGTCCGTCCGCATCTCCGACACCCTGCACACCGCCCGCTTCGTGTGCACCACGGACGCCGACCACAACCAGATCGGCTCCTTCTACACGGGCGCGATGAGCGAGGCCCGGCTGATCGAGCTGAAGACCGTCGCCGACCGCGTGGGCGGCCTCGACCTGGTCTCCATCGGCGCCGACGACCCCGAGGCGATGCTCCGCCACACCGAGGAGTGCCGCTCCCGGGGCATCCCGTTCGCCGCCGACTTCTCCCAGCAGATCGCCCGGATGAACGGCGAGGAGATCCGGATACTGCTGGACGGGGCGACCTACCTCTTCTCCAACGAGTACGAGAAGGGGCTCATCGAGACGAAGACCGGCTGGAGCGACGCGGAGATCCTCGGCCGGGTCGGCCACCGGGTCACCACCCTCGGCGCGCGGGGCGTCCGCATCGAGCGGGCCGGCGGGGAGACGATCGAGGTCGGGTGCCCCGACGAGGAGCGCAAGGCCGACCCGACGGGCGTCGGCGACGCCTTCCGCGCGGGGTTCCTCTCGGGGCTGGCGTGGGGGGTCCCGCTGGAGCGGGCGGCCCAGGTCGGCTGCATGCTGGCCACGCTCGTCATCGAGACGGTCGGCACCCAGGAGTACCAGCTGCGCCGGGGGCACTTCATGGAGCGCTTCACCAAGGCGTACGGGGACGAGGCCGCGGAGGAGGTCCGCAGGCACCTGGGCTGAGCCGTGCCGGGCGCGGGCGTGCGGGGGCCGGTCGCGCCCGCGCGGCGCCCGGCCCGCACCCCGGGGGCTCAGCCGGTCCGGCGGACCACGTAGACGGAGCCCCGCTCCGCCGGTTCCTCGCCGACGTACTCCTGGCCGCGCATCTCGCACCACGCCGGGATGTCCAGGCGGGCCGCCTCGTCGTCGGCGAGGACGCGCACCGTGCCGCCCGGGGGGACGTCTCCGATGACCTTGGCCAGTTCGATGACCGGGATCGGGCAGCGCCGGCCCAGGGCGTCCACCACCAGGGACTCGCCCTCCTCCGTCGGGGCGGGGCCGGCGGACACCGGCGCGCCGAGCCTCTCCCGCACCCCCGACACCACCCCCGGCAGGACGGACAGGAAGCGCTCGACGTCCTCCTCCCGCGTCCCCGGCGGCAGCGAGAGGCGGACGTTGCCCTCGCTGAGCACGCCCATCGCCCTCAGTACATGGCTCGGCGTCAGCGTGCTGCTCGTGCAGGACGACCCGGACGACACGGAGAAGCCGGCCCGGTCCAGCTCGTGCAGCAGCGTCTCCCCGTCGACGTAGAGACAGGAGAAGGTGACGATCCCGGGCAGCCGCCGCTCCGGGTCCCCGACCACCTCCACGTCCGGCACCAGCCGCGGCACCCGCGCCCGGATCCGCTCCGTCAGTTCCCGCAGCCGTGCCGCCTCCTCGGCGGCCTCCGCCCGCACCGCCCGCAGCGAAGCCGCCGCCGCCACGATCGCCGGCAGGTTCTCGAACCCGGCCGCCCGTCCCGACTCCCGTTCGTCCCGCGCCCCCTGGGGCGCGAACCGCACCCCTTTGCGCACGACGAGCAGTCCGGTCCCCGACGGGCCGCCCCACTTGTGGGCGCTCGCGGTGAGCAGCGACCAGTCGCCCTCCACCGGCCCCCACCCCAGCGACTGGGCCGCGTCCACCAGCAGCGGCACCCCCGCCGCCCGGCACACCTCGGCGACCCCGGCCACCGGCTGCACGGTCCCCACCTCGTGGTTGGCCGACTGCAGACAGGCCAGCGCGGTGTCCGGCCGCAGGGCGTCCGCGTAGCCGGACGGGCTCACGGCTCCCGTGCGCTCCACCGCGACCTCGGTGACCGACCCCCCGCCGGTCCGGTGAACTTCCGCCGCATGGAGCACGGAAGAGTGTTCGACGGCTGACACGATCAGGTGACGTCCGACGCGTCGCCGCCCGGCCAGCGCCCCCGCGATCCCGGAGTGCACGGCCCGGGTGCCCGACGAGGTGAACACCAGCTCGTCCGCCCGGCACCCCACCGCCTCCGCGGCCGCCTCCCGGGCCGCGTCCAGCAGCAACCGCGCCCGCCGGCCCTCCCGGTACAACCGCGCCGGATCCGCCCACCCCTCGTCGAGAGAGGCCACCAGGGCCTGCCGGGCGACGGGATGGAGAGGAGCGCCGGAAGCGGCGTCGAAGTAGGACACGCCCCCACGCTAAACCCCGGTGAGGCCGGCGCCCTCAGGGGCGCGGGGAACCGCGCGACCGGCCACGGACGACCCGCACCCGCCAAATCGGCGAACCGCCCCGCCCACTAGGCACCCCTCCCCGCGACCCCCCGGAGGGCGTCGGCTAGGGTTTGGTCCGCATAAACATCCAAACCCCTGCCCGACGCAGGGCGGCGACCGACCAGCGAGAAGGCAGGCCGCAGCCAATCCGCGCGGGCGAGACTCTCGGGAAGGCGCTACGTGAGTCCCAACGGCTCCGACCGCTCGCCGCGGCGCCCGATGCGGCGGAAGCTGCTGCAGGCAATGACCGCGGGCCTGGTCCTGGCGACCGCCACCGGTTGCACATGGGAGGACTTCCCCCGCCTTGGTATGCCCACCCCCACCACGGAAGAGGCTCCGCGGATCCTCTCCCTGTGGCAGGGATCCTGGGCCGCCGCGCTCGTCGTCGGCGTGCTGGTGTGGGGCCTGATCCTGTGGAGTGCTTTCTTCCACCGGCGCAGCCGCACCAAGGTGGAGGTTCCTCCGCAGACCCGGTACAACATGCCCATCGAGGCGCTGTACACGGTGGTTCCGCTCATCATCGTCTCGGTGTTCTTCTACTTCACCGCGCGTGACGAGTCCGAGCTGCTGAAGCTCGAGAAGAAGCCCGACGTCACAGTCAACGTGGTCGGCTTCCAGTGGAGCTGGTGCTTCAACTACGTCGAGAACGTCGACGGTTCCACGGGCGACGCCAAGACGTCCAAGGAACTCGAGTCGGTCCCGGAACGCTACAAGAACGCCTTCCCGGCCGACGCCGGCGGTGTCCACGACTGCGGTGTCCCCGGCACCCGGAACCCGCAGACCAACAACCCGGGCCCCACCCTGTGGCTGCCCGAGGGCAAGCGGGTCCGCTTCGTGCTGACCTCGCGCGACGTCATCCACTCCTTCTGGGTGGTGCCGTTCCTGATGAAGCAGGACGTCATCCCGGGCCACCCCAACGCCTTCGAGGTGACCCCCAACCGTGAGGGCACCTTCCTGGGCAAGTGCGCCGAGCTCTGCGGCGTCGACCACTCCCGGATGCTGTTCAACGTGAAGGTCGTCTCGCCCGAGCGCTACGAGCAGCACCTGAAGGACCTCGTGAAGAAGGGGCAGACCGGTTACGTGCCCGCTGGCATCTCCCAGACGGAGCACGAGAAGAACCGGGAGGCGAACATCCTGTGAGCATCCTCAACGAATCCCAGGGTGCCGCGGCAGCAGGGTCCCACTACGAGGACGAGCTGCCGGCACGGCGCCAGAACCGTGGCAGCCTCGTCATCAAGTGGCTGACGACCACGGACCACAAGACGATCGGCACGCTGTACCTGGTGACGTCGTTCGTCTTCTTCATCATCGGCGGCGTGATGGCGCTGGTGATGCGTGCCGAGCTGGCCCGGCCGGGCCTGCAGATCGTGTCGAACGAGCAGTTCAACCAGGCGTTCACGATGCACGGCACGATCATGCTGCTGATGTTCGCGACGCCGCTGTTCGCCGGTTTCGCCAACTGGATCATGCCGCTGCAGATCGGCGCGCCCGACGTGGCGTTCCCGCGGCTGAACATGTTCGCCTACTGGCTGTACCTGTTCGGCTCGCTGATCGCGGTCGGTGGCTTCCTCACCCCGGACGGCGCGGCCGACTTCGGCTGGTTCGCCTACTCCCCGCTGTCGGACGCGGTCCGCTCGCCGGGTATCGGCGCCGACATGTGGATCATGGGTCTGGCCTTCTCCGGCTTCGGCACCATCCTCGGCTCGGTCAACTTCATCACCACGATCATCTGCATGCGCGCGCCCGGCATGACGATGTTCCGCATGCCGATCTTCACCTGGAACGTGCTGCTGACCGGTGTGCTGGTCCTGCTCGCCTTCCCCGTCCTGGCCGCGGCGCTGTTCGCGCTGGAGGCGGACCGCAAGTTCGGCGCGCACATCTTCGACTCGTCCAACGGCGGGGCGTTGTTGTGGCAGCACCTGTTCTGGTTCTTCGGCCATCCCGAGGTGTACATCATCGCGCTGCCGTTCTTCGGCATCGTCTCCGAGGTCATCCCGGTCTTCTCCCGCAAGCCGATGTTCGGCTACATGGGCCTGATCGGCGCGACCATCGCGATCGCCGGCCTCTCGGTGACGGTGTGGGCGCACCACATGTACGTCACCGGCGGTGTGCTGCTGCCGTTCTTCTCCTTCATGACCTTCCTGATCGCGGTCCCGACGGGCGTGAAGTTCTTCAACTGGATCGGCACCATGTGGAAGGGGTCCCTGAGTTTCGAGACCCCGATGCTGTGGACGCTGGGCTTCCTGATCACCTTCACCTTCGGTGGTCTGACCGGTGTCATCCTGGCCTCGCCGCCGCTGGACTTCCACGTCTCCGACAGCTACTTCGTGGTGGCGCACTTCCACTACGTGGTCTTCGGCACCGTGGTGTTCGCGATGTTCGCCGGCTTCCACTTCTGGTGGCCGAAGTTCACCGGCAAGATGCTCGACGAGCGGCTCGGCAAGATCACCTTCTGGACGCTGTTCGTCGGCTTCCACGGCACCTTCCTGGTCCAGCACTGGCTGGGCGTCGAGGGCATGCCCCGCCGCTACGCCGACTACCTGGCGGCCGACGGCTTCACCGCGCTGAACACGGTCTCCACGATCGCCTCGTTCCTGCTCGGCATGTCGATGCTGCCGTTCTTCTACAACGTCTGGAAGACGGCCAAGTACGGCAAGCCGGTCGGCGTCGACGACCCGTGGGGCTACGGCCGCTCCCTGGAGTGGGCGACCTCCTGCCCGCCCCCGCGGCACAACTTCCTCACCCTGCCGAGGATCCGCAGCGAATCGCCCGCGTTCGACCTGCACCACCCGGAGATCGCCGCCCTCGACGAGCTCGAGAACGCCGGTCACGGTGAGAAGGCCCTCTCCGGCAGCAAGGAGGCCGGCAAGTGAAGATCCAGGGCAAGATGTTCATGTGGCTGAGCATCTTCTTCCTCATCATGGCCGGCGTCTACGGCGTGTGGTCGGAGGAGCCGGTCGGCACCACCGCCCTCTTCCTGGCCTTCGGCCTGAGCATCATGATCGGCTTCTACCTGGGCTTCACGGCCCGGCGGGTCGACGTGGGCGCGCAGGACGACAAGGAGGCGGACGTCGCCGACGACGCCGGCGAGGTCGGGTTCTTCAGCCCGCACAGCTGGCAGCCGCTCTCCCTCGCCGTGGGTGGCGCCCTGGCCTTCATGAGCGTCGCGATCGGCTGGTGGCTGATGTACTTCTCGGCACCGCTGATCCTGGTCGGTCTCTGGGGCTGGGTCTTCGAGTACTACCGCGGTGAGAACCGCACCCAGTAACGAGGACACCGCTCCCGAGGGGCCCGGACACTCCGCCAGGAGCGTCCGGGCCCCTCGGCGTTCCCTCACCCGTTCGGGCCGTCCAGTGAGCCGGGGACGGCACGGGTTCCTAGCGTGAGGCCATGAGACGCACAGAGTCCCCTCGTGGCGCGGGTGCCGGGCGGAGCCGCGTCGCAGGCTGCACGCTGCTGGTGATCGTCCTCGGCGCGGGCGCCGCGGGCTGCTCCTCCGGCGGCGACCCGCTGTCCGCCGAGCCCTACGACGCGGCGGACCGGATCTCCTTCGGCGGATCCGTCGAGGAGGGCGGGAAGGCCGACCCCGACAAGCCCCTGGAGATCGTCGCCGAGGACTCCGACGGGCGCATCACGGACGTCACCGCCGTGGACGCCTCGGGACGCCACCTGGCGGGCGAACTGGCCGCCGACGGCAGCCGCTGGCACAGCACCTCCCCGCTGGCCGCGGACGCCCGGTACACGGTCCGGGTGAGCACCGAGGACGAGGACGGGGCGCCCGGCCGCAAGGTGCTCACCTTCACCACGTCGAAGCCCCCCGCCACCAAGCGCCTGACCGCCGCCTTCGGCCCCGGCGCGGGCACGTACGGCGTCGGCCAGCCCCTCACCGCCGAGCTGAACGAACCCGTCAAGGACCGGGCCCAGCGGGCCGTCGTGGAGCGTGCCCTGGAGGTCCGCTCCACCCCCGCCGTGTCCGGCAGCTGGCACTGGGTGGACGACAAGGAGCTGCACTACCGCCCCCAGGACTACTGGCCCGCCCACGCCACCGTCAGCGTGCACAGCACCCTGGAGGGCGTCAGGGTCAACGACCGGCTGCGCGGGGGCAGGTCCGAGCCCCTGACGATCCGCACCGGGGACCGGGTGGTGGCGGTCACCGACGCCGCCGCGCACCGGCTGACGGTCTACAAGAACGACGAGGAGATCAAGCAGATCCCCGTCACCACCGGCAAGCCCGGCTTCGAGACCCGCAACGGCGTCAAGGTCGTGCTCGCCAAGGAACGCCTCGTACGCATGCGCAGCACCACCGTCGGCATCGCCGAGGGCTCGGCGGACTCGTACGACATGGACGTCCACTTCGCCACCCGGGTGACCTGGAGCGGCGAGTACGTGCACGCCGCCCCCTGGTCCGTCGGCTCCCAGGGCTACGACAACGTCAGCCACGGCTGCGTCGGCATGAGCACCGAGAACGCGGAGTGGTTCTTCGACACCGTCCGCGAGGGCGACCTCGTCAAGGTCGAGAACTCGACCGGCGACACGATGGAGCCCTTCGGCAACGGCTACGGAGACTGGAACCTGGACTGGGCCGCATGGCGTGCGGGCAGCGCCCTGAACGCGGACGAGCTTCCCGGCTCCAAGGAGGCCGCACGCCTTCGGCCGGCGGCGGTGTAGCGGCCCGGAAGGGGCGCGGGACCGTCACCCGTGCGGCCCCCACCGGCCCGCGGCCGCCGGGCGACGGACAGGTCCGGGTCCCTAGGCGCTCTGCAGGCTCCGCCGCCGCAGCAGGGCCGCCAGCGCCGAGGCGAACTCCACCGGCTCCACCGGCAGGGTGACCGCGCTCTCCGCCCGGCTCCACGTGGCCAGCCACGCGTCCTGCGGCCGCGCGATCAGCAACAGCACCGGCGGGCAGTCGAACACCTCGTCCTTGATCTGCCGGCACATCCCCATGCCCCCCATCGGCACGGCCTCGCCGTCCAGCACGCACACGTCGATGCCGCCCCGGTCCAGCTCCGCCAGCACGGCCGCCGGGGTCGCACACTCCACGAACTCCACGACGGGCACGTCCGGCGCCGGCCGCCGCCCGGTGGCGAGCCGCACCTGCTCCCGGGTGTTGGCGTCGTCGCTGTAGACCAGCACCGTGGCGGTCGCCTGCATTGTTCCTCCACGCGTAAGAGAGAGGGCACGGCTCTGTCGGGCACTTCGGGTACCGATGGCGCGGATGCTACCCCCTCCGGCCGCTTGTCAACACTGGTTCGGACACGCCTTCGGGACGGCTCCGCCACAGGCCCCGGATGGGCCATACGGGCAGTCCGGGAGGGCCGAACACACCGAACGGCACCCCCGGGAGTGAGGGCGGGATAAGCGACCGACATAATGTCGGCGTGGCGACAGCAACGACAGTAGATACCGGGCACGCGCACCCGTCGGTCAACCGGCCGAACCTCACCAGCGTCGGAACCATCATCTGGCTGAGTTCCGAGCTGATGTTCTTCGCGGCCCTCTTCGCGATGTACTTCACCCTGCGATCGGTGACCGGACCCGACTTCTGGTCGGAGAAGGCCGACACCCTGAACTTCCCGTTCTCGGCGACGAACACCACGATCCTGGTGCTCTCCTCCCTCACCTGCCAGCTCGGCGTGTTCGCGGCCGAGCGCGGTGACGTGAAGAAGCTCCGGATGTGGTTCATCGTCACCTTCATCATGGGTGCGATCTTCATCGGCGGCCAGGTCTTCGAGTACACCGAGCTGGTCAAGCACGAGGGCCTGTCCCTCTCCTCCGACCCGTACGGCTCGGCCTTCTACCTGACCACCGGCTTCCACGGCCTGCACGTGACGGGCGGTCTCATCGCCTTCCTGCTGGTCCTGGGTCGGACCTACGCGGCCAAGAGGTTCACTCACGAGCAGGCGACCGCGGCCATCGTCGTGTCCTACTACTGGCACTTCGTCGATGTCGTCTGGATCGGCCTCTTCGCCACGATCTACATGATCAAGTAGCCGGGCCCGCATCCGCGCGCGCTCCCGCGGGAGCGCACCCACCAGAAGCATCGACGCAGAAGATCCTGACACCGGGGTAATCCGTGAAAAAGCTCTCCGCACGACGACGCCATCCGCTGGCGGCGCTCGTCGTCCTACTCCTCGCGCTGGCATGCACCGGGGGGCTCTACGCAGTGTTCGCACCCGCGGACAAGGCGCAGGCCGACGAAACCGCCCAGTCCCTCACCATCGAGGAGGGCAAGAAGCTCTATTCGGTCGGCTGCGCCAGCTGCCACGGCACCGGCGGTCAGGGCACGTCCGACGGCCCGACCCTGGTGGGCGTGGGCGCCGCGGCCGTCGACTTCCAGGTGAGCACCGGCCGTATGCCGGCCGCCACCTCGCAGGCCGCACAGATGCCGGACAAGCCGGCCGTCTACACGCAGGCCGAGATCGACCAGCTGGCGGCGTACGTCGCCTCCCTGGGCGCCGGCCCGGCCGTGCCCACCGAGGCGCAGTACGGCCCCGAGGGCGCCGACATCGCCAAGGGCGGCGAACTGTTCCGCAACAACTGCGCGCAGTGCCACAACTTCACCGGCAAGGGCGGTGCGCTCACGCACGGCAAGTACGCCCCGACCCTTGAGGACGTCGCCCCCAAGCACATCTACGAGGCCATGCTCACCGGCCCGCAGAACATGCCCTCCTTCCCCGACAGCACGATGTCGGAGCAGAACAAGAAGGACATCATCGCGTACCTGGGCGAGGTCAACACCGACCGGTCCAGCAGCCCGGGCGGCCTGGAGCTGGGCGGGCTGGGCCCGGTCAGTGAGGGCCTGTTCGGCTGGATCTTCGGTCTCGGCGGACTGATCGCCGTCGCTGTGTGGGTCGCCGCTCGGACCGCAAAGGCCAAGAAGTCATGAGTAGCCAAGACATTCCCGAAGAGAACCTGCCCGCAGCGCAGGACACCACCCACGGCGCGGTGAAGGTCGCGGACGAGAAGAACCCGTTCGCCGACCCGGGCCTGCCGCCCCACGAGCACCGCATCCAGGACATCGACGAGCGGGCCGCCAAGCGGTCCGAGCGCACGGTCGCCCTGCTGTTCACGCTCTCGATGCTGGCCACCATCGGCTTCATCGCCTCGTTCGTGGCGATCCCGGTCGAGAAGATGGTCTACATCTTCCCGCTGGGCCGCGTCAGCGCCCTGAACGTCGCGCTCGGCGTGACGCTCGGCGTCGCGCTGTTCGCCATCGGCGCGGGCGCGGTCCACTGGGCCCGCACCCTGATGTCCGACGAGGAGCTCACCGACGAGCGGCACCCCATCGAGGCCTCGCCGGAGGTCAAGGCGAAGGTCATGGACGACTTCCGCCAGGGCGCCAAGGAGTCGGTGCTCGGCCGCCGCAAGCTGATCCGCAACACGATGTTCGGCGCGCTCGCCCTGTTCCCGCTCTCCGGGGTCGTGCTGCTGCGCGAGCTCGGCCCGCTGCCCGAGACCAAGCTGCGCCACACCCTGTGGTCCAAGGGCAAGCTGCTCGTCAACATGAACACGAACGAGCCGCTGCGGCCGTCCGATCTGATCACCGGCTCGCTGACCTTCGCCAAGCCCGAGGGCCTGGAGGAGCACGACCACGGTTTCCAGAACGAGATCGCCAAGGCCGCCCTGATGCTGGTCCGCATCAAGCCGGACGACATCAAGGACAAGCGCACGATGGAGTGGGGACACGAGGGCATCCTCGCGTACTCGAAGATCTGCACCCACGTGGGTTGCCCGATCTCCCTGTACGAGCAGCAGACGCACCACGTCCTGTGCCCCTGCCACCAGTCCACCTTCGACCTCGCCGACGGTGCCCGGGTGATCTTCGGTCCCGCCGGCCACGCCCTGCCGCAGCTGCGCATCGGCGTGAACGACGAGGGCTACCTCGAAGCGCTCGGCGACTTCGACGAGCCCGTCGGTCCTGCCTTCTGGGAGCGCGGATGAGTACTACGACGACCCCCGAGTCCCGCTCGCGCGGGAAGGCGCCGGCCGGCGAACGCGTCGCCGACTGGGCCGACGGCCGGCTGGGGATCTACTCCCTGGCCAAGGCCAACATGCGCAAGATCTTCCCGGACCACTGGTCCTTCATGCTGGGCGAGATCTGCCTCTACAGCTTCCTCATCATCATCCTCACGGGTGTGTACCTGACGCTGTTCTTCCACCCGTCGATGAACGAGGTGGAGTACCACGGCAGTTACGTCCCGCTGCAGGGGCAGCTGATGAGCGAGGCCTACAAGTCGACGCTGGACATCAGCTTCGACGTCCGTGGCGGTCTGCTGATCCGGCAGATCCACCACTGGGCCGCGGTCATCTTCCTGGCCGGCATGTTCGTGCACATGATGCGCGTCTTCTTCACCGGCGCGTTCCGCAAGCCGCGTGAGATCAACTGGCTGTTCGGCTTCCTGCTGTTCGTCCTCGGCATGTTCACCGGTTTCACCGGTTACTCGCTGCCGGACGACCTGCTCTCCGGAACCGGTGTCCGCTTCACCCAGGGCGCGATCCTGTCCGTGCCGATCGTCGGCACGTACATCTCGATGTTCCTGTTCGGCGGAGAGTTCCCCGGCACCGACTTCGTCGCGCGGTTCTACTCGATCCACATCCTGCTGCTGCCGGGCATCATGCTCGGCCTGGTGGTCGCCCACCTGATCCTGGTCTTCTACCACAAGCACACGCAGTTCGCGGGTGCCGGACGGACCAACAAGAACGTCGTGGGCATGCCGCTGCTGCCGGTCTACATGGCCAAGGCGGGAGGCTTCTTCTTCCTGGTCTTCGGCTTCACCGCCCTGATCGCCGGCATCGCGTCCATCAACCCGATCTGGAACCTGGGGCCGTACCGTCCGGACATGGTCTCCACGGGCGCCCAGCCCGACTGGTACATGGGCTTCGCCGAGGGCCTGGTCCGCGCCATGCCCGGCTGGGAGATCAACTTCTGGGGCCACACCCTGGTCCTGGGCGTCTTCGTCCCGCTGGTGCTGTTCGGCCTCTTCCTGGGGATCATCGCGCTCTACCCGTTCATCGAGTCCTGGATCACCGGGGACAAGCGCGAGCACCACATCCTGGACCGCCCGCGCAACGCCCCGACCCGTACGGCCTTCGGCGTCGCCTGGGTCACGGCGTACCTGATCATGCTGATCGGTGGTGGCAACGACATCTTCGCCACCCACTTCCACCTCTCGATCAACGCGGTCACCTGGTTCGTCCGCATCGGCTTCTTCGTGGGACCGGTCATCGCGTTCGTCGTCACCAAGCGGATCTGCCTCGGCCTCCAGCGCCGGGACAAGGACAAGGTGCTGCACGGCCGCGAGTCGGGCATCATCAAGCGCCTGCCGCACGGTGAGTTCATCGAGGTGCACGAGCCGCTCAGCCAGGAGCAGATGTACACCCTCACGGCGCACGAGCAGTACAAGCCGTTCGAGATCGGCCCGACGGTCGACGAGAACGGTGTCCAGCGCAAGGTGAAGGCGACCGACAAGCTGCGCGCCAAGCTGAGCAAGGGCTACTACGGCGAGGAGTCCCAGATCCCGAAGCCGACCGTCGAGGAGTACAAGGAGATCACGAGCGGCCACGGCCACCACTGATCACCTCGAGTTCCTCACCTCAGTCGCCACACGACGGCGAAGGGCCCCCGTCCGTTCTGCGGACGGGGGCCCTTCGCCGTTCCCGGACCTGGATAGGGTGGTCACCGGGACCCCGTCGGGCTCCCGGACTCTTCTACGACCATCAGGAGCGGCCATGAGCGCTGTGACCCCCGCTGGAGGCGACACCGCGGCGGGCCGCTCCTGGCCCGCCCTGCTGAACGGACTGCTGGACGGACGGAACCTGTCCGCCGACGACACCGCCTGGGCGATGGACCTGATCATGCGCGGTGAGGCGACCGACGCGCAGATCGCCGGGTTCGCGGTGTCCCTGCGGGCCAAGGGCGAGACCGTCGAGGAGATCACCGGCTGCGTACGGGCGCTGTACGACCACGCCAACGTGATCGAGGTGCCGGGCGCGACCGTCGACATCGTCGGCACCGGCGGGGACGGCGCCAGGACGGTGAACATCTCCACGATGTCCTCGATCGTCGTGGCCGGCACCGGCGCGAAGGTCGTCAAGCACGGCAACCGGGCCGCCTCCTCCGCGTCCGGGGCCTCCGACGTCCTGGAGAAGCTCGGCGTCAATCTGGAGCTGTCCCCGCGACGGGTCGCCGAGGTCGCCGAGGAGGCCGGGATCACCTTCTGCTTCGCGGTGAAGTTCCACCCGGCGCTGCGCCACGTCGCCGCCGCGCGGGGCCAGCTGGGCATCCGCACGGTGTTCAACTTCCTCGGCCCGCTGGCCAACCCGGCGCGGGTCAAGGCGCAGGCCGTCGGGGTCGCCGACCTGCGGATGGCGCCCATCATGGCCGGCGTCTTCGCCGGGCGCGGTCACTCCTCGCTGGTGTTCCGCGGCGACGACGGACTCGACGAGCTGACGACCACCGCCACCTCCCGGGTGTGGGTGGTCCGCGACGGGAAGGTCGTCGAGGAGACCTTCGACCCGCGTGACGTCGGCATCGAGCTGGTGCCCGTGGAGGCGCTGCGCGGTGCCGACGCCTCCTACAACGCCGAGGTCGCCCGTCGGCTGCTGGACGGCGAGCCGGGCCCCGTGCGGGACGCGGTGCTGCTGAACTCGGCGGCGGCGCTGGTGGCCCTGGAACCGGGCGGCGGCACCCTGACCGAGCAGATCCGCGCCGGGATGGCGAAGGCGGCCGAGGCGATCGACTCGGGGGCCGCCAAGCGGGTCCTGGAGCGCTGGGTGGCCGCCAGCAACGCGTAGCCGGCCGACGCCGGGACGTCCCGCGATCCGGACACGGGTTGCGGGACGTCGATCATTTCGCGTACTTTCCCGTGCAGGTCATGAGTGACAGCCATCAGGCCCCGGCCGGCTGTCCGGCAACCCTCCGTCCGTGGCGGGGTGCCCCGGGTGAAGACCGGGCTGTGGGCAACAAGGCTCACGGCAAGCGCGGACCCCTCGCACACCAGGGGTCCTGGTCGTCGAGGAGTCTTCCGTGAGCAAGCGAATGCGCTAGGGCTGCCGAGCCCCGCCTCCGCACGTCCCTTTTCCCTTCCCTCCGCGCTCGAGCGATGTGCGCTCGCGCGGCGGCACCGCCTGCCTCACCGGGAGTTCCGTCATGTCCGTCACCACCGCTGCCGCCGACCGGTCCCTCCGTTCCCCGCTGCCCGTCCTGGGCCGGGACGTCACCGTCCCCCTCGTCACCGGCGGCGAGGTCACCTACGCCGCCCTCGACTACGCCGCCAGCGCCCCCGCCCTCCAGCGGGTGTGGGACGACGTGGCCGCCTACGCGCCGTACTACGGCAGCGTCCACCGGGGCGCCGGATACCTCTCCCAGCTCTCCACCGACCTGTTCGAGAACGCACGCCGGACCGTCGCCGGGTTCCTCGACTGCCGCGCCGACGACCAGGTGGTGTTCACCCGGTCCACCACCGACTCCCTCAACCTGCTCGCCGCCGCGCTGCCCGGGGGCTGCGAGGTGTTCGTCTTCGAGACCGAGCACCACGCCTCCCTGCTGCCCTGGCGCGATGCGCGGGTCACCTGCCTGGACGCCCCGCGCAGCCCCCGGCAGGCGGTGGAGACCCTGGACCGCGCCCTCGCCGACCGGGACCCGCACGGTCCCGCCCTGGTCTGCGTCACCGGCGCCTCCAACGTCACCGGTGAGCTGTGGCCGGTACGGGAACTGGCCGCCGCCGCGCACGCGCACGGCGCCCGGATCGTGCTGGACGCCGCCCAGCTCGCCCCGCACCACCCGGTGAGCGTGCGGGACCTGGACGTCGACTGGGTCGCCTTCTCCGGGCACAAGCTGTACGCCCCCTTCGGCTCCGGGGTGCTGGCCGGCCGCACCGACTGGCTCCGGGAGGCCGAGCCCTACCTCGCGGGCGGCGGCGCCAGCCGCAAGGTCACCCGGCGCGCGGACGGGGGAGTGGACGTGGAGTGGCACGAGGGCGTCGCCCGCCACGAGGCCGGTTCGCCCAACGTCATCGGCGCCCACGCCGTCGCCTCCGCCTGCAAGGCGCTCGCCGAGGCCGGGTTCGAGGCGCTGCTCGCCCGTGAGGAGCAGTTGATCCGCACGGTGCGCGAAGGGCTCGCGGACGTTCCCGAGGTGCGGTTCCTGTCCCTGTTCGGGGACGACGCCCCGCGCGTCGGGGTGCTCTCCTTCGTCGTCGAGGGCTGGAACAGCTCCCACTTCGCCGCCGCGCTCTCCGCCGAGTACGGCATCGGCGTACGGGACGGGCTGTTCTGTGCGCACCCGCTGGTGCGCACGCTGCTCGGCGGTGACCCGCAGGCCCAGGGCGAGTGCGGCGCCCCCGAGGCGGCGCCCGGCGAGAAGGCGCTCAACGCCGTCCGGGTCAGCTTCGGCGCGGGGACGCCCGACGAGCACGTGGAGCGTTTCGTACGGGCGGTACGGGAGCTCGTACGGGACGGGGCTCGCTGGAACTACCGCACGGTGGACGGCCGCTGCGTGCCGGACACCTCCGCCTGAGAGGATTTCGCCCCCGCCACCCCTTCCCGTTCCCGTCCCCGGGGGCGGAGCCCCAGGTTGGGACGGGAAGGGGCGGGGGCGAAAAACTAGGTGGTTGCCGGCAGCCGGGCGCCCAGCACGATCATGCGCAGGGCGCGCTCCGTCGCGTCGGTGAGCAGCTCCGCACCACGGACCAGCGCCTCGGCGAGAGCCATCGGACCGGGCAGGATGCCGTGGCAGGCGTCCACGCCCGGCACCTCCCCCGCGCCCTCCCCGAGCGTGCCCGCCAGCGCCAGCACCGGCCGCCCGGACAGTTTGGCGCGGCGGGCCACCTCCGCCGGGACCTTGCCGCGCGGCGTCTGGTGGTCCAGGGCGCCCTCGGCGGTGACGACCAGATCGGCGCGGGCCAGCCGGGCATCCAGGTCGAGGTGGTCCAGCAGGACGGGGAAGCGGGGCAGGAGGGCCCCGCCCAGGGCGGCGAGCCCGGCGCCGAGCCCGCCGGAGGCGCCCGTACCGAGGCCGAGGCGCAGATCGGTGCCGGTGACGGCGAGATCGCGGGTCAGGACCCGCGCCCAGTTCTCCAGCGCCGCCGACAGTTCCCCGACCTGCTCCGGGGTCGCCCCCTTCTGCGGGCCGAACACCCGGGCCACGCCCCGCTCCCCGCACAGCACGTTGTAGGGGTTGCAGGCGACGAGGAGTTCCACGTCGGCGAGGCGGGGATCGAGACCGGCCGGGTCGATGCGGGCCAGGCGCGTCAACTCACGCCCACCGGGGGCCAGTTCGAGACCGTCCGCGTCCAGCAGCCGGGCGCCGAGCGCCTGGAGCGCGCCCGCGCCGCCGTCGGAGGTGCCCGAGTCGCCGCAGCCCACCAGGATGCGCCGTACGCCCTGGTCGAGGGCGGCGCGGATCAGTTCCCCGACGCCGTACGTGGTGGTGGCGCCCGGGTCGCGCCGGGCGCGGGGGACGAGGGAGAGGCCGGCGACCGCCGCCATCTCCACCACCGCCGTGTCCCGGGAGCCGAGCAGCGCGAAGTGGGTGCCGACCGGTTCGCCGACGGGTCCGGTGGCGGCCAGTGCGACCAGCCGGCCGCCGGTCGCCGCGGCCAGCGCCGAGGCCGTGCCCTCACCGCCGTCCACCAGCGGGATCCGGTCGATCTCGGCATCCGGCAGCACCCGGCGGACGCCCGCTGCGATGGCGTCGGCGGCCGCCTGGGCGGACAGCGACTCCTTGAAGCCGCTGGGGGCTACGACGACACGGTTCAGCATGAGGGGAACTCCTTAGCGGGTCACGGGGACGCCGAGCAGCGGCCACACCAGGGCGGCGAACAGCAGGACCAGGGCGGCGGTGAGCGGGGCCAGCACGGCGGACAGCCGCAGCAGGTCGCGCGGGGTGTAGGTGGGGGTGCCGGGGATCTCCGCGAAGAGCGTGACCGGTTTCGCGGAGGCCGGGAGCGTGTGGCAGAAGCCCGCGGCGGCGGTGGAGGCGAGCGCCGCCGCGACCGGGTTCACCCCGGCGCCCACGGCCGCCGCGACCACCAGCGGGACCAGCACGGAGGAACGGGCGGACCGGGACTGCAGGACCAGATGGGCGGCCGTGCCGACCGCGACGACGACCGCCAGGAACATCACCGGAGTGATCCCCGTCGGAACCCCGCCGACCAGCCACTTCGCCGCGCCCGACTCCGTGAGTGCCACGCCCATCGCCATCGTCGCGGCCATGAACAGCAGCAGCGACCAGGGCACCGTCCTCAGCGCGTCCTTCAGCCGCACGGTGCCCAGGGCCGGCGAGGCGGCGACGACCGCGCCGATCAGCGCGACCATCGCGGGGGAGACCCGGTGCAGCGGCTCGCTGCACCACAGGGCGACGACCGTGGCCAGCAGCAGGGCGCAGCGCTTCTCGGCCTGGGTCCAGGGGCCGGTGACCGGGCGGTCGCTGTGCCGCTGGATCTCCTCGGCGGTGATGTGCACCGGGCCCTCGCGGTCCGCGCGCCGGGTGGTGGTCAGCAGGACGGTCTCGGCGGCGAGATGGGAGGAGGCCACGGCCAGCGGCAGCCCGAGCAGCAGCCACTCGGTGAAGCCGACCCGTTCCCCGGCGGCCTCCCACAGCACCGACACGGTGATCAGATGCGCTCCCGCGCCGATCAGGGTCGCCACCGCCGACAGGAGGATCACGGTCGGGAACAGCAGCGCCAGCATCACGACCAGTCGTCTCCGGTCGGCGAGCGCCTTGGCGAGGGCGAGGAACACCGGCAGCGCGAGCGCCGCCCGGCCGGACGTGGCCGGCACCGCGAACGCCGTGACGACCAGCGCGGCCGTCGTCAGGTGCGTCAACTGCCGCACCGTGCGCGCCCCGCCGACCAGGAAGGCCGCCGCCCGCCCCGCGAGCCCGGTCCGGCTCACCGCGGCGGCCAGCACGAACGCGCAGATCAGCAGCCACACCGTCGAGTCGCCCAGGGTGCCGAACAGGGTGTCGCTGCTGATCACCCCGGTCACGGTCAGCGCGAGTCCGGCGCCCAGCGCGATGTACGTGTCGTCGATCGGCGTACCGATCCACGCACAGGTCGCCAGCGCGAACACGGCGAGGGTGAGGCGCGCGTCCCCGCCGAGGCCGGGGAAGGTGCCGGGGACCGCGAGCGGCGCGCACAGCGACAGCGCCACGCACAGGGCCGCGGTCAGGCGGGGGTTCAGTGTCACGCCGTCGACGATCCGCCCGGGCGGTGAGCCGTCGATGAGCCCGGGATGAAGGGAACTTCACCCGGCCGCGGGGGCCGTCACGCGGGGAGCCGGTAACCCATCCCGCGGACCGTCTCCACCTTCTCCGCGCCGAGCTTCTTGCGCAGTGCCCGTACGTAGACGTCCACGATGTTGGAGCCCGGGTCGAAGTCGTAACCCCACACGTGGGAGAGGATCTGCTCGCGGGAGAGCACCTGTCCGGGGTGTCTCAGGAACAGTTCGAGGAGCACGAACTCACGGGCCGTCAGGTCGACGGTGCGCTCCCCGGCACGGGCGCGGCGGGTGCGCAGGTCGAGGCTCAGCGAGCCCGCCTTCAGCACCGTCACCTCCGGCGCCCGGGCCGCCGTGCGCAGCCGCAGCCGCACCCGGGCGAGCAGTTCCTCGAAACGGAACGGCTTGGTCATCCAGTCGTCGGCGCCGCCCTCCAGACCGGCCACCGTGTCCCGGACCGAGTCCCGCGCGGTCAGCACGATCACCGGGGTCGTCACCCGGGACTCGCGCAGCTCGCGCAGCACGGTGAAGCCGTCCCGGCCGGGCAGCCCGATGTCGAGGACGACCAGATCGAACCCGCCGGTCAGGGCGTAGGCGTAGCCGGCCTCGCCGTCGGGGACGACGGTGGTGGTGAAGCCGTTGGCGCGCAGGCCCTTCTCCACGAAGGAGGCGATGCGCTCCTCGTCCTCGACGATCAGGATCCGGTTCATCCCGGGACCTCCTCCAGGGTGAGTACGAAGGTGGCGCCGCCGCCCTCGGTGTCGTCCAGGCGGACCCGGCCGCCGTGGCCCTCGGCGATCGCCTTGACGATCGACAGGCCGAGCCCGGCGCCCGAACCGCGCGCCCCGCGCCGGGAGGTGCCGCGCCGGAAGCGTTCGAAGATCAGCTCCCGGTCCTGCGGCCGGACACCGGGGCCGGAGTCGGCGACGTACAGCTCGATCCGGGAGCCCTCCGCGCGGGAGCCGATGCGGATGGTCTGGCCGGTGGCGGTGTGCTGCACGGCGTTCTGCGCCAGCTGCACCATCGCCTGGGTGATCCGCTGGGGGTCCAGCCGGGCCTCCCGGTCGGCTGTGTCCGTGAGCCGCCAGTCCCGTTCGCCGAGGGTGCGGGCCTTGACGTAGACGTCGGCGGTGAGTTCGGCGAGCTGGACCGGCTCCGGGGTGACGAAGTCGGGGCGTTCGGCCTTGGCGAGCAGCAGCAGGTCCTCCACGATGCGGCTCATCCGGTCGAGTTCGTCGGTGACGAGGCGGACGGTCTCCTCGCGCTCGGCCGGGTCGTCGCCCATCAGCTCCAGGTGGCCGCGCACGATGGTGATCGGGGTGCGCAGTTCGTGGCCGGCGTCGTCGACGAACTGGCGCTGCGCGGCGAAGGCCCGCTCCAGCCGGTCGAGCATCGCGTTGAACGTCTCGGCGAGGGCCGCGATGTCGTCGTGGCCGCGCACCGCGATGCGGCGGGTGAGGTCCTGCTCGGTGAGCTGCGCGGCGGCGGTGCGCACCAGCCGTACGGGCTGCAGGATCCGCCCGGCGACCGCCCAGCCGATGCCGGTGGTCAGCAGCAGGGCGACCCCGGAGATGGCGAGCAGCACCCGGAACACCTCGTCCACCCGCGCCACTTCGTGCCCGGGGTGGAAGGCGACGACGAACGCCGCCTCCGGGGCGCCGCCGTGCCGGGCCACGGCCACCTTGGCCCAGCGGATCTCGCCCTCGGGCCGGTGCAGCACGCCGGAGGCGTCGGGCGACTCGAAGATGCGGCGCCGGGCGTCGCCGTCCCGGTGCAGGGGCAGGGCGACGGGCAGGTCGCGCGGCTGGGTGAGCTTCGCCGGGCCGCCGCTCCTGCGGGCCACCAGGCCGATCAGCTCCTCGTCCGGGTCGGCGTACTGCCGTTCCAGGAAGACCCGCAGCAGCCGGTCCGGGTCGGTGAAGGGCCGGCCCGTCTCCGGATCGAAGCCGCGTTCCTCGAAGTTGGCGAACTCACCGGTCTCCTGGGTGAGCAGCCCGCTGATCCGGTGGTCCACGTCCCGCAGCAGGAAGGAGCGGGTGGTCATGGCGACCGAGGCGAGCGCGACCGCCATGACGAACAGCAGCCACAGCAGGATGCGGACCCGGGCGGAGATCCGCCGGCGGACCCGGTCAGCCGTCGTCGCCCGGTCCGTCGTCCCCGCCGGGGGCGTCGTCCGGGGAGTCCCGGCCTCCGTCGTCGTCATCGTCATCATCCGCCGGGCTGTCGGTCACGGGGGGCCGGGAGACGACTTCGTCGCTCGGCGTCGGCTCGGGCCGCGCGGACGGGGCCGTGGTCTCCGGAGCGGGCGAGCCGCTGTCCAGTTCGACCCGGGGCGGCACCTTGGGCGGTTCCGGGCTGTCGGCGAGGGCGTAACTGGTCGCGGCGACGCCCAGCGGGATCAGTACGACGGCGGCGAGGGCCGCCATCCGGCGAGTGAAGGCCATGCGCCGATCCTGCGCACCGCACCGGAGTCCCCGGATGAGCGCCGGATGAGGAACTCTTCATCCACCCGCCGAAGGTCAGCCCCTCCGGCGTTCGGGGAGCGGGGTCCGGGGCGGATCCCCGGGTCGGGACGGGAAGGGGCGGCGGGGGCGAGGAAGCGGCCGATGCGCCCCGGACCGCCCCCGGCCGGAGGGCGAGCGACCCCGCCCCCGGCGGACCGCTAGCTGTCCAGGCCGATGGCGAACGCCGCCTCCAGGTCGTGCTGCGAGTACGTGCGGAACGCCACGTGCGTGTCGGTGCCCTCGACGCCCGGGATCTTGCTGATCCGGCCGGGGATGACCTCCGCCAGGTCCTCGTGCTCGCGGACCCGCACCATGGCGATCAGGTCGTAGGTGCCGGTGACGGAGAAGACCTCGCTGACGCTCTCCAGCGCGGCGATCCGTTCCGCGATCTCGGGGATCCGGTCCACGCTGGTCTTGATGAGGACGATCGCGGTGATCACGGCTGGTTCTCTCCCTCGGGGGCCGGAGCAGGGGTGGCCTTCACTGTAGTCGCCCTGCCGAAACGCACCCACGCGTAGCCGAAGCCCAGCCCGAACCCGATCAGGTGCGCCAGGTACGCCACCCCCGGCCCCTCGCCCGCCCGCCCCGCCGCCGCCCACTGCAGCGCCGCCCAGAACGGCAGCACCACCCAGGCCGGCAGGCGCACCGGCAGGAAGAACAGGAACGGCAGGAGACTGGTCACCCGGGCCCGGGGGAACAGGAAGAGAAACGCGCCGAGCACCGCCGAGATCGCCCCGGAGGCACCGACCAGGGACCGATCGGAGCCCGCGTTGGCGGCGGCGTACCCCAGCAGCGCGAGGTAGCCGCAGCCGACGTAGCACAGGGTGAACCGCACCCGGCCCATCCGTGCCTCGGTCATCGCCCCGAAGACCTGGAGGAACAGCATGTTGCCGAGCAGGTGCACCCAGCCGCCGTGCACGAACAGCGCCGTGGCGGGGGTGAGGACGGCTCCGGGGGATCCTTCGAACAGGTCTGCGGGGATGACGCCCCAGCGCCGGAAGTAGGCCCTCTGCGCGTCCAGCAGCTCCTCCCCGGAACCGTGGGCCGGATGCAGGCCGGAGGCCGGCCCGATCAGGAAGACCAGGCAGCACAGCACGATGAGGGTGTGGGTCACCGGCGCGGAGGTGCCCCGGATCGTCCCGGCGGCCGACGCGCACCACTTGAGGATCATGAATACAGAGCATGACGTAACCGGACGCAACCGCACAGACCGCCTCGCCGCCGTGGACGGGCGGGCGGCGAGTACCCGCCAGGCCGTAGGGTTACGAGCCATACGCACCGGGGAGCCGGTGCGTCACGGACACTGGAAGGAAGGCGAACAGCCACGATGACGGTTCCTCTGCCGACCGCCTCGACGCGGTGGCGCTGCACCCTCTGCGGCAACCTCACCCGCTTCGACGTGACCCGCTCGTCGAAGGTCGTCGAGTACGTCCACCTCGATCTGGCCGGAGAGCCCAGGGTCGAGGAGCGCGAGGTGCTCGATGAGACCATCGAGTCGGTGCGGTGCCGCTGGTGCAACGCCGTGGACCAGGTGGAACTCGTGGACAGGCCGGGCGCCGGCTCCTGAGCGAAGGGGGTCCCGCCCGCTCGAGCGAAGTCGAGAGTGGGGGAGGGCCCCGCTGACGGCGACCCCGCGCGGGGTCGCACACGGACTATTGGGGTGTGACGGATGGTGGAGACCACGGGCGGGGGGCCGCAGGACGGCGCCGCCGAGGTGCTCGACCGTCCCCTGCCCGACGGGGTGCGCCGCCGGGTCGTCCAGATCGTCTCCGACGGCTTCGGCGGGCTCACGGTCGCCGAGCTGCCCGCCCAGCTGCGGCAGTACGCGCGCTTCGCCCCGAACCGCCGCGCCAAGTTCGCCGGCAACGCCATGGCCGCGGCGCTGGAGACCGATCCGCTGTTCCGGCAGCGCATCGGGGAGAAACTCAGAGAGGCCCAGCCGGAACTGGCCGGCGTCCTCGACTCCGGCTCCCCGCCCCCGGCCGCGGACCCGCTCGACGTGGCGGCCGCGGCCTATGTGCTCCGCCCGCCCGGCTGGGTCAAGCTGGTGACCGCCGCGGGCGAGGAGGCCCAGCGCGCCGACGCCGAGCGCGCCGACGAGGAGACCCGGGCCGAGCTGGAGCGGCTGCGCGCCGAACTCGCCCGGGCCCGTGAGCACACCAGGTCCGAGACCGAGCGGCTGCGCACCGAGCTGGAGTCGACGAAGAAGGAGGCCGAGTCGCTGCACCGCAAGCTGCGCTCCGCCCTCAGCGACGTCAAGCGCGGCGAGGCCGCCGTGCGCAAGCTGCGCGGCGAGATGGAGGCCGTGCGCGCCGAGGGCCACGCCCAGGTGTCGGCCGCCGAGAGCGAGAGCCGGCGCCTCAAGGCCCGGCTGGGGGAGACCGAGGCCGCGCTGGAGGCCGCCCGCCGGGCCGCCCGGGAGGGCCGCAGCGTGGAGGACATGCGGGTCCGGCTGCTCCTCGACACCGTGCTGGACGCCGCCCAGGGGCTCCGCCGGGAGCTGGCGCTGCCCCCCGTGTCCGTCCGGCCCGCCGAGACCGTGGACGCCGTCGAGCCCGGCCGCATGACCCCGAAGGACATCGCCGCCCGCGCGCTGTCCGAGCACGACCCGGCCATCCTCGACCAGCTGCTGGCGCTGCCGCAGGCGCATCTGGTCGTCGACGGCTACAACGTCACCAAGACCGGCTATCCCCAGATGCCCCTGGAGAAGCAGCGCCTGCGCCTGCTGGGCCAGCTCGCCCAGCTCGCCGCCCAGACCGGCGCCGAGGTGACCTGTGTCTTCGACGGCGCCGAACTGGTCGCACCAGTGCTGCTCGCGCCGCCGCGCGGCGTGCGGGTGCTGTTCTCCAAGCCGGGCGTCACCGCCGACGAGCTGATCCGCCAGCTGGTGCGCGCCGAACCGCCGGGGCGGCCCGTCATCGTCGCCTCCACCGACCGCGAGGTCGCCGACGGAGTGGCCCGCGCGGGCGCCCGCCCGGTCGCCTCGGCGGTCCTCCTGAAGCGGCTCGCCTAGCACGTCCGGAGCGGCCCGCCCGGCGCCTCGCCCAAAAGGCTTACCTCACACCTCATTCACATCCGTCCCTCGTGCAACGTACGGGATCTATGACCGAATTGACGGAACCGTCACGCAACGTAGCGTCAAGAGGGCGTCACCGCAGGTGAGTTCGGACCAAATAAACCGGCTGTAACGGAGATTTTGCGTCCAGGGATTTGAACTGATCACAAGAGAATCACTAGGGTCTCCCTTCGAACCCTCGCTCGCGCGATCACTCTCGAGAAGGAGCTCGTCTCCGTGGCGTCCCACCGTCGTCCCAAGCAGCCGAGCCGCGCACGCGTCACCGTGCTCACCACCGCTGCCGCAGCTGCCGTCGTCATGAGCTCGCAGGCCGCCAACGCCGCCCCCAGCGAGAAGCCGAGCAAGGACGAGGTCAAGTCCAAGGTCGACAAGCTCTACGAGCAGGCGGAGCAGGCCACCGAGAAGTACAACGGGGCCAAGGAGAAGCAGGAGAAGCTCCAGAAGGAGATCTCCACCATCCAGGACAACGTGGCCAAGGGGCAGCAGGAGCTCAACGAGCTGCGTGACGGCCTCGGTTCGATGGCCAGCTCCCAGTACCGCAGCGGCGGCATCGACCCCTCCCTCCAGCTCTTCCTCTCCGCCGATCCGGACGACTACCTCGACAAGGCGTCCACCCTCGACCAGTTGAGCACCCAGCAGGTCGACGCGCTGAAGGAGATCCAGGAGAAACAGCGCGAGCTCGCCCAGCAGCGCTCCGAGGCCTCCGAGAAGCTCAAGGACCTCTCCGCCACCCGCGCCGAACTGGGCAAGAAGAAGAAGGAAGTCCAGAGCAAGCTCTCCTCCGCGCAGAAGCTGCTCAACAGCCTCACCGCCGCCGAGAAGCAGCAGCTCGCCGAAGAGGAGACCCGCGCCACCCGCACCAGCGAGCGCGAGGCGCTCAACGTCAACGTCCCGGCCGGCTCCGGCCGCGCCGCCGCCGCCTTCGCCGCCGCCCAGAGCAAGATCGGCACCCCGTACGTCTACGGCGCCACCGGCCCGTCCTCCTTCGACTGCTCCGGCCTGACCTCCTGGGCCTACGCGCAGGCCGGCGTCGGCATCCCGCGCACCTCCGAGGCGCAGACCGGCGCGGGCACCAAGATCTACTCGATGAGCCAGCTCAAGGTCGGCGACCTCGTCTTCTTCTTCAACGACCTGCACCACGTGGGTCTCTACGCGGGCAACGGCCAGGTGCTGCACGCCCCGCGCACCGGCACCGTCGTGCGCTACGAGTCGATGAACACCATCGGCGGCCCGTTCATGTTCGGCGTCCGCGTCTAGCTGCCGCCGTTCGGGGGATTCCCCGCCGCGCCGATGCTCCCCGCGCCCCGCCTCTGACGCAGGTCACAGGCGGGGCGTCACTGTGTGCGGTCGCCTCGGCCAAGGGTCCCCCGGCGCCGTGACGGCTACTGTCTGCCGCGTTTCCCTGTCCGCCAGCGGAAGGAGCGCGGCTTCCCGTGGGGTCCCATCGCCGTACCGCACCCTCGTCCGGACCCGGCCGGGGCGCCGCGGTCGCCCTCGGCCTGCTGTCCGCGGCGGCCACCGCCCTCGCCGCCGTACCGGCCGCGGCCGCACCGCACGACGTCACCCGGGCCGACGTGGACCGCCTGTACCGGGAGGCCGAGAAGGCGACCGAGGCGTACAACGAGGCCGACGAGCGCGCCGACGGACTGCGCCGGCGGATCGCCGCCGCGCAGGACGGGATCGCCCGGCAGCAGGCACGCGTCAACACCATGCGGGAGTCGCTGGGTTCACTCGCCGGCGCCCAGTACCGCTCCGGCGGCCTCGACCCCGCCCTCGCCCTGCTGCTCGCCGACGACCCGCAGGACTACCTCGACAAGGCCTCCGTACTGGACCGGATCACCGTCCACCAGGCCGGTGAGCTGAGGAGGCTGAGGGGCGCCCTGCGCTCCCTCGCCCAGGACCGCGCGGAGGCGGCCGGAAAGCTCCGCGCGCTGGAGAGGAGCCGCAAGGCCGCCGCCGCGCACAAACGGACCGTCGAGCGCAAGCTCGCCGAGGCCCGCCGGCTGCTCGGCGCCCTCCCGGCCGGCGAACGCGCCGCCTGGGACCGCGCCACCCGCTCCGCCCGCGCGGACCTGCTCGGTCCGGGCCCGGCTCCCGCCTCGGGCCGCGCGGCCGCCGCCGTCGCGGCGGCCCGCTCCGCCCTCGGCCGGCCCTACGTCTGGGGCGCCGCCGGCCCGTCCTCCTTCGACTGCTCGGGACTGACCCAGTGGTCGTACGGCCAGGCGGGGGTCGCGCTGCCGCGCACCTCGCAGGCCCAGCGGTACGCCGGCCGGCAGGTCCCGCTCTCCGAGGCGCGCCCCGGTGACCTGGTCGTCTACCGCCCCGACGCCTCCCACGTCGGGATGTACATGGGCAACGGCCAGGTGATCCACGCGCCCTACCCCGGCGCCCCGGTGCGCTACGACCCGGTCGGGATGATGCCGGTCTCGTCGGTCACCAGGGTCTGACCGCACCGCCCCGGCGCCCGTACCCTCGGGAAGGTGGCTGGTCGAAGGCGGGTGTCGGGTGCGTCGGTGACGGCGCTGTGTCTGCTGCTCGTGTCCCTGGTGGGGTGCGGCGGGGGACCGGCCGTCGACACCGTGCGCGCGCAGGTGCAGTCCCTCCTCGACCGCCGCGCGGAGGCCGTCCTCGACCACGACGCCGCCGCGTACGCCCGTACCGGCACCCGGGAGGGGTTCGACAACCTGCGCGCGGTGCCGCTCGCCGACTGGTCCTACCGCGTCACCGCCCTCGACCGCACCGGTGACACCGCCACCGCCTCCGCGGACCTGAGCTACCGCGTCGAGGGCCACGACCCGTCCCCGGTCACCACCGCCCGTTCCCTGAGCCTGAGCCGGGACCGCGACGGCCGCTGGTCCGTCGACTCCGACCGGCCCGCGAAGGAGTCCGGCCAGCAGTTGTGGGACCAGGGCCCCGCACGCGTCGTCCGGGGCGAGCGGAGCCTGGTCCTCGGCGTCGGGCAGTCCGACGGGAAGCTACGGGAGTACGCCGGACTGGCCGACCGCGCGGTGCCCGCGGTGTCCGACGCGTGGGGCCCGGAATGGAGCCGGCGCGTGGTCGTCCTGGTGCCGGGGACCCTGGAGGGCATGGCGGGCCTGCTGGGCTCGCCTGCCTCCTCCTACCGGGGGATCGCGGCGGTCACCACCGGCGCCGTCGGCGCGGACGGACGGGCGCCGGCGGACCGGGTCATCGTCAACCCGGACGCCTTCGGACTGCTCGGCGACCCGGGCCGGCAGGTCGTCCTCACCCATGAGACCACCCATGTCGCCACCCGCGCCCACACCTCCGCCGCGACCCCGCTGTGGCTGTCCGAGGGGTACGCCGACTGGGTCGGCTACCGCGGCGGCGACCGCGCCCCCGCGGAGGTCGCACCGGAGCTCGCCCACGCGGTGGGCCGGGGCGAGATGCCCGCGGGGCTGCCGGACGACGAGGACTTCGGCTTCTCCGGCGACGCGGACCGCCTCGCCCGCGCCTACGAGGGCGGCTGGCTGGCCTGCCGCCTCATCGCCGACCACTGGGGCGAGGAACGCCTCGGCGCGTTCTACCGCGCCGTGGGCGCGCACGAGACCGGCGAGGGCGCGGTGCGGGACGCGATGCGCCACGTCCTCGACACCACCCCGGAGGAATTCACCACCCAGTGGCAGCAGTACGTGAGGGAGGCACTGGCCTGAGCAGCCCTGCCTCGTATAGCCGCCACCGCGGGCAGTCGTGCCGCCGTTCCCGCGGGCAGTCGTGCCGCCGTTCCCGCGGGCAGTCGTGCCTCCCCCAGTGCCTCAAAGGCCTGGGAGGTGCCCCCAGGGCGATGGGGGTCCCCCCGCTCGTGGGGGTCCCCCCGCTCGAGCGAAGCCGAGAGTGGGGGAGGGTGGGCGCTGGGGGTACCCCCTCTGGGGGAGGCACCCCGCAAGCGCCGGGCCGCGCGAACACCCCCCGGCCCGCACCCACGCGGGGCACCTGGCACAGCGCCGGGCCGCGCGCGGCCCCGGCTCACGGCACACGGCTGTCCACGCACCGAGGTCAGGACGAGACCGGCGCCTCGGCGGCACGACTCGGGCCAGGAACCCGGGGAATCGACCTCCGCCGGGGAACCGTCGCACACCACAGCACCCGCGCCGCCCCGAGCGTCGCCCCCACCAGCAACCCGTTGCGCACCACCAGCAGCGCGACGCCCAGCGCGTCACTGGCCACCACATGCCCGAACCACACGGGAAACTCCAGCACCGTCACCAACGACGCCACCAGCACCAGGGCGACCGGCACTCCCATCCGGCTCCCGCGGAAGCAGAGACAGACCGCCCCGAGCCCGACCAGCCACACCATGTACTGCGGACTGATCACCCGGCTCGTCGTGGTGAACATCAGCACCGCCACGAACGCCGCGTCGGCCACGGTCCACGCCTCGAAACGGACGGCCATCAGCCGCCACAGCACCAGCCAGACCAGCGCGGCCCCGCTCAGGAACAGCGCACCCGTACTCACCCAGCCCACGTACGGGCCGAGGAACTCGACCGAGCCGTAGTTGAGCAGCACCTCGCCCTCCCAGCCGTGATGCCGGGCCACGTGGAAGACGAGCGCCCCCAGCGACTCCACCTCCGTGCCCCGGTCCCGCTGGAAGGTCAGGAACGCGAACGCGCCCGGCATCAGTACGGCGAACAGGGCGGCCGCACCGGCACCGGTCACCGCGGCCCACACCCACGCGCCGCGCCGCCGCACCGCGAGGAGCAGCAGCGCCGGCCACACCTTCACCAGTGCCCCGAAACCGGCGAGCGCCCCCGCCGACCGGGGGTACCGGCCGGCCGCCAGCAGCGCGGCCACGGCGACCGCGGTCACCATCACGTCGTAGCGCGCGTACACCGTCGGCCCCAGCAGCGGCACGCCCGCCACCCACACCCAGGCACCGCGCGGCGACCGGCCGGAACGGCGGCCGGCGTACCGCAGCAGGCACAGGGTGACCAGGTCCGCGAGACAGGCCAGGACGAAGAAGGCCGTGGCGTACTCCAGGAACGGCAGCAGGCCGGGGGAGAGGATCGCCAGGGCCGCGGCGGGCGGGTACTGCCAGGTCACGTCGTCCAGCGGGAACGTTCCGGTGCGCAGGACGTCGTACCAGCCCCGGTAGATGACCGACACGTCGCTGGTGACGTCCGGCCCGGGGAAGACGATCACCTTCAGGACGCACAGCAGCAGGGCGGCCCGCGTCAGTGTCCACAGAAGCAGCAGCGGGGCGAGGGAGCTCCGCGCGGCCGTCGTCCTCATGTGCTCCCTGCCCGTCCGGTGTGCGGTCGTGAGGGGCCATGATGTCCCGGACACCTGTGGACGTGCCACAGAGCGCGGCCGCGGCGGACGGCGCACCCCCCGTTCGGTAGGGTCTGCGGCGATGCACAAGACCTTGATCGTGACCAACGACTTCCCGCCCCGCCCGGGTGGCATCCAGGCGTTCCTGCACAACATGGCGCTGCGGCTCGACCCGGAGCGGCTCGTCGTCTACGCCTCCACCTGGAAGCGCTCCGGGGAGGGCGTCGAGGCCACCGCCGCCTTCGACGCCGAGCAGCCCTTCCCCGTCGTGCGCGACCGTACGACCATGCTGCTGCCGACCCCGGCGGCCACCCGGCGGGCCGTGGGGCTGCTGCGCGAGCACGGGTGCACCTCGGTGTGGTTCGGGGCGGCGGCACCGCTCGGTCTGATGGCACCGGCGCTGCGCCGGGCGGGCGCCGAACGGATCGTGGCCACCACCCACGGCCACGAGGCCGGCTGGGCCCAGTTGCCCGCCGCGCGGCGACTCCTGCGCCGCATAGGCGACGCCACGGACACGATCACCTACCTCGGCGAGTACACGCGCTCCCGGATCGCCGGCGCGCTCACGCCCGGGGCGGCCTCGCGGATGGTGCAGTTGCCGCCGGGGGTCGACGAGAAGACCTTCCACCCCGGTTCGGGCGGCGACGAGGTGCGGGCCCGGCTCGGGCTGACCGACCGGCCGGTGGTGGTGTGCGTCTCCCGGCTGGTGCCGCGCAAGGGGCAGGACACGCTGATCCGGGCGATGCCCGCGATCCTGGCCGCCGAACCGGACGCCGTCCTGCTGATCGTCG
The DNA here is from genome assembly GCF_042898795.1 of Streptomyces sp. NPDC000348. Taxonomy (NCBI): domain Bacteria; kingdom Bacillati; phylum Actinomycetota; class Actinomycetes; order Kitasatosporales; family Streptomycetaceae; genus Streptomyces; species Streptomyces sp. NPDC000348. The sequence goes on from NZ_JBIAZD010000005.1 coordinate 46,568, forward strand.
GCGGCGGCCCGTACGAGAAGGACCTGCGCCGGCTCGCGGCCGACACCGGCGTGGCCGCCTCCGTCCGCTTCACCGGCTCCGTCCCCTGGTCCGAGCTGCCCGCCCACTACGGCGCCGGGGACGTCTTCGCGATGCCGTGCCGCACCCGGCGCGGGGGCCTGGACGTCGAGGGCCTCGGCATCGTCTACCTGGAAGCCTCCGCGACCGGCCTCCCCGTCGTCGCCGGCGACTCCGGCGGCGCCCCCGACGCGGTCCTCGACGGTGAGACCGGCTGGGTCGTGCCGGGCGGTTCGGCCGACCAGACCGCGGACCGCGTCATCACCCTCCTGGGCGACGCGGAACTGCGCCGCAGGATGGGCGAGCGGGGCAGGGAATGGGTCGAGGAGAAGTGGCGCTGGGACCTCTTGGCGGAACGCCTGAAAGCACTGCTGTGAAGCAGCGCCGGGAGGGGGGCGCGGGGAACCGCGCGGCCGGCCGCGTACCCCCCGCACCCGCCGACGGTGCTCAGGCAGCACCCCGAACCGCGTCCCGCACGGCCTACTTGGCGTAGATCGCCTCGATCTCATGGGCGTAGTCCTTGGCGACGACGTTCCGCTTCAGCTTCAGCGAAGGCGTCAGGTGCCCCGACTCCTCGGTGAACTGCGCGGGCAGAACGCGGAACTTGCGGACCGACTCCGCCTTCGACACCGCGGAGTTGCCGTCGTCGACGGCCGTCTGGATCGCCGCGAGCAGATCGGGGTCCTCGCTCAGCGACGCCGCCGTCGACCCCGCCGGCTTCCCGTGCTCCTCGGCCCAACGGCCCAGGAACTCCTCGTCGATGGTGACCAGCGCGCCCACGAACGGCCGCCCGTCGCCCACCACCATGCACTCCGCGACCAGCGCGTGCGCCCGGATCCGGTCCTCGATGACCGCCGGGGCGACGTTCTTGCCGCCGGCCGTCACCAGTATCTCCTTCTTGCGGCCGGTGATCCGCAGGTAACCGTCCTCGTCCAGCGTGCCGATGTCCCCGGTATGGAACCAGCCGTCGGCCAGTGCCTCGGCGGTCGCGCCCGGGTTGTTCCAGTACTCCTTGAACAGGTGCTCGCCGTGCAGCAGCACCTCGCCGTCGTCCGCTATCCGGATCACCGAGCCGGGCAGCGGCTGGCCGACCGTGCCGATCTTCTGCCGGTCCCACGGGTTGAACGCGGTGGCCGCGCAGGACTCGGTCAGGCCGTACCCCTCCAGCACGCTGAAGCCGATGCCGCGGAAGAAGTGGCCCAGGCGCTCGCCCAGCGGGGCGCCGCCCGAGATGGCGTACTCGCCGCGCCCGCCCAGCACCGCGCGCAGCTTGCCGTAGACCAGCTTGTCGAACACCCTGTGCTTGATCCGCAGGCCGAGCGACGGCCCGGCCGGCGTGTCCAGCGCCTGGCTGTAGGCGATCGCCGTGTCCGCCGCCTTGTCGAAGATCTTCCCCTTGCCGTCGGCCTGTGCCTTGGCCCGCGCCGAGTTGTAGACCTTCTCGAAGACCCGCGGCACGCCCAGGATCAGCGTCGGGCGGAACGCGGCCAGCTCGTCGGTGAGGTTCTTGATGTCGGGCACGCAGCCCAGCTTGATCGGCGCCATCATGGGCGCGATCTGCACCAGCCGGCCGAAGACGTGCGCCAGCGGCAGGAACAGCAGCACCGAGCACTCGCCGGTGCGGAACAGCGGACGCAGCCGTTCCACGATGTTGCCGCACTCGGCGAAGAAGCTGCGGTGGGTGAGCACACAGCCCTTGGGGCGGCCGGTGGTGCCGGAGGTGTAGACGATGGTCGCCGGGTCGTCCGCCTTCGCGGACGAGCCGCGCTCCTCGACCGTCTCGTCGGTGACGTCCCGGCCGAGCCGGCCCAGCTCCTCGATGCCGCCGGACTCGATCCGCCACAGGTTCTCCAGCGCGGGCAGCCGGTCGCGCACCGACTCCACCGTCGCCGCGTGGGCGTCGAGCTCCACGAAGCAGGCGGTGGCGCCGGAGTCGCCGAGGATCCACGCCACCTGCTCCGGCGAGCTGGTCTCGTACACCGGCACGGTCACCGCGCCGGCGCTCCAGATCGCGAAGTCCAGCAGCGTCCACTCGTAGCGGGTGCGGGACATCAGGCCGACCCGGTCGCCGGGCCGCACACCCGCGGCGATCATGCCCTTGGCGGCGGTCCGCACCTCCGCCAGGAAGGTGGTGGCCGTCACGTCCTGCCAGGTACCGCCGACCTTGCGGGCGATGACGGCGACGTCGGGGTGCTGCGCGGCGTTTCTGCGGACGATGTCGGTCAGATTGCCGTCCGCGGGGACCTCGTACAAAGCCGGAAGGCTGAACTCGCGCAAGACTGCTGCTCCTCTTAGGGCTCCGGCGCCACGACGTTGTGCGATGCGACGGTGCGGTCCAAGGCTCGGGCGGGTGCTCGCGAATTCACAAGTTGAAATCCCGAGCACGACTGGACTGCCCGGACGTTACCCGCCGGTATGGCGTTGACGACAGGGGGTCCCGGCGAGATGTTCGCTGCGTCACACAGGTTGGTGTTTCATTGCGCACAGTAGTCCACCCCCGAACCGACGAGCCAGTAACCGCAGGTAGGCCCGCCATTGTTCACACCGGCCGGACGCGCTTACCCTTGATCGTCATGGCAGCCACACCAGGCGGAGACCGGCGCACACGCGTCCACGTGGTCAGTGACGTGCACGGCAACGCCCGTGACCTGGCCCGGGCGGGCGAGGGCGCCGACGCCCTGATCTGCCTGGGTGACCTGGTGCTCTTCCTGGACTACGCCGACCACTCGCGCGGCATCCTCCCCGACCTGTTCGGCACCGAGAACGCCGACCGCGTCGTGGAGCTGCGCACCGCCCGCCGCTTCGAGGAGGCGCGCGAGTTCCAGCGCGGGCTGTGGGCGGGCATCGGCACGGACAAGGCCGCCGCGATCGAGAAGGCGGTGCGCAAGCAGTACGCCGAGCTGTTCGCCGCGTTCCCCACGCCGACGTACGCGACGTACGGCAACGTCGACATGCCGCCCCTGTGGCAGGAGTACGCGGGCCCCGGCACGACCGTGCTCGACGGGCAGCGGGTGGAGATCGGCGGCCGGACCTTCGGTTTCGTCGGCGGCGGCCTGCGCACGCCCATGCGCACGCCGTACGAGATCGACGACGAGGAGTACGCGGCGAAGATCGAGGCCGTGGGCGAGGTCGACGTGCTGTGCACGCACATCCCGCCGGAGGTGCCCGAGCTGGTCTACGACACCGTCGCGCGCCGCTTCGAACGCGGCAGCCGGGCCCTGCTGGACGCCATCCGCCGCACCCGGCCCCGCTACTCCCTGTTCGGGCACATCCACCAGCCGCTGGTGCGGCGGATGCGGATCGGCGCCACCGAGTGCGTGAACGTGGGGCACTTCGCGAGCAGCGGGCGGCCCTGGCGGCTCGAATGGTGACGACGTCCCAGGTCGGATGAGTTGCGCGGGCCGGGCGCGCGGTAGCCTTCCGCTGCACGCGCGTGCGCCGTGTGCCCGGCGCACGGCGACGACGACTACCGGCCCGCATCTGGAGGAGCCACGGCGATGGCGGAACACACCAGCTCGAGCATCACGATCGAGGCCGCGGCGGCCGACGTCATGGAAGTGATCGCCGACTTCGCCCGCTACCCGGACTGGACCGGTGAGGTGAAGGAGGCCGAGGTCCTCGCGACCGACGCCGAGGGCCGCGCCGAGCAGGTGCGCCTCGTCATGGACGCCGGCGCGATCAAGGACGACCAGACGCTGGCGTACACCTGGACGGGGCAGCACGAGGTCTCGTGGACCCTGGTGAAGTCCCAGATGCTCCGCTCCCTCGACGGCTCCTACCTCCTCACCCCGGCCGGCCCCGGCACCACCGAGGTCACCTACCGCCTCACCGTCGACGTCAAGATCCCCATGCTCGGCATGATCAAGCGCAAGGCCGAGAAGGTCATCATCGACCGCGCCCTGGCAGGCCTGAAGAAGCGCGTGGAGTCGGCCCCGAAGTAACCCCCGTAACCGCGGGCAGCCGTGCCGCAGGGCGGCACGGGTGGGCGCGGCGGCGCCCCGTAAGCGCCGGGCTGCGCGAACACCCCCCGCCCGGCGTCCACTACGGTTCACCCCCATGCGCACCCTCCTGATCACGGGCCCCGGCGGCAGCGGCCGCACCACGACCGCCGCCGCCACCGCGCTCACCGCAGCCCGCGAGGGCACCCGCACCCTGCTCCTCGGCACCGACCGCACGGACACCCTCGGCCCCGTACTGGGCACGGGCGCCGAGGCCACCCCCCGCCTCACAGTGAAACGCGTCGACCCCGACGCCGACTTCCGCGCCGACCTCGCCGCCCTCCAGGACCGGGCCGCCTCCGCACTGGACCTCCTCGGCGCCTCCCGGCTCGAACCCGAGGAGATCGCCCCGCTCCCCGGAGCCGAGGAACTCGCCGTCCTGCGCGCCCTGCGCGACGCCACCCTGTCGGAGGAGTCGTACGACCTCGTCGTCGTCGACCTCCCGCCCACCCCGCGCGCCCTCTCCCTCCTCGCCCTCCCCGAGGAGCTCCGCCGCTACCTGCGCCGCCTGCTCCCGCCCGAGCGGCAGGCCGCCCGCGCCCTGCGCCCCGTGCTCGGCCGCCTCGCCGGCGTCCCCATGCCCGCCGAGTGGCTGTACGGCACGGCGGCCCGCCTGGACCTCCAGCTGGCCGCCGTGGAGGCCGTGCTCGCCGACCGCGGCACCGTCGTACGACTGGTCGCCGAGCCGGGACCCGCCGGCGCCGACGCCGTACGCACCGCGGCCCTCGGACTCGCCCTGCGCGGACTGCGCACCGACGCGCTGATCGCGACCCGCGTCCTGCCCGAGGGCGAGGCGGGCGGCTGGCTGGCCGGACCCGTGGCCCAGCAGCGCAAGGCCCTGGATGCCTGGCGCGAGTCGTACGACGTCCACCCGGTCGCCCACCTGGGACGCGACCCGCGCGGCACCGACGACCTCGCCGCGCTCGCCGTGCCCGGCGCCGGGACGGAACCGGGCGGCGCCGCCCCGTGGCCGGTGGAGGACCGGCTCGCCGACGACGGCGTCCTCGTCTGGCACCTCCCCCTGCCGGGCGCCCGGCGCGACGAACTCGACCTGGTCCGGCGCGGCGACGAGATCGTCGTCACCGCCGGACCGTTCCGCCGCATCGTCCCGCTGCCCTCCGCGCTGCGCCGCTGCACCGTCGCCGGCGCCGCCCTGCGCGAGGACGAGCTGCGCATCCGGTTCCGGCCGGATCCGGGGCTGTGGCCGCGCACCCGGTGAAGCGGGGACGGCCGTTCGGGTACCGTCGAAGGGGCCAGCCGTAGTCAGGAGTCCGTCATGAGCGAACAGCTCCCCCCGTCCGACGACGCCGGGGACGAGGTCGCCGGCGAGCCGGTGGACGACGTACGGGCGGCCGAGACCCACGCCGACGCCTGGGCGACCGCCGCCGCCGAGGACCTCGAGGCGGAGCAGGCCCGCCGTCGCGCCCGGTACGGACCGCCCCCCGGTTCCGCCGCCGAGGAGCTGAGGAAGTTCGTCGACGCGGTCGCCGACAAGCTCTCCGGTCTGCAGTCCCCGCTGTTCGGCGCGGTCGCCGGACCCGCCGCGCAGCAGGTGGTGCGGCAGGTCGTCCAGCAGGCGAAGGCCGCCGTCGAACCCGTCATCGAACGCAACCCCGACGTCTTCGACCACCTCGCCGCCGCCGGCGGCGAACTCCTCGCCGCCTACCGCTCCGCCGTACAGGACCAGGAGCGCCGCTGGACGGCCCGCGAGTCCGATCCCCGCGACCCCGACGAGCGCCGGGACCGGGGCGACGACCCCGGCACCGGCCCCGGCGAGCGCATCGACCTGGACTGACGTCACGGTCCCCGGCGGTCCCCGGTGGGGGCTCCCGTGATCCCCTCCGGGCCGCCCGGCGTACGGACGCCGGGGCCCCGACGGCAGCGCCTCGGGTACGGTTGGCGGTAGCGGGGCTCGACCGAACTGAGGGATTCATGGGACTCACCATCGGCGTCGACATCGGCGGCACGAAGATCGCGGCCGGCGTGGTCGACGAGGAAGGCAACATCCTCTCGACCCACAAGGTGCCGACCCCGGGCACGCCCGAGGGCATCGTGGACGCCATCGCCTCCGCGGTGGAGGGAGCGCGCGCCGGGCACGAGATCGTCGGCGTGGGGATCGGTGCGGCCGGATACGTCAACCGCCAGCGCTCGACGGTGTACTTCGCGCCCAACATCGACTGGCGCAACGAGCCGCTCAAGGAGAAGGTCGAGGCCCGCACGGGTCTCCCGGTCGTCGTGGAGAACGACGCCAACGCCGCCGCCTGGGGCGAGTACAAGTTCGGCGCGGGCGCCGGCCACCGCAACGTCATCTGCATCACGCTCGGCACCGGCCTCGGCGGCGGCGTGATCATCGGCAACAAGCTGCGCCGCGGCCACTTCGGCGTGGCCGCCGAGTTCGGCCACATCCGCATGGTGCCGGACGGCCTGCTGTGCGGCTGCGGCTCGCAGGGCTGCTGGGAGCAGTACGCCTCCGGCCGCGCCCTCGTCCGCTACGCCAAGCAGCGCGCCAACGCCACCCCCGAGAACGCCGAGACCCTGCTCTCCCTCGGCGACGGCACCCCCGAGGGCATCGAGGGCAAGCACGTCTCCATGGCCGCCCGCCAGGGCGACCGGGTGGCCGTCGACTCCTACCGCGAGCTGGCCCGCTGGGTCGGCGCCGGCCTCGCCGACCTGGCCTCCCTCTTCGACCCCTCCGCGTTCATCGTCGGCGGCGGCCTCTCCGACGAGGGCGAGCTGGTCCTCGGCCCGATCCGCAAGTCCTACAAGCGCTGGCTGGTCGGCGGCAACTGGCGCCCCGTCGCCGACGTCCTCGGCGCCCAGCTCGGCAACAAGGCGGGCCTGGTGGGAGCGGCGGACCTGGCCCGGGAGCCCGACCCGGTCATGTGACATCCCTCCCTGTGCACGGCTGCGCCCGCCGGCCCCTTCGGGGACGGCGGGCGCAGCCGTTCCCTCCCGGGGCGGCGTATCTTGATCCGCATGGCGACGACTCCGCTGCTGCCCGATTCCCGGACCGAGTCCGACGGTTCGGCCGTCATCAGGGTTCTGAGTTACAACATCCGTTCGATGCGGGACGACACCGGCGCCCTCGCCCGGGTGATCGGCGCCTGCGCTCCCGACCTCGTCCTGCTCCAGGAGGCGCCGCGGTTCTTCCGCTGGCGCAAGAAGCTGGCCCGGCTCGCCTCGGAGACGGGCCTCGTCGTCCTCTCCGGGGGTGCCACCGCCGCCGGGCCGGCGATCCTGTGCTCCCTGCGGGCCACCGTCGAGCGCACCGAGGACGTCCTGCTGCCGCTGACCCCGGGGCAGCACCGGCGCGGGTTCGCCACCGCCGTCGTACGGTTCGGGGGCGCCCGGATCGGGGTGCTGAGCTGTCACCTGTCCCTGCGGGAGGACGAGCGGTACGAGCAGGGCGGCATGCTCCTCGACCGGCTCGCCGGGATGGGGGTCGAGCACGCGATCGCGGGCGGGGACCTGAACGAACGCCCGGAAGGACGCACCTTCCGGCGGCTCGCCGAGCCGCTCACCGACTGCTGGGCCGCCGCCCCCTGGGGCGGGGAGCACACCTGGGTCCGCAGCGGGCCCCACCGGCGGATCGACGCCCTCTTCGCCACCAAGGGCGTCGAGGTGCTGGGCTGCGGGGTTCCGCTCGAACAGCCCGGGGTGAGCGAACGTGACCTCGCGGCGGCCACGGACCACCTCCCGGTCCTGGCCGCCCTCAGGCTCCCGGCCGCGTGAACGCGGTCAGACCACGGCGCCCCGCCCCGGATCGTCCTCGTCCTCGTCGTCCGTGCGCATGCGCGCCACCAGCGTGACGAAGCCGCCCAGGAAGCCGCCGACGCACAGGGTGGTCAGCCACCAGGTCATCTCCCAGCCGAGCAGTATCGCCAGCAGGAGGAGGAGCGGGCCGCCCAGGACACCGAGCCAGGCGAACTTCGACGTGACGTCGGCGTCCGGCAGCGGAGGCGGCTCCGGCGGGACGAAGTGGCCCTCGTCGGTCCCGTCGAGGTCGCCCTCCGGGGGCTCGGCCACGCTGTAGTCGCGCGGGCCGCCGACGCCGGGCGCGAAGGTGACGGAGCCGCCCAGCGGTTTGGCCGGCTTGTCCTCGGGCTTCCGGGGCGCCTCCGTCCGCACCTCGTCGTCATTGGTCTCGGTCTCCAGCAGCGCCAGGTCCTCGACCGACTTGAACGGCTTGGCGCCCGGCGGGTCCGGCGGCTCCTCGCCGTACCCGGCGACGATCGCCTCCCACGCGGCGGCCTCGTCGAAGGGGACCCCCTTCTCCTCCGGCTCGCGGTCCTCGCGGTCCGAGTCGTGCTCAGCCACCTGTGGTCGTCCCTTCCGTGCCGAGACCGGGCTCCATGACGGCGCCGGGTGCGAGCCGGCCGATGAACGCGGTGCTCTCCCGGAAGATCCGCTCCGCGTCATGGTCCAACGTCGCCACGTGGTAGCTCTGTTCCAGCAGGATCTCCGTGACGTCCGTCGACGACACCCGGCCGAGGATCCGGGCCGAGTCCGCGGGCGGCACCACGTGGTCCTGCGGGCTGCGCATGAGCAGCAGGGGCTGGGTGACCCGGGGCAGCTCGCCGTCGACGAGCCGGAAGAGGTTCCGCAGCGAGTGCGCCGCGTGCAGCGGCACCCGGTCGTATCCGAGCTCCCTGCTCAGCGGCTTCGCGATGTCGCTCGCGATGCCCTTCGTCGCGGGGACGAGGTGGCGCAGCACCGGAAGGGCGTGCGCGGCCACCCCGTGCACCCTGTTCGCCGGGTTGACGAGGACGACGCCCCGGACCGCGTCGCCGTGGAGCGCGGCCAGCCGCAGCGCCAGCGCGCCGCCCATCGACAGGCCGGCGACGAACACCCGCTCGTGGCGGTCCAGCAGCAGCCGCAGCCCGCGGTCCACCTCCGCGTACCAGTCCTGCCAGCCGGTGACCGAGAGGTCCTGCCAGCGGGTGCCGTGCCCGGGCAGCAGCGGCAGCGAGACGGTCAGACCACGTGCGGCGAGATGCTCCGCCCAGGGGCGCAGCGACTGCGGCGAACCGGTGAAGCCGTGGCAGAGGAGGACGGCGGTCTCCCCGCCCTCGTGGCGGAACGGCTCGGCTCCGGTCAGGAGCGGCACCTTCGGCCTCCTGTTCGTAGGAAGGTCACGATGATCGCGGCAGGCGCCGCACACGGGTTGCAGGACCTTCACCGTACGCGACCGCACTGACACCGACCAGGGCCGTCGGGGCCTTTGGCCGCGCTCCGGGATATGGTCTGACGAACACGCACGGGAGGCACTCGGTTGTTGTACGGCACGATGAAGGTCGCCATCGGAGGGCCGCTGAAGCTCGCCTTCAGGCCCTGGGTGGAGGGCCTGGAGAACATTCCCGCCGAGGGCCCCGCCGTCCTGGCCAGCAACCACCTGTCGTTCTCCGACTCCTTCTTCCTGCCGGCCGTGCTGGACCGCAAGGTCACCTTCATCGCCAAGGCCGAGTACTTCACCACCCCGGGCGTCAAGGGCCGGCTGACGGCCGCCTTCTTCAAGGGCGTGGGCCAGCTCCCGGTGGACCGCTCCGGGGCGCGCGGCGCGGGCGAGGCGGCGATCAGGAGCGGCATCGAGGTGCTGGAGCGCGGCGAGCTGTTCGGGATCTACCCGGAGGGCACCCGCTCGCCCGACGGCCGTCTCTACCGGGGCAAGCCGGGCGGCCTCGCACGCGTGGCGCTGGCCACCGGGGCGCCCGTCATCCCGGTCGCCATGATCGACACGGAGAAGATCCAGCCGCCCGGGCAGGTCGTGCCCAAGCTGATGCGGCCCGGCATCCGGATCGGCCGGCCGCTGGACTTCAGCCGCTACCAGGGCATGGAGCACGACCGCTTCGTGCTCCGCGCGGTGACCGACGAGGTCATGTACGAGATCATGAAGCTGTCCGGCCAGGAGTACGTCGACATGTACGCCACCGCCATGAAGCGGCAGCTCGCGGAGGCGGCCAAGGCCGAGAAGGAGGCGGAGCGGGCGGCGAAGGCCGCGCTCGCCCGCGCGGAGAGGGAACAGGCCGAGAAGCTGAAGGCCGCGATGGAGCAGGCCGACCGGGAGCAGCGGAACGGGTGACGGCCCCGGACGGGGGCTCGGGGGGAGTGGGGGACATGGCCAGGCGCGAGCACGTCATGCGCATGTCGGTGGAGCAGCCGCTGTGGCGCGCCCTCACCGGTTACCGGATCCTCGCCCTGGTGTACGCGATCGGCCTGTTCGCCACCGCCCACGCGGAGTTCCCCCGTCCCTGGCTCGCCGTCGGCTACTTCGCCGTCCTCGCGGTGTGGACCCTGGCCACCCTGCCCAGGACCGCGAACGAGGCCGCCTGCACCAAGCGCTTCCTCACCGCCGACCTGACCGTCGCGATCGTCGGCATCCTGCTCACGCCCCTCGCCGACGCGCCCGAGCGCGTCCAGGGGGGCGGCCCGACGCTGCCGTCGATCTGGACCGCCGGATCGGTGCTCGCGTTCGCCGTCAAGGGCGGCTGGCGCTGGGCGGCCCTCGCCTCCACCCTCGTCGCCGCCGCCAACCTGGTCGAGCGCGGCAGCCCCGCCCGCGACACCGTGCACAACGTGATCCTGGTGTGGGTCGCCTCCATCGCCATCGGCTACGTCGTCGAGGTCGCCCGCGCCTCCGAGCGCACCCTCGCCCGCGCCCTGGAGATCGAGGCCGCGACCAGGGAACGGGAGCGCCTCGCGCGGGACATCCACGACAGCGTGCTCCAGGTGCTGGCCATGGTGCAGCGCCGGGGCGCGGTGATCGGCGGCGAGGCCGCCGAACTGGGCCGGCTGGCCGGGGAGCAGGAGATCGCCCTGCGCACCCTGGTCTCCGGCGGGCTGGTACCGGCCCCCCGGGCCTCGGAGGACCCCGCCCGGGGCGCCGTCGTACGGGCCGTGGACGAGGACGGCACCGGGGACGACGGGCCGGTCGACCTGCGCACCCTGCTCGCCCCGTGCGCCGGACCCCTGGTCAGCCTCGCCGAGCCCGGGGCGCCGGTGCGGCTGGCGCCGGCCGCCGCGCGGGAGGTGGCCGCCGCCGTCGGGGCCGCCCTGGACAACGTCCGCAGGCACGCCGGGGAGCAGGCGCGCGCCTGGATCCTCGTCGAGGACGAACCGGACGAGGTGATCGTCACCGTCCGCGACGACGGACCCGGCATCCCCGAGGGACGGCTCGCCCAGGCCGAGGGGGAGGGCCGGCTCGGCGTGGCCCTGTCCATCCGGGGCCGACTGCGCGACCTCGGCGGCAGCGCGGAAGTGATCTCGGTGCCGGGACAGGGCACGGAGGTCGAACTCAGGGTGCCCAAGGACACGAAGGAAGCGGACGACCCGCGGGGGAAGGCGGAACAGCGATGAGGGACACCACCGGGGATCACAGGGACCACGGGGGCCACGGGGGCCACGGGGATCGCAAGGGCCCGGTCAGGGTCATGGTGGTCGACGACCACCCCATGTGGCGCGACGCCGTCGCCCGTGACCTGTCCGAGTCCGGCTTCGAGGTCGTCGCCACCGCCGGCGACGGCGACCAGGCGGTGCGCCGTGCCAAGGCCGCCGCACCCGACGTCCTCGTCCTCGACCTCAACCTGCCCGGCAGGCCCGGCGTCCAGGTCTGCAAGGAGGTCGTCGCCGCGGACCCCGCCGTCCGGGTGCTCGTGCTCTCGGCGAGCGGCGAGCACGCCGACGTCCTGGAGGCCGTCAAGTCCGGCGCCACCGGCTACCTGCTGAAGTCCGCCTCCACCGAGGAGCTGCAGGACGCGGTGCGCCGCACGGCCGCCGGCGACCCGGTGTTCACCCCCGGCCTGGCCGGACTGGTCCTCGGCGAGTACCGCCGCCTCGCCTCCGAACCGGCGGGACCCGCCCCCGCCGACGGCGAGCCGGGGGCGCCCCGGCTGACCGAACGCGAGACCGAGGTGCTGCGCCTGGTCGCCAAGGGCCTCAGCTACAAGCAGATCGCCGAACGGCTCGTCATCTCCCACCGCACGGTGCAGAACCACGTGCAGAACACCCTCGGCAAGCTCCAGTTGCACAACCGCGTCGAGCTCGTCCGCTACGCCATAGAGCGCGGCCTCGACGACGGGTAGACCCTCCCCGCGCCTGCTCCGAAGGGCCCAGGGGCACCCGTATATTCGCCCGTACGGCGACACAACCCCGGAGGAAACCGTGGAGATCCTGGCGTTCGGTGTGCAGGCCGACGAGAAGCCCCTGGTCGAGCGGGCCTTCGCGGGCCATCACGAGGTGCGCGGCCTCGACGTCTTCCTCAACGCGGACACCGCCCCCATCGCCGCGGGACACGAGATCATCTCCACCAGCGTCAACTGCGACCTCGGCGCCGAGGTGCTGTCGGACCTCGCGGCCGGCGGCACCTGGATGGTCGCCCAGCGCTCCACCGGCTTCAACAACATCGACCTGGAGGTCGCCGAACGGCTCGGCCTGACGGTCGCCCGGGTGTCGTACTACTCGCCGTACTCGGTCGCCGAGTTCGCCTGGACCCTCGCCATGGCCGTCAACCGCCGGGTCGTCCGCGCCTCCACCCGCACCCGCGACTTCGACTTCCGGCTCGACGGGCTGATGGGCCGCGACATGCACGGCCGCACCGCCGGCGTCCTCGGCACCGGCAAGATCGGCGAGGCGTTCGCCCGGATCGCCCACGGCTTCGGCATGCGGCTGCTCGGCTGGGACGTCGACGAGAACCCCGCCTGCCGCGAGCTCGGCATGACCTACGTCCCCAAGGAGCAGCTGCTCGCCGAGTCCGACCTGGTCAGCCTGCACGTTCCGCTGCTCCCCGCGACCCAGCACCTGATCGACGCCGACGCCCTGAAGACGATGCGGGACGACGCGATCCTGGTGAACTCCAGCCGGGGCGGCCTCATCGACACCGCGGCCCTCGTCGCCGAACTGCGCGAGGGCCGCTTCACCGGCGTCGGCCTGGACGTGTACGAGGCGGAGGCGGGACTGTTCTTCCTCGACAAGTCCCTGGAGGCCGTCGACGACGACACCCTGGCCCGCCTCGTCACGTTCCCGAACGTCCTGGTCACCTCGCACCAGGCGTACTACACCGTGGACGCCGTCGGGCAGATCGTCGAGACCACGGTGAACAACGTCCTCGACTACATCGCCGGCCGCCGCTCCGGGAACGTCCTGGTGCCCCGCAGCTGATCCACCAGCTCGCGGACGATCGCCGCGCCGTTCAGGGTCAGCACCGACTCGGGGTGGAACTGCACCCCGGCGAAGCCCGGCCCCCTGAGCGCGTGCACCTCGCCGTTCGCGGCACGGCTCACCTCGATGCCGTGCGCGGCCAGCTCCCGCGCGGTGTCGTCGTCGCAGTGCGCCGCGAAGCTGTTGTAGAAGCCGACCGTCTCCGGCCGCCCGAACAGGTCGATCTCCGTCTGCGCCCCCTGGTACGGCACCTCCTTCCGCACGGTCTCCAGGCCCAGTTCGGCGGCGATCAGCTCATGGCCGAGGCAGATCCCGAGGACGCCGTGCCGGTTCTCCCCGATGACCTCGGCGGCCAGCGGGCGCAGGAACCGCATCTTCGGGTCGGCCGTGTCGGACGGGTCACCCGGTCCGGGACCCAGCACCAGCGGTCCGTCGTGCCCGAGCACCGCCTCCCGCAGCCCCGGCTCGTCGTACCGCCGCACGGTCACGTCCAGTCCGGCGGCGCGCAGCACATGGGCGAGCATCGCGGTGAAGGTGTCCTCCCCGTCGACGACCAGGGCGTGACCGGCCGGCGCGGCCGGCCGCTCCTGCATCCGCAGCCAGAACGGCGCCAGCGAGGCCCGGCGCCCGTCCAGCGCCGCCCGCACCCGGGGGTCGTCGGCGAGCTTCGGCCGTACGGACTCCTCGCGCGGCCGCCCGGGACGCACACCCAGCGCGGCCAGCACCCCGGCCGCCTTGGCGTGGGTCTCCGCGACCTCGCCCGCCGGGTCCGAGCCGCGCACCAGGGTGGCCCCGACCGGCACCCGCAGCCGCCCGGCCGCGTCGATGTCGGCGGTACGGATCAGGATGGGGGAGTCCAGCGTCTGGGCCCCGCCCTCGTCGCGGCCGACGAGCGCCAGCGCGCCCGCGTAGTAACCGCGCCCACCGGCCTCGTGCCGCTCGATCACCCGGCAGGCGTTCTGCACCGGCGACCCGGTGACGGTCGCCGCGAACATGGTCTCCCTCAGCACCTCGCGCACGTCCAGCGAGGAGCGGCCGCGCAGCTCGTACTCGGTGTGCGCGAGGTGCGCCATCTCCTTCAGCCGGGGCCCGACCACGACCCCGCCCATGTCGCCGACGGTGCACATCATCTTGAGCTCCTCGTCGACGACCATCGACAGCTCCTCGATCTCCTTGCCGTCGGCGAGGAACTCCAGCAGGTGCTCGGGGGTCGGCCCCCCGGCCGGATAGCGGTAGGTGCCGCTGATCGGGTTCATCACGACCGTCCCGCCCGACGCCCGCACGTGCACCTCGGGGCTCGCCCCGACCAGCGTCCGGTCCCCGGTGTGGACGACGAACGTCCAGTACGCCCCCCGCTCGCCCTCGAGGAGGCGCCGGAAGAGACTCAGGGCGTCGGCCCGCCCGAACCCGGGGATCCCGCCCTCGTACGTCCGCCGGATCACGAAGTTGGCGCCCTCGCCCCGCCCGATCTCCTCGTCGAGGACCCGCCCGACGATCCGCGCGTACTCCTCGTCGCCGACGTCGAAGCCGCCGCCCTCCACCCGGACCTCGTGCGCGGGGAGCCGGTCGAGGGCCTCGGCGAGCGGGATCTCGTACCGCTCCTCGGGCGTCAGCACCAGCAGCGGGGTGCCGTCGTCGCGGACGTCGAAGCCCCGCTCGCGGATCTGCCGGAAGGGGACGACCGCCAGGCCCTCGTCGGGCAGGTCGGCCAGGCGGTCACGGGTGCCGACCGGGCCGATCAGCAGCTCGACCACGTCGTGATCGCGGCCCGGCGTGCGGCGGTGCAGCAGGGCGAAGGGGCGTGCGTCGTGCGGGAGCCGTGCCAGGTCCATGGGGTGTCCCTCGTTTCGTCGCTGTCGTGAGCGTGAGGGACGACCCCGGGAAACGCCGAAGGCCGCCCCTCGGGCGGCCTTCGCGAAGTCTGTGCGTACGCGCAGTCAGTGGGCCGCCGGAGAAGCGGGCCACCACCAAGTCTGGATCGAGTGCGCGAACATGCGACGCACCCTACCCCATGTCCACGGAACGTATTACGTGTCTCACTTTCTGGGCACGGCCCGGAGGCCGCGGGAGCACCCCGTAGTGTTGAGGGCGTGACCGTGAACGCTAAGTCCAGCGCGAGCGCTGGCAACACCTGGCGAGACCTTCCCGCGGCGCAGCAGCCCGAGTACCCCGATGCCGAGGCTCTGCGCGATGTGATCGCGGACCTCGAGTCGTATCCGCCGCTCGTCTTCGCGGGCGAGTGCGACCAGCTGCGCGCCCGGATGGCGTCCGTCGCCAAGGGAGAGGCGTTCCTCCTCCAGGGCGGCGACTGCGCCGAGGCCTTCGACGCCGTGTCCGCCGACCACATCCGCAACAAGCTGAAGACGCTGCTCCAGATGGGCGCCGTGCTGACGTACGCCGCCTCGGTGCCGGTCGTGAAGGTCGGCCGGATCGCCGGCCAGTACTCCAAGCCGCGCTCCAAGCCGACCGAGACCCGCGACGGGGTGACGCTGCCGACCTACCGGGGCGACTCCGTCAACGGGTTCGACTTCACCGAAGAGGCCCGGATCCCGGACCCCGAGCGGCTGAAGCGCATGTACCACGCCTCGGCGTCCACGCTGAACCTGGTGCGCGCCTTCACCACCGGCGGCTACGCCGACCTGCGCCAGGTGCACGCCTGGAACCAGGACTTCGTGAAGTCGTCCCCCTCCGGCCAGCGCTACGAGCAGCTCGCCCGGGAGATCGACAACGCGCTGAACTTCATGCGGGCCTGCGGCACCGACCCGGAGGAGTTCAAGACCGTCGAGTTCTTCTCCTCGCACGAGGCGCTGCTGCTCGACTACGAGTCGGCGCTCACCCGTGTCGACTCGCGCACCGGGCAGCTGTACGACGTCTCCGGGCACATGGTGTGGATCGGTGAGCGCACCCGGCAGCTGGACCACGCGCACATCGAGTTCGCCTCGAGGATCCGCAACCCGATCGGCATCAAGCTCGGCCCGGCCACCACGGCCGAGGAGGCGCTGCAGTACATCGAGCGCCTCGACCCCGAGCGCGAGCCCGGCCGGCTGACCTTCATCGTCCGGATGGGCGCGGACAAGATCCGCGACAAGCTCCCCGAGCTGGTCGAGAAGGTCACCGCGTCCGGCGCCACCGTGGCCTGGGTGACCGACCCGATGCACGGCAACACCTTCGAGGCGGCCTCCGGCCACAAGACCCGCCGCTTCGACGACGTGCTCGACGAGGTCAAGGGCTTCTTCGAGGTCCACAAGGAGCTCGGCACCCACCCGGGCGGCATCCACGTGGAGCTCACCGGCGACGACGTCACCGAGTGCGTGGGCGGCGGCGACGAGATCTTCGTCGACGATCTGCACCAGCGCTACGAGACGGCCTGCGACCCGCGGCTCAACCGCAGTCAGTCGCTGGACCTGGCGTTCCTCGTCGCGGAGATGTACCGCGACCAGTAGCCGGTGACCCGGCCGAGGGGTGGGGCGCGTATCACATCGGATCGCGCCCCACCCCTCTTCTGTGCATTTCGGGCGACAGGTAAGGTTAGGTTAGCCTCACCGATCAGGGGTCGGGACGGCTCGGCCCAGTGTCTTTCGGGAGGTGAACCGCGTGTTCGTCTGCAGTTGCTTCGGGGTGACCGAGGAACAGGTGAGGAGTCACGCGGACGCCGGAGCCTGCACGCCCCGGCAGATCGCCTCCGCCTGCAAGGCCGGCACCGACTGCGGCGGCTGTGTACGGCGCATCCAGGCACTGCTCGGCCGCGGCTCCTGCCCGCGCCGGCAGCTGATGGACCAGGGCGAACCGCCGCTCACGGCGACGGTTCCGGAAGCGGCCTGAGCCCGGCTACCGCGTGGAGAAGCCGCTCGTTCCCGGACCCGAGGCGTCGGGCTGGGACTGTTCGACGACCGTCGACAGGTACAGCGACTCGCCCAGTTTCTCGATCAGGTCCAGCTGGGTGTCCAGGTAGTCGATGTGGTGCTCCTCGTCGGCCAGGATCGCCTCGAAGATGTTGGCCGACGTGATGTCGCCCTTGGTGCGCATGACCTCCACTCCGCGGCGCAGCCGGTCGATCGCCTCGAGCTCGACCTCCCGGTCCGCCTGGAACATCTCGGTCACGGTCTGCCCGACCCGGACGTGGAACAGCCGCTGGTAGTTCGGCAGGCCGTCGAGCAGCAGGATGCGGTCGGTGAGCACCTCGGCGTGACGCATCTCGTCGAAGGACTCCGCACGCGTGTACTCGGCGAGTTTCGCCCAGCCCTTGTGGTCCTGCAGCTTCGAGTGCAGGAAGTACTGGTTGATCGCCGTGAGCTCGGCGGTCAGCTGCTCGTTCAGGAATTCGATGACCTCGGGGTCGCCCTGCATCGCATGGGCTCCTTCCGCGCGGGGGGGAACTGGCGGGTTGGAGCGCATGATTGCACCGGCAGAGAAGATCGTCCAGTAAGTATGGACTTAGTAAGTAAGTCCATGTTCGGTAAGTTGTGTACCTGTTTGACCGAATCTGTCGAGCCCGGTTCAGGGGCATCGCCACCGGTCTGTCAGGATGGAGACATGGGTCAGCCGGCGGAACGCGAATCGGGGGAGCGCGCATCAGGAGGAGCGGCGCGGTTCGGGCTCCCGCCGGGGCAGCGACTGCAGAAGGGCTGGCCGGTCACGCACTACGGGCCGGTCCCCAAGTTCCGGCCCGAGCGCTGGGAGTTCCGGGTCTTCGGCGCCACCGCCGACGGTGAGAAGCACTGCTGGAGCCACGAGGAGTTCACGGCCCTGCCGTACACCACCGTCGAGGCCGATCTGCACTGCGTCACCAAGTTCAGCATGGTCGGCGCCGAGTGGGGCGGGATCCCGGCGCGCACCATCGTGGACATCGCCCCGCCCGCGCCGGACGTCACCCATGTGATGGTCTGGGCGGAGTACGGATTCAGCTCCAACCTCCGGCTGGCCGACTTCACCTCCGGGCGCACCCTCTTCGCCACCCACAAGGACGGCGAGCTGCTCACCGCCGAGCACGGCTTCCCGCTGCGGCTGATCGTCCCCCACCTGTACGCATGGAAGGGCCCCAAATGGGTGCGCGGCGTGGAGTACATGACCGCCGACCGCCGGGGCTTCTGGGAGGAGCGCGGCTACCACAACGTCGGCGACCCCTGGAAGGAGCAGCGCTACTCCTACCAGGAGGAGCCCGGGGACGGCCCCGAGCTCTGACCGCCGTACGGTCTCAGGAGTCCCGCAGCTTCTTCAGCCGCTCCACGTCCGCGGCGTGCCCCTCCTTGCCGCCGGGCGTCTCGATGACCAGCGGCACGCCCTCGGTCGCCGGGTGCGTCATCAGCGTCCGGAACGGGTCCTCGCCGATGTGCCCGGCGCCGATGTTCGCGTGCCGGTCCTTGTGCGCGCCGACCACGTCCAGGGAGTCGTTGGCGTGGATCAGCTTCAGCCGGCCCTCGCCGACGGTGTCCACCAGCAGGTCCAGCGTCCGGTGCATCCCGTCCGGCCCGGTCAGGTCGTGGCCGGCCGCGAAGATGTGGCAGGTGTCCAGGCAGACGCCCAGCTTCGGATGGGCGTCCAGCGCCTCGAAGTACGGCCCGAAGTCCCAGGTCCGTGAGCACAGCGAGGCGCCCTGTCCCGCCGTCGACTCCAGCAGCAGGAACGGGTCGTCGTCATGGGTGAGCTCGTCGAGCAGCGGCAGCATGCGCTCCCGTACCTGCCGCAGCGCCACCGGTCGCTCCCGCCCGCCGGTCGCGCTGCCCGTGTGCACCACCACGCCCAGCGCGCCGATCTCCCGGCCGCGCCGCAGCGAGTGCCGCAGCGACTCCACGGAGCGGTCGACGGTCGCCTCGGTGTGGGACCCGAAGTTGATCAGGTACGGGGCGTGCACGTACGCCGGGATCGATCCGTCCGCGCAGGCCGCGCGGAACGCCTCGTCCTGTCCGGGGTTGCCGGCCGGGGTGGCCCAGCCGCGCGGATTGGCGACGAAGACCTGCACCGCCTCGGCGTTCAGCTCACGGGCGTAGGACAGGCCGACGGAGTGCAGGCCGCCGGCCACGGGCACATGGCCGCCGACCGGGTTGCGGGCGGGGCCGGACAGGTGACTCTTCACCCGTCAAGGGTGCCACGCGCACCGGCCCCGTCCGTCAGCGGATCTCGATGGTTATCGTCGAGCCCTTGGGCGCGGTGTCCCCGCCGTCCACGGACTGGCCCTTGACGGTGTCGCCGAACAGTCCGAGCAGCCCGCGGTCCTCGTCCACCTCGAACCCGGCGTCCTTCAGCCTCTTCCTGGCCTCGTCCACGCCGTCCCCGATCACGTCCGGCACCTCGATCATCTCCGGGCCCTTGGACAGCGTCAGCGTCACGGTGTCGCCCTCGACGGCCTGCCGCCCCGCGCCCGGGGTCTGCCGGGCCACCTGGCCGGCGTCGTGCTCGGAGTTGACCCGCCCGGCGGCGATCCTCACCTTGAGACCGGCCTCCTCCAGTGCCGCGCGGGCGTCCTCGGCGTCGTCGCCGGTCACGTCCGGCACGTCCACCGGGCTGCCCTTGCTCACGGTCAGCGCCACCGCCGAGCCCGCGCGGACCTCGGTGCCCTTGCCCGGCTCCGTGGAGATCACCGCGCCCCGGCCCACGGTCCCGCTGAACTCCCGGGTGACCATGCCCGGCTCCAGGCCGTCGTCCTTCAGCAGGTCCCGCGCCTTGTCCAGCGGGTAGCCGTCGAGGTCGGGCACCCGCACGGTCTGCGGGCCCTTGGAGAGAGTCAGTGACACCGGGTCGTTGCCGCGGATGCGGGCTCCCGCCTTCGGGTCGGTGCTGATCACCGTGCCCCGCTCCACGGTGTCGCTGTACGCCTCCTTCACCTGGCCGGTGTCCAGCCCGGCGTCCGTCAGCCGGGCCCGGGCCTCCTGCTCGGTCTTCCCCAGCAGCGGCGGGACCTTGGTGAACTGGCCGGAGTTGATGTACCAGATGCCCGTGCCGGCTCCGAGGACCAGGAGCACGGCCACCACGATCGCCGTCGGCCCGCGCCGCAGCGCCGTCCGGCGCCGGGGCGGCAGCGGCGGCGGGGACCGGAACCGGCTGGTGCGGTGCACGGGGTCCGCGGCCCCGTCCCCGTCGACGGGCAGCGGGCGGGACGGGGGTCCCCCCGCGCGGGCCAGGTCGAGCGTGGGGGACGTCGGCGAGCGCGGGATGACGCTCGTACGGTCCTCGGCGTTGTCGTGCTCCGGCGCCAGCGCCCGCGGCGGCACGGCGTCGAGCTGCTCGGCGGTGAGCCGGCCGCGCCCCGCGCGGACCTGGGCGAGCAGCGCCACCGCGTCGTGCGGACGGATCCCGGGGTCGCGCGCGGTCGCCGAGGCGACCAGCTCGTCCAGCTCGTACGCCATGCCGGGCACGGCGGCCGACGGGGCCGGCACGTCGTCGTGCAGGTGCTTGTAGAGCACGATCGCGGGGGAGTCGCCGTCGTGCGGCTTCCCGCCGGTCAGCATCTCGTACAGCAGGATGCCGCAGGCGTAGACGTCCACGCGGGGGTCGGCGCTGCCGCTCTCGATCTGCTCCGGGGCCAGGTACGAGACCGTGCCCAGCACGGTGCCCGTGGTGTTCGTCACCGAGTCCACGGCGCGGACCAGCCCGAAGTCGGCGACCTTGACCCGGCCGTCGTCCCCTATCAGCACGTTCTCGGGCTTCATGTCGCGGTGCACGAACCCGGCCCGGTGCGCGGCGCCGAGCGCGGCCAGCACCGGCTCCAGGATGTCCAGCGCGGCGCGCGGCTGGAGCGCCCCGCGCTCGCGCAGCACGTCGCGCAGGGTGCAGCCGGCGATGTACTCCATCGCCAGATAGACGTACCCCCCGTCGGTGCCCTGGTCGAAGACCTGCACCACGTTCGGGTGGGCCAGCCGGGCGACCGACTTCGCCTCGCGTATGAACCGCTCGACGAACGAGCCGTCGGCCGCGAGGGAGGGGTGCATCACCTTGAGCGCGAGGATGCGGTCCAGACGGGTGTCCACGGCCCGGTAGACCGTGGCCATCCCGCCGACCGCTATCCGCGCCTCGACGCGATACCGGCCGTCGAGCAGCTGCCCGACCAGAGGGTCCTGAAGGGTCGTGTCCACGCACCGAGTCTACGAGCCCCCACCGACACGCCCGCCCCGTTCGTCCCCCGTTGCAGCGGACCTGTGACGTGCGGATCGCGTCACCGCGGGCAATCGTGCCCCCCAGTGCCTCAAGGGCCTGGGAGGTACCCCCAGGGCGGCACGGGTGGGCGGTGGGGGTACCTCCCGCTCATGGGGTCCCCCCGCTCGAGCGAAGCCGGGAGCGGGGGAGCAGCCGGGAGCGGGGAGGCACCCTGTGAGCGCCGGCGAGCGGAACCCGCCCCCGCTCAGCCCCGGCAAGCAGCGCCTAGAAAGCAGGCCGCTCCGGATCCAGCACGGCCATGCCCTCCGCGGGAGACGACGCCTCGGCGAACCACCGCCGGGGAATCCGCCCGGCCCGCCGCGCCAGCCGCCCCGCCTCCACCGCGCACCGCATCGCGGAAGCCATCAGCACCGGTTCCTGCGCCCGGGTGACCGCCGACGCCAGCATCACCCCCGCGCACCCCAGCTCCATCGCCAGCGCAGCGTCGGACGCGGTCCCCGCACCGGCGTCCAGGATCACCGGCACACCGGCCCGCTCCACGATCAACTCGAAGTTGTGCGGATTCCGGATCCCCAGCCCCGACCCGATCGGCGACCCCAGCGGCATGATCGCCGCACACCCGGCCTCCTCCAGCTTCCGCGCCAGCACCGGATCGTCGTTCGTGTACGGCAGCACCGTGAACCCGTCGTCGACCAGCGTCTCCGCCGCGTCCAGCAGCTCGACCGGGTCCGGCAGCAGGGTCCGCTCGTCGGCGATGACCTCCAGCTTGACCAGATCCGTGCCGAGCGCCTCCCGCGCGAGACGCGCGGTGAGCACGGCCTCCCCGGCGGTGAAGCACCCCGCGGTGTTCGGCAGCACCCGGATGCCCAGCTTCTCCAGCACCGACAGCACGGACCCGCGCACCGAGGGGTCCACCCGCCGCATCGCGACGGTCGTCAGCTCCGTCCCGGACGCCACCAGCGCCCGCTCCAGCACGTCGAGGCTCGGCGCCCCGCCGGTGCCCATGATCAGGCGGGACGTGAAGGACGTACCGCCGAGGAGAAACGGATCGTCGGCCATGCTCAGCCTCCCTGGACGGCGGTCAGGACTTCCACGCGGTCACCCTCACGCAGGGGTGTGGCGGGCCACTGCGCGCGCGGGACGACGGTTTCGTTGAGGGCTGCGGCCACCCCCGAGGGCGCCGTGGTGAGCGACCTCACGACGAGGTCGAGAGCCGTGCCGGGCGCGAACTCCCGGCGCTCCCCGTTGACCGAGACGTTCATGCGGGCTGCTCCGTGCGGACGGCGGCGCCGAAGCGCCGCGGGGTGAACGGACGGGCCACCTCCGGCAGGGCGCCGGTGGTGAGGGCCTCCGCCATGGCGTCGCCGGTGACCGGCGTCAGCAGGACGCCGTTGCGGTAGTGGCCGGTGGCGAGCAGCAGCCCCTCGAGACCGGTCGGGCCGAGCAGCGGCGCGTTGTCGGGGGAGCCGGGGCGCAGTCCGGCCCGGGTCTCGGTCAGCGGCAGCTCGGTGATGCCGGGGACCAGCTCGTGGGCGTCGCGCAGCAGCTCGTACACGCCGCCCGCGGTCACGGTGGTGTCCCAGCCCAGCTCCTCGCTGGTCGCCCCGATCACCAGCTCGCCGTTCTCGCGCGGCACCAGGTAGACGTGGCCGCCGCGCACCACGGCCCGCACGGTCCGGCTCAGGAAGGGACCGTGCCGCGCGGGCATCGCCAGCCGCATCACCTGCCCCTTCACGGGGCGCACGGGCGGCAGCACGTCCTCCGGGACGCCCGCGAGCCGCCCGCTGAGGCTGCCCGCGGCGAGCACCACCTGTCCGGCGCCCAGCCCGGTGCCGTCGGCCGTGACGACGCCCGTCGCCCGGTCCCCGGCGACCGTGAGCCGCTCGGCCCACGCGCGGTGGACGGTCACACCCGCGCGCTCACAGGCGGTGAGCAGCGCGGCCGCCAGCCGCCGGGGGTCGATCTGGTGGTCGCCGTCCACCCGCAGACCACCGCGCACCCCCGGCGCGAGCATCGGCTCCAGGCGCCGGCACTCCCGCCCGGACAGCCACTGCGAGTCCAGCCCCGATCGCTGCTGCAGCGCGTGCAGTTCCCGCAGGTGGGCGCGGTCGTCGGCGTCCAGCGCCACGGCGAGCGTGCCGCACGCGCGGTAGCCGAGGTCGTGGCCGGTCAGCTCGGTCAGCTCGGCCGCGAAGCCCGGATAGCGCCGCGCGGAGGCGAGGTTCAGACCGAGCAGGGTCTCCTCGCCGTAGTGCAGTTCCGTGACGGCGGCCAGCATCCCGGCGGCCACCCGGGCGGCGCCGCCGCCCGGCTCGGGGTCCACCACGGCCGTGACCAGACCGCGCTGCGCGGCCCGCCAGGCCGTGACCAGACCGATGATTCCGCCCCCGACGACGAGGACGTCCGAGGTGAGCGTGGGCGACATGGGCGTTCGGCCCCTCCCTTCGCCGGCATGACCCGGATCAGGTTCGTACGGTCGGAGGCCGCCAGCCTCCCTCTCAGCCCGGTGCGTCCGGGCTCCCGCGAGTGCTTGTACGTTGGCCACCCTAGCCCCAGGCACATCGCACTCGTAAGGGAGCCTCACCGTGGCCCGCCCGCCCGTCACCCGCCACCACCCTCAACCGGGGGACTCCGCCCCGCCCCGTAGATCGCTCGACGGACTCGTCCTCGCCCCCGTGGCCGACCAGGCTCCCGGCCAGGTCGGCACCCGCACCCGCTTCGTCTACCACGAGCGGGACGGCGAGGTCTGGGCCGAGTACGCGGGCGGCGACGTCGTCCGCGGGCACCTGGTGGGCACCCGCGCGGGGGACCGGCTGGACTTCCGGTACGTGCAGCTGAAGCGGGACGGCACCACCTCCTCGGGGCACTGTGTGTCGACGGTCGTGGAACTGCCCGACGGACGGGTGCGGCTGGAGGAGAGCTGGGAGTGGGAGTCGCAGCCGGGCAGCGGGACGAGCGTGGTGGAGCAGCTCGACCGGTGAGGCCGCGTCAGGTGTCTAAGGTGATCGGGTGAGCGAGCAGACGCAGCAACCGGTACGGTCCGAGCCGCGGCGGGTGGTGGTGGCGGGCGCGGGCATGGCCGGCGTGCAGACCGCCCTCGCCCTGCGGGAGCAGGGCTTCGACGGCACCGTGATCCTGATCGGCGCGGAACCCCACCAGCCGTACGACAGGCCGCCGTTGTCCAAGGCGGTGCTGCTCGGCAAAGCCGAGGACTCCGCCTTCGACGTCGACTTCGAGGACGCCGGCGTCGAACTGCGGCTCGGCTGCGAAGTGCTCGGCCTGCGCCCCGCCGACCACGAGCTGGACACGGAGGCCGGGCCCGTCCCGTACGACGTCCTGGTGGTCGCCACCGGCGCGGAACCGGTCCGGCTGCCGGGCACGGAGGGCGTGCCCGGCGTGCATCTGCTGCGCACCCTGGACGACGCCGCGCGGCTGCGGCCGGTGCTCGCGCGGCAGCACGACGTCGTGGTGGTCGGCGCCGGCTGGATCGGCGCGGAGTTCGCCACGGCGGCCCGCGAGGCGGGCTGCGCGGTCACCGTCGTGGAGGCCGAGGAGCGGCCGCTCGTCGGGGCGCTGCCCGCCGAGGTGGCCGCCCCGATGGCCGCCTGGTACGCGGAGGCCGGCGTCACGCTGCGCACCCGCGCGCGCGTGGAGCGCGTCGAGCCCGGCGCGGTGGTCCTGGACGACGGCACGCGGCTGCCCGCGGGCGCCGTGGTCGTCGGCATCGGGGCCCGGCCCGCCACCGCCTGGCTGGCGGGCTCCGGCATCGGGCTCGGGGCGCACGGGGAGGTCCTCGCCGACCGTCATCTGGCGACCTCCCTGCCGGACGTGTACGCGGTCGGCGACTGCGCGTCCTTCCCCTCCGGGCGCTACGGCGAGCGCCTGCTGGTCCACCACTGGGACAACGCCCTCCAGGGGCCGCGCACGGTCGCCGTGAACATCCTCGGCGCGGCCACCGGCCGGGAGCCGGCGGTCTACGACCCGGTGCCGTACTTCTGGTCCGAGCAGTTCGGGCGCTTCGTGCAGTACGCGGGGCACCACGCGGACGCCGACCGGACGGTGTGGCGCGGGGACCCCGCCGAGGCGGCGTGGAGCGTCTGCTGGCTGCGGGGGTCCCGCCCGGTCGCGCTGCTCGCGGTGGGGCGGCCCCGGGACATGGCGCAGGGGCGCAGGCTGATCGAGGCGGGCACGATGATGGACGCGGAGCTGCTGGCGGACCCGGCGCGGCCCCTGAAGTCGGCGACGGCGTGAGGCCCCGGCCCGGCGCGTCCGCCCAGGTGGGCGGGGCTGACTTCCGACTGTCGGTGGCAGATGGCAGGCTTGTCCCGTGACCGAGATTGACGCAAAGATCGATGCTCTCGTCCCCGCCTGGCTCACCCTCCCCGACATCGCCGAGATGCTCGGCGTCGAGGTGACGCGCGTCCGGCAGCTGGTCAAGGAGGGCCAGCTCATCGCCGTGCGCCGGGGTGAGAACCGCGCGCTGCACGTGCCCGCCGCCTTCATCGACGGGGACAAGGTCGTCAAGGGCCTGACCGGGACCCTGACGCTCCTGCGGGACGACGGCTTCACGGTCGAAGAGATGCTGGAATGGCTTTTCACCCCCGACCCCACCCTGCCGGGCACGCCCGCGCAGGCGCTCGGCGAGAACCGCGGCACGGAGGTGAAGCGCCGGGCCCAGGCACTCGCGGTCTGACCCGGACCCGGCCGTCCCTCCACCAGGACACCACCGGCCGGGGCGCGAGCCCCGGCCGCGGGGAACCGTGCCGGCGCGGCGGCATAGGGTCCGTTGCGGTGCGAGCTCCGCCGGCCCGTGACGGCCGGGGCGCCCGCCACGACACGCCGGGCCCACCGGGTCCGTGCGCCGCCGACCTCCCGGAGGGGACCCCGTATGACCGCCACCGCTCGCGCCCGGCTCGCCGACGCCCGGCTCTACCTGTGCACCGACGCCCGCAGGCGGCAGGGCGATCTCGCGGAGTTCCTGGACGCGGTCCTGGCCGGCGGGGTCGACATCGTGCAGCTACGGGACAAGGGCATGGAGGCCGGCGAGGAGCTGGAGCACCTGGCGGTCCTCGCCGACGCCTGCGCCCGGCACGGCAGACTGCTCGCGGTCAACGACCGCGCGGACGTCGCCCACGCCGCCGGCGCCGACGTCCTCCACCTCGGCCAGGGCGACCTCCCCGTCCCCGCCGCCCGCGCCGTCCTGGGCGACGGAGTCCTGATCGGCCGCTCCACCCACACCGAGCCGGAGGCCGCCGCGGCGGCCGTCCAGCCCGGCGTGGACTACTTCTGCACCGGCCCCTGCTGGCCCACCCCCACCAAGCCCGGCCGGCCCGCCCCCGGCCTCGGCCTGGTCCGCAGCACCGCGGCCCTCGGCACCGACCGCCCCTGGTTCGCCATCGGCGGCATCGACCTCGGCAACCTCGACGAGGTGCTGGACGCCGGCGCCCGCCGGGTCGTCGTCGTACGGGCCCTCACCGAGGCGGACGACCCGGGCGCGGCGGCGGCCGAGTTCGCGAAGCGGCTGCGGCAGGCGGCGCCCTCGGACGCCGGATGACCCCCGCGCGTCCCGGGTCTGTCCAAGGGGTGGACAACAAGTCGGCATTTCAGACAAATGTCACCCATCCGGTTGGGGGACCACGGCCCCCTGGCTAACCTGCCGGTATGGCCCTCGGAACCGCATCCACCAGGACTGACCGCGCCCGCACCGTGCGCGACATGCTCGCCACCGGCAAGACGACGTTCTCGTTCGAGTTCTCGGCGCCGAAGACCCCCAAGGGCGAGCGGAACCTGTGGAGCGCGCTGCGCAGGGTCGAGGCGGTCGGGCCGGACTTCGTCTCCGTGACCTACGGCGCGGGCGGCTCCACGCGCGCGGGCACGGTCAAGGAGACCCAGCAGATCGTCGCCGACACCACCCTCACCCCGGTCGCCCACCTCACCGCGGTCGACCACTCCATCGCCGAACTGCGCAACATCATCGGCCAGTACGCCGACGCCGGGATCCGCAACATGCTCGCCGTGCGCGGCGACCCGCCCGGCGACCCCATGGGCGACTGGGTGCCGCATCCGCAGGGCCTGACCTACGCCGCCGAACTCGTCCGGCTCATCAAGGAGTCGGGCGACTTCTGCGTCGGCGTCGCCGCCTTCCCGGAGATGCACCCGCGCTCGGCCGACTGGGACACCGACGTCGCCCGCTTCGTCGACAAGTGCCGGGCCGGCGCCGACTACGCGATCACGCAGATGTTCTTCCGGCCCGAGTCCTATCTGCGCCTGCGTGACCGAGTACACGCGGCGGGCTGCGAGACTCCCGTGATTCCCGAAGTCATGCCGGTGACCAGCGTGAAGATGCTGGAGAGGTTGCCGAAGCTCAGTAACGCGTCGTTCCCGGAGGCCCTCAAAGAGCGGATCCTCGCAGCGAAGGACGATCCGGCGGCGGTACGCTCCATCGGTATCGAGTTCGCCACGGAGTTCTGTGCCCGGCTGCTGGCCGAGGGAGTGCCCGGACTGCACTTCATCACACTCAACAACTCCACGGCGACCCTGGAAATCTACGAGAACCTGGGCCTGCACCACCCACCGCGGGCCTAGACCGGTCGCACTGATATACGACACACTGAGTAGCGGCCACTGGGAGAGGGGCGTACATGGGCTGGGCGGTCCTCTACATCGCGTTCGGCATCGTCGCGCTGTGGTTGCTCGGTGAGGTGCTGCTGCAGTACAAGGCACGCCTGCGCTGGCGGCTGCTCGCCTTCGCCGGCTTCCTCGGCGTCGTGCTCGGTGTGCTGATCCCGTCCGTCGTCGTCATCGGGCTGGGCGCCGCGGCCTTCGCGGTCGGCCAGACCTACGTGACGCTGTCGTTCCGCCGCGGCTTCGCGGCCGGCTGGGCGGTCAACGCGCCGGCGCTGGCCGCCGCCAAGGGCCGCCGCGGCGACCGCGGACGCCAGGAGCCGACCCTGGAGGTCTCCGACCTGGAGGCGTCCGGCGCCGGTCACGGCGACGAGGGCGACGTGCACCGCGACGGCACCGGCCACCGCGCGGACGACGACTACGACCGCGACGACGTGTTCACCCCCGCCGCCCGTCCCGACCGGCCGACGGCCGACGGGACCACCGCCGTCTACGAGCCGCAGCCCATGCCCGACGACACCGGCTCCTACGGCGTCTACGGCGACACCGGGTACGCGGCCCCGTCCCAGGAGCAGTACGCGGCGGCCGCCCAGGGCACCGACCCGAACCACGCCTACGACTACTCCGGCTACGGCCAGCAGCAGGGCTACGACACCACGGGCCAGCAGCAGTACGCGGCCTACTCCGACCCGTACATCGGCAACTCGGCCTACGGGAACGCCTCGTACGACACCGGCTACGCCGACCCGCAGCAGTACCCCCAGCAGGGCCACGGCCAGGACCCGTACGCCCAGCAGGGCTACGGCGCCGAGACCCCGGCCGGCGGCCTGTGGGTCCCGCAGCAGCGCACCGCCGACGACGCGTACGGCGGTGAACTCCCGCCCGAGCAGCAGCAGTACCCGTACCAGGGCGACGGACAGACGCACGGCAGCGGGTACGACGAGCAGTACCGCTACTGAGCGCGCTCACCGCGACCC
This sequence comes from Streptomyces sp. NPDC000348, assembly GCF_042898795.1. NCBI lineage: Bacteria > Bacillati > Actinomycetota > Actinomycetes > Kitasatosporales > Streptomycetaceae > Streptomyces > Streptomyces sp. NPDC000348. Next base: position 75,468 of record NZ_JBIAZD010000005.1, read on the forward strand.
GCGGAACTCCGGCCCCTCCACGATCAGCCCGGCCACCAGCGCCCCCGACATACCGGCGTGCGGGAGCCCGCCGCCGGGGTGGGACCAGCCCCCGGCCGTGAACAGCCCCGTCAGCCGGGTGCCGTTGGCCGGGTGCAGCAGCCGCCCGCCCGCCGCGGCCAGCGCCGGTGCCGGCACCGCGCCGCCCTCGGCGCCGGTCTCCCCGGCGATGTCGGCCGGGGTGCGCACCTCGTGCCACAGCAGACGGTCGCGCAGACCGGGCACCGCACGCCCGGCGACGGCGATCAGCTCCTCGGCGTACGCGTCCCAGTCACCCTCCGCCCCGGCGGGCACCACCGACGTCACCGTGACCGCCTCGTGGCCGGCGTCCGGGACCGGCGCCGGGTCGTCCGGCCGCAGCACCGTGACCGTGGGCCGCGGGGGCGGGCCCCCGGGCGCACCGGACAGCGACTCCAGTTCGGCCTCCCGGTCCTCGGTGTGCACGACCGTGCGGTGCGGGGTCCCCTCCGGACGCCCGCCCCGCAGCGCCAGCGCCACCGTCACCCGGCTCGCCGTCCCCCGCCGGCCCGGGACCTCGCCGTCCCCGCGCACCCGCGTCCCCCGGCTCAGCCGGTCCAGCACCCCGGGAGCCACCCCGGCGACCACGAAGTCCGCCTCCGCCACCGCGCCGCCGGCGAGCTCCAGCCCCGCCGCCCGGCCGTCCTTCTCCAGCACCCCGGCGACCTCCGCACCGAAGTGGAACTCCACCCGGCGGGCCAGGCACCGCTCGTACACCGCACGCGCCAGCTCCCGCATGCCGCCGCGCACGTACCACAGGCCGAAGGCGTGCTCCATGTACGGCAGCACCGCCGCGCTCGCCGGGGTGTCGCGGGGATCGAGGCCGTACGCCAGCGCATGGCTCTCCAGCAGCGCGATCAGCCGGGGATCGCGCAGTTCCCACGCCCCGACCTCCGCGAGCGTGCCCGCCCTGCGCGTGCGCAGGAACTTCCTGTGGGGGACCGCCGGATACGGCTCACGCCCGGCCAGGACCTGCCAGTTGGGCCACAGCGGCTCCTCCAGCAGCGGTCGGCGCGACCGGTCCCAGGCCTCCCGGGCCCGCACCAGGAAGTCCCCCCAGCGCCGGGCCGCGTCCGTCCCGAGGCTCTCCTCCAGCGCCGAGACGACGCCCGCGCGGGAGGCGCCCGCCAGCGACACGCGCGTACCGTCCGCGAACACGTGGTGCGACGACGGGTCGACCTGGACCAGCTCGACACACGCCTCCAGCGGCTCCCTGCCGGTCTTCACGAACAGGTCCCGGTAGACCGCCGGCAGCGGGAGCAGCCCGGGCCCGGTGTCGAAGGCGAACCCGTCCCGCTCCAGACGGCGCAGCGCACCGCCGTACGTCTCCGTCCGCTCGTACACCGCCACCCGGTGGCCCGCGACGGCCAGCCGGGCGGCGGCCGCCATCGCGCCCATCCCGGCGCCGATCACCGCAATCCGTGCCATGCCAGGGACTTTATCCGCCGCCACCGGGAGCCCTTCCCCGAGTACCCCCGCCCTCGGCGGCACCGGGCCGTGGGCGCGCGTGCGCGGTCCTGAGTACCCGTACCTAGCCGCCGAGTTGAGTACGCACGCGGATGGGTGCCGGCCCGCGGGGACGAGAGAGTGGGGACCACGGAGAGGGGCCCGCCCCCGGAACCGGCGACACGGGGCGCCGGAACGGTACGGGCCCACGATCCGCTCCTTCCGCCGGCACCGCCGACGGGAGCGAGGGACGGGGGGAACCGGGGGGACGACCGTCCGGGGGTTCCACGGGGGGACGTACGGGGGAGCGAGGAAGGCGCCGGTCCGACGGCGGCCCGCGGGGGACGCGGTCGCCGCCGGACCGGCGCCTTCGTCCGTCCCGGATTCAGCGGCGGCCGCTGACCCGCCCCTGCAGCAGCCGGGACAGGGCGGAGTGCACGTCGTCCAGGGAACGCTCCGGCTGGAAGGACTTCCAGTCCAGCGCGGCCACCAGCACCATGCCGACCAGCGCCGCCGCCGTCAGCGGGACGTCGATCTCGTCGCTGAACTCGCCGTTCGCCACGCCCTCGCGCAGCACGCCCTCGACCACCGCCACGGCCTGCTGCCGCACCACCGTCAGCGTGGACTGCCAGGCCCGGTTGGTGCGCCACAGCTCGGCCACGTACAACTGGGTGAAGGCCGGGTAGCGGTCGATGAAGAGGAGCCCCGCGCGGATCATCGCGTCCAGCGCGTCGACCCTGCCGCCGCCCTCCCCGGCCGTCCGCTCGGCCGCCTCCCGCAGCGAGGCGGTCAGCAGACCGACCCCGTGCCGCAGCAACTCCTCGAAGAGGACCGACTTGCTCGCGAAGTTGTAGTAGACCGTGCCCTTCGCGACCCCCGCCCGCTCGGCGATCTCGTCCACGGTGGTGGCGGAGAAGCCTTGTTCGGCGATGAGGGTGACGGCCGCCTCGTAGAGCTTCTGCCGGGTGGCCTCGCGGCGGGCACTGCCGCCCGGCGTGGTGCTGCTGCGTTCCATGGCCCCGATTGTCACAGGAACGGCGGTCCGTCCGTTCACGGGTCGGCTACAGGCTCGGCCCGGGGTGCGGCCGGTCCGGCGTCCGCACCTGGCGGCGGCGGGCCGGCGGCGCGGTGAGCGCGAGGGCGCCCGCGGTGAGGGCCGCGAGCACGGCGCACGCCTGCCCCACCGGTCCGGGGCCACCGCCCGTGACGGCGAGTCCGAGCGGACCGTCCAGCAAGTCCCCCGTTTTGAACCGACTGGTCGGTTCAAAACTGACGCGAACCGCCGAGCGAAGCAAAACCCCAGGTCGGAACGGATTGTCAGTGCCATACCGCACGATGTGCACATACGGCACCTCTCAGCGGGGGAGCCGTCACCAAGACGACAGGAGGTTCGTCATGGCCCACTCGTCCGCAGCCGCCGCCCGCCGGCGCCGCGCAACCGGCCCTGCCCCCTCACTGAACGGCCCGGCGAGCGACATCCACCCGGTGCTGCGCCGCGCCACGGCCCCGCCCGCCGCCCTCGGCCTGCTCGCCCAGGCCCGGGCCGGACTCGACGAGGCCGCCGTCCTCGAGACGTCCAACGAGCGCTATGCGACGGCCCACCTCGCCGCCCTGCGCACCGCCGCCGCCGTGCTCGCCGCCCGGGGCCGGCCCGAGGCCTCGCCCCGCGCCCGGGCCCGCATACGGAGCGCCTGGGAAGTGCTCCCCGAGATCGCGCCCGAGCTCACCGAGTGGAGCGCGCTCTTCGCCTCCGGGGCCGGGCGCCGCGCCCGGGCCGAGGCCGGCATCCGGGGCGCGGCGAGCGACCGGGACGCCGACGACCTGATACGCGACGTGGCCGTCTTCCTCCGCCTGGTCGAACGCATGCTGGTCCTCCAGCCGGTCCTGCCCCGGCCGCAGGGCGACAGGGGCGACGCCCCAGGGGTGCGGGGCTGAGCGGACGCGCGGCTCCGCCGCGTGGACGCGAAGGGGGTCCGGGACGGAGCCCCCGGGGGACGACGGGGCCCCGCTCATGGGGGTCCCTCCCGCTCGGGGGAAGCCGGGAGCGGGGGAGGGAAGGGGCTGCGGGGGCGGAACACCTCGCGCGGCCCCGCGGGTCCCCGGCCGGGTGGTCGGTCACCACGGTGCAGGCCATAGGGTGGACACCGCCTGAAACCCGATAGCTCCGCCGAAGCCCAGGCGGTGCCGCGCCGAGGAGTCAACTACCGTGTCGGACCCGATGCGGCCCCGTGCCGCCCTCCGTACCGCCGTGGTCTGGGAGGTCCTCCAGGAGGCCCTGGAACGCCGGGTCGAGGCGACCGGACGACAGGCGCTGGACGTCCTCGACACCGGCGGCGGCAGCGGAAACTTCGCGGTGCCCCTCGCCCGGCTCGGTCACCGGGTGACCGTCGTCGACCCCAGCCCCGACGCGCTGTTCGCCCTGGAGCGCCGCGCCGCCGAGGCCGGCGTCGCCGACCGGGTCCGGGGCGTCCAGGGCGACGCCCGGGGCCTCTTCGACGTGGCCGAGCGCGGCGGCTACGACGTCGTGCTGTGCCACGGCGTCCTGGAGTATGTCGACGACCCCGCCGAAGGCGTCAGCAACGCGGTGGCGGCCCTGCGCCCCGACGGCGTCCTCAGCCTGCTCGCCGCGGGACTCGGCGGCGCGGTGCTCGCCCGCGCCCTCGCCGGTCACTTCACGGAGGCCAAGCAGGCGCTCGAGGACCCGGACGGCCGATGGGGCGCCGGCGACCCCGTGCCGCGCCGCTTCACCGCCGACCGGCTCACCGCGCTCGTGGAGGGCGCGGGCCTGAGGGTCGGCGCCGTGCACGGCGTGCGGGTCTTCGCCGACCTCGTCCCCGGCGTGCTCGTCGACACCGAGCCCGGAGCCCTGGACGCGCTGCTGAAGCTGGAGGCCGCGGCGGCCGGGCTCGCCGCCTTCCACTCCGTGGCCACACAACTTCACGTGCTCGGTGAGACGCAGGGGACCGCGGGGGCCTGAGCGGCTGCCGGGACGCGGCGCTGATCAGGGCCGCGTCCGGCGGCCCGGCCGCGCATGGAGTGCGCCACAGGCCCCCCGAATGGCGGCTTGGCGCCGTATGATCGAGGGAGACCGCCCGGCATGACGGGCCGGCCGCCGGGGAATGAGAAGCCTCAGCGGGCCGGGACGTGATGGCTGGTACCGGTTGGCCAATTGGCGCAGAGGGGCGGGTTTCACGGGGGCGATTCCCCGCCTATCCTGAAGGGACCCCCGGGTCGCCCCGGCGACTGCACGATGAGGAGGACTCCGTGCCGCTCTCGGAGCACGAGCAGCGCATGCTCGAGCAAATGGAGCGAGCGCTGTACGCCGAAGATCCCAAGTTCGCGACGGCGCTCGAGGGAAGCGGGCTGCGTACGTACACCCGGCGACGGGTCTACCAGGCGGTCGCGGGCTTCCTCGTGGGTATTGCGCTCCTCATGGCCGGTATGGTCGCCCAGCAGGTCTGGCTCAGTGTCGTCGGGTTCCTCGTGATGCTGGGCTGCGCGGTCCTCGCGGTGACCGGCTGGCGCAAGGCGCCCAAGCCGGGGGAGCAGGCCGCCGGTGCGACGGGTGCGCCGCAGACGGGACGCCAGGTGAGACAGCGCCGCTCCGTGATGGACCGCATCGAGGAACGCTGGCAGCGCCGCCGCGACGAACAGGGCGGCCACTAGCGCCTCCGGCGCACCTCCGAGGAGACATGGCTCAGGGGGTGACCACCGACACGGTGGTCACCCCCTGACGCATGTCCCGGAGGGTGCGGGCCGACCGGGCTGGCGGGTCGCGCGGTCCGGAGCTCGTGGACGCCTCCCCCGGAAGGGGGACCTCCGGCCCACCCTTCCCCCCTCCCGGCTTCGCTCGAGCGGGAGGGACCCCCACCACGAGCGGGAGGGCCTCAGCCGCTCCTAGAGATGCCTCCCCAGGCCTTCAAGGCACTGGGGAGGCGCGACTGCCCGCGGTCGGCGCGGCACCGGGTTCGTTCAGCCCTGCTGCCGTGACGGCCGGCGCCAGGCAGGCCGCAGCGCCAGAAGCCGCGCCCGGACCCCGGCCCACCACGCCGACACCGCCCACACCACCCGCACGCTCGACCGCGGAGCGAACACCGCCCGCACCCGCGCCCACCGGCCGACCGCACCCCGCAGACCCGCGGCGACGCCCCGCACCTCGTCCGCCAGACCCGCCGCCGGCCGCGGCCGCGGCGCGTACAGGACCTGCTCCACCGCATCGGCCACCCGGTGCACCGACGCCGCCGCACCCGGGCCGAGCCGGCCCAGCCGCACGATCCGGTCCGCCGCCCCGCGCGGGGTCAGCGACTCGTCCGGCGCGATGCCGTGGTCCCACGCCGTGTCGGTCAGCTCGTCCCAGACGGCCAGCACGTACGGCACCGCCTCCGCCTCCGAACGGCCGTGCCCGCCCAGCCGCACCGCCCGGGTCCTCGCCCGCCACAGCATCGGCGACAGCGGCAGCACCAGCACGGCGAGACCGGCCAGCACCCACCCCAGCAGCGCGTACCACGTCGGCCCGTCGTCGCCCGTGTCCAGGGCCGCCTGCGGCGACTCGCTCTCGCACGCCCCGAGCCTCCTCCGCTCCGCCGTGCAGCTCTCGCTCTGCGAGGGCTCCGCCGACGGCTCCGCGGACGCGGTCCGTGAGGGCCGGGCCGGGTCGGGCACCGTGTTCTCCGGGGTGTTCTGCACGGTGTACGACGGCGTCGAACCACGGGTCGGGGTCGGCTCGAACCGGGTCCAGCCCACCCCCTCGAAGTACAGCTCCGGCCAGGCGTGCGCGTCCCGCAGTCCGACCGCGACCGTGCCGTCCGCCTGCGGGGTGCCGGGCGCGAAGCCCACCGCGACCCGCGCCGGTATGCCCAGCGAACGGGCCATCGACGCCATCGCGAACGAGAAGTGCACGCAGAAGCCCTGCCGGTCCCGCAGGAAACGGGCGATCGCCTGCGAGTCGCTGCCGACGTCGACCTCGGTGTCGTACTCGAAGCCGCCGGTCAGCGTGAAGTACTCCTGGAGCTTGACCGCCTGGTCGTAGGCGTTGGCCGCGCCCTCGGTGACCTCGCGGGCGGTGCGGGACACCACGAGCGGCAGCGAGTCCGGCAGCTCGGTGTACTCGCGCCGCAGCGCGGGCGTCGGCTCCGGCGCGTCGGCCAGCTGCTCCGCCGTGGGCTGCACGTGGAGGCTGCGCACCTCGTACGTCAGACCGCGCGTGTTCTGCCCGTGGTCGCCGACCAGCGTCATGCCGACGGGTTCGTAGCGCCAGTTGCCCCGGATGCTCACCCCGCTCGGCGGGTACGGCATCGGCAGCCAGTCCTGGGCGTACCAGTCGGCGGTCGAGATCGTCGTGCCGATCTCCGTGCGCTCGATGTCGGTGCCGAGGCCCGGCGGCGTCGGGAACGTGCCGTCGGGGACGGTGCTGATGGACCGCTTCGACGGCTTCCACGTGGTGCCGTCGAAGTCGTCCAGGGAGACGATCCGCAGATACAGGTCCGACACGTCCGTCAGCTCGGAGCGCACCGACATCACCTGGCGGTCCTCGTCCCTGTTCAGCGAGTCGCGCAGCGACACCAGCGGGTTCACCGCCGAGATGGTGCCGCCCCCGCCGGAGCCCGGGCCGACCCCCGTACCGGTGGGGTCCAGCAGGCCGCCGTTCATCGCGGGCAGGCCGAGCGGCACCACCAGGGCGATGCCCAGCGCGACCGCACCGATCCGCCGCCCGGTGCGCACCGGTGCCACGGCGCCGGGCGAGTCCCCGCCCGGGCCGGGCGCCCCGCCGAACACGCGCCCCCACTGGGAGAGCCGGTCCCGGCCCTCGGCGAGCAGCAGCATCAGGTAGCCGGCCGCCGCCAGCAGGAACCACAGCCAGTCGACGCCGTTGTCGGCCAGTCCCGCGGCCACCGAGTACAGGGCGAGCAGCGGCAGCCCGGCCGGGGCCGCGCTGCGGAAGGTCACCGCGAGGGTGTCCACCAGCAGTCCGATCACCAGCACGCCGCCGACCAGCATCAGCCGGATGCCGTCGGTCAGCGGCGCCGGGATTGCGTACCGGCCGACGTCGTCCCCGCCCTGCTCCAGCAGTCCGGCGAAGAAGCGGAAGGCGTCCGGCCCGGGTATCAGCCCGGCCGCGGCGTGCTCACGCGCGAACACCAGGGTCAGCAGCACCAGCGTCACCAGGACCTGCGCCGCCACCGTCAGCGGACGCGCCAGCGGCACCCGCCGGGCCGCCGCGCCCACGCCCGACTGCACCGCCAGCAGGAACGCCGCCTGGAGGATCCAGGACGCCGGGTCGACCAGCGGCAGCAGGGCGCACGCCGCCATCAGTGTGGCCGCCCACGCGCGCAGCGCCAGCCTCGCCCGCCCGCTGATCACGGTCCCTCCCCACCGCTCGCCGCGGCCAGGCCCGAACGCTCCCGGTCCGCCTGCCGCCACAGCTCGTCCAGCGAGGCGCCCCGCGGCACGCCCAGTGCCGTCCAGCCCGCCTCGCGCAGCATCCGCAGCCACTGCCCGCGCCTGTCCGACGCACCGGGCGCGTCGGCCGGTTCCCGCAGCCAGGTCCCGCTGTCCAGCAGGAAGGCGAGTGCGCCCCCGCTGCGCTGGCGCATCCGGGCGAGCACCGCGGCCTGCTCCTCGTCCAGGTCGCCGAGGAAGGCGACCAGCAGCCCCTCGTTCCCGCCGCGCAGCACGTCGTAGGCGCGGGACAGGCCCTCCTCGTCGGAGTGGTCCACCACGGCGAGGGCGTCCATCATCAGCCCGGCCGCGTCCGCCGACTCCTGGTTCACCCCCGCGAACCCGTCGGAACCCTCGCCCGGCACCGAGGTGCCGGTGTCGGTCAGCAGCCGCACCGAGAAACCGCGCTCCAGCATGTGCACCAGCACGGAGGCCGCACCGGACACCGCCCACTCGAACGCCGCGTCCGGTCCGGCGCCCGCGTAGGCGACGGCCCGGGTGTCCAGCAGCACCGTGCACCGGGCGCGCTGCGGCTGTTCCTCGCGGCGCACCATCAGCTCGCCGTAGCGGGCGGTGGAGCGCCAGTGCACCCGGCGCAGATCGTCGCCGTGGCGGTAGCCGCGCGGGATCACGTCGTCCTCGCCGGCCAGCGCCAGCGCGCGCTGCCGCCCGTCGCCGTGCCCCTTCGCCTCGCCGCTCAGCCGCACCGGCGGCAGCGGCTCCACGCGCGGGATCACCGTCAGCGTGTCGTACGTGGAGAAGGACCGGGTCAGCTCGCACATCCCGAACGGGTCGGACAGGCGCAGCTGCAGCGGGCCCAGCGGATAGCGGCCGCGCAGATCGGAGCGGACCCGGTAGGACACCTCGCGGCGCCCGCCCGCCTCCACCCGGTCCAGGACGAACCGCGGGCGCGGGCCGAGCACGTAGGGCACCCGGTCCTGGAGCATCAGCAGACCCGTGGGCAGCCGTGAGACGTTCTCCATCCGCAGGTGCACCCGCGCCTCGGAGCCGGCGGGCACCCGCCCGGGGGAGAGCCGGCGGCTGCCGGCGACCCGGTAGCGGGTGCGGTAGAGCACGGCCGCGCACACCAGCGGCAGCACCGCCAGCAGCAGCCCGACCCGCAGCAGATCGCTCTGCCCCAGCACATACGCGCAGATCGCGGCGGCCACGCCGGCGGCCAGGAAGGAGCGCCCGCGGGTGGTGAGACCCGCCAGGGCCGTCCTGACGCCGCTCCGGCCGCCCCCGCCGCCCTCCGCGTGGACGGTGCCCGCGGAGGCGCCCGGGGTCGTCATCACAGCCTCCGGGGCGGCTGCTGGCCGTAGCCCGGGCCGCCGCGGCCCAGGCCGAAGCCGGTCTGCTGCGGGGCCGTCGCGGGCACCGGGGTGTGCTGCAGGATCTCCTGCACCACCTGCTCCGAGGTACGGCGGTTGAGCTGGGCCTGGGCGGTGGGCAGCAGCCGGTGGGCGAGCACGGCCGTGGCGAGCGCCCGCACGTCGTCGGGCAGCGCGTACTCCCGGCCGCCGAGGGCGGCGGACGCCTTCGCCGCGCGCAGCAGGTGGAGCGTCGCGCGCGGGGAGGCGCCGAGTCTGAGGTCGGGGTGCGTGCGGGTGGCGGAGACCAGGTCGACCGCGTACCGCCGTACGGGCTCGGCCACGTGCACGCCGCGCACCGCCTCGATGAGCTTGAGGATCTCGTGCGCGTGCGCCACCGGCTGGAGGTCCTCCAGCGGGGAGACGCCGCCGTGCACGTCCAGCATCTGCAGCTCGGCCTCCGGGCTCGGGTAGCCGACCGAGACACGGGCCATGAAACGGTCGCGCTGGGCCTCCGGCAGCGGGTAGGTGCCCTCCATCTCGACCGGGTTCTGCGTCGCCACGACCATGAACGGGCTGGGCAGTTCGTAGGTCTTGCCGTCGATGGTGACCTGGCGCTCCTCCATCGACTCCAGCAGCGCGGACTGCGTCTTCGGCGACGCGCGGTTGATCTCGTCGCCGATCACCACCTGCGCGAAGATGGCGCCCGGCTTGAACTCGAAGTCACGGCGCTGCTGGTCCCAGATGGACACACCGGTGATGTCCGAGGGCAGCAGGTCCGGTGTGAACTGGATCCGCCGCACCGAGCAGTCGATGGACCGCGCCAGCGCCTTGGCCAGCATGGTCTTGCCGACTCCCGGGACATCCTCGATGAGCAGATGTCCCTCGGCGAGCAGTACGGTCAGCGAGAGCCGTACGACCTCGGGCTTTCCCTCGATCACGCCTTCCACCGAACTCCGCACGCGTTCCACCACGGCGGTCAGATCAGTGAGGCTCGCTCGATCGTCATAGGTCGTCACCCGGCCCTCCTCGGCCCTTCCCCGCGCTCCACAAGGAGCGGGGGACCCCAAATGTCCCGGGGCCGACGCCGTGCTGTGCGGACCGGCCCACCCCGAATCACGGACACCACGCGGGAAAAGTTCCGCGTGGCACCACTCCCGCATTCTTGCCGCCGTTACCGATTCGTGTCACTCGCCTGTGGACAACTGACAGCGATATGTCAGGTCTTACGACGTCGCACGGGGTCCGGAGTCCAGCTTTCTCCGGGGTGGGCGGCCGGGTCAGGCGGGGTCGATCTCGCGCAGCAGGCCCGTCCTCACGTCGAAGACGAAGCCCCGCACGTCGTCGGTGTGCAGCAGGAACGGCGAGGTGCGCACGCGCTGCATCGACTGCCGTACGTCCTGGTCCACGTCCCGGAAGGCCTCCACGGCCCAGCTGGGACGCTGGCCCACCTCCATCTCCAGGTCGTGCCGGAACTCCTCGGTGAGGGACTCCAGACCGCAGCCGGTGTGGTGGATGAGGACCACGCTGCGGGTGCCCAGCGCCCGCTGGCTGATGGTCAGCGAGCGGATCACGTCGTCGGTGACGACGCCGCCCGCGTTGCGGATGGTGTGGCAGTCGCCGAGCGACAGGCCCAGCGCGTCGTGCAGGTCGAGGCGGGCGTCCATGCAGGCCACCACGGCGACGTGGAGCACCGGGCGGGCGTCCATCCCGGGGTCGGTGAAGGCGGCCGCGTACCGCTGGTTGGCGTCGACCAGGCGGTCGGTGACCGTACCGTGGCCGGTGAGGGCGTTCTGGGAGCCGGTGGGAACCGATGCGGAAGTCGTCATACCCATGACGGTACTGGTCACAAGGGCATCAGGCCCGTTGTGAAAGGCGACAAAGAACGTCAGCGAGCCTTGGTGTGAGGTAACCCACAGGGGTGGTGTGAACCCCTTCCCACGGGTGATGCGTCCGGTCCGCCCCTTGACCCGCCGCGCGGCCCGCGACGCGCAGGCCGGTTGATTGACCGGGCGGGGCCGTGGACTAAAGTGGCGCGCAGCGGGAGGCGAGAGCGCCCGCTGCACTGATTTCCCCCGGATCCCCGGCGACGACCGGGAGATCCCCCGCGTGCGCGGCGCGCACGTACGGCTCGGCCTCCCCCCGCCGCCGCCCGGCCGACGCCCGACGGCGCCGGCCGCCCCTCACCGGGGGAGGGCGGGAACCCGGCGGTGCGTGAGCGCCACGCCGGATTTGAGAGGGCCACTTGAGCCAGAGTCGACACGTCCCGGTGATGCTCCAGCGGTGCCTGGACCTGCTGGCGCCCGCCCTGGAGCGGCCGGGAGCCGTGGTGGTCGACTGCACGCTCGGGCTCGGCGGCCACAGCGAGGCCCTGCTCCGGCGGTTCCCCGAGGCCCGGCTCGTCGCCCTGGACCGTGACAAGGAGGCCCTGCGCCTGTCCGGCGAGCGGCTCGCGCCCTACGGCGAACGGGCCACCCTGGTGCACGCCGTCTACGACGAGCTCCCCGACGTCCTCGCCCGGCTCGGCGTCCCGCGCGTGCGGGGTGTCCTGTTCGACCTCGGGGTGTCCTCCATGCAGCTCGACGAGGCCGGCCGCGGCTTCGCCTACGCCCAGGACGCCCCCCTCGACATGCGCATGGACCAGACGACCGGCGTCAGCGCCGCCGAGGTCCTCAACACCTACCCGCCCGGCGAGCTCGTCCGGATTCTGCGCGCCTACGGCGAGGAGAAGCAGGCCAAGCGCATCGTGGCCGCCGTCGTGCGCGAGCGCGAGAAGGAGCCGTTCACGAACAGCGCGCGCCTGGTCGAGCTGATCCGCGACGCGCTGCCGCAGGCCGCCAAGCGCACGGGCGGCAACCCGGCCAAGCGCACCTTCCAGGCCCTGCGGATCGAGGTCAACGGCGAGCTGTCGGTGCTGGAGCGGGCGATCCCGGCGGCCGTGAAGGCCCTCGAGGTCGGCGGACGGATCGCCGTGCTGTCGTACCACTCCCTGGAGGACCGGCTCGTCAAGCAGGTGTTCGCGGCCGGCGCCGCCACCACCGCCCCGCCCGGACTCCCGGTCGTCCCCGAGCAGTACCAGCCCCGGCTCAAGCTGCTCACGCGCGGTGCCGAACTTCCCACCGAGGAGGAGATCGCCGAGAACCGCCGCGCGGCCCCCGCGCGGCTGCGCGGCGCCGAGCGGATCCGGGAGGACGTCGGTTGAGGCACGGACGGCGCACGAGGCGGGTGACGGGCGGCCGGACGTACGGGCGGGAAGAGCGAACTCAGGGGAGCGTGAGTGAGTAGGAAACCCGAACTGAAGGGGCGGCCCGAGCTGAAGGGGAGGGCGGCCCGGCTCGCCCGGCTCCTGCCCACCGGGCGCGCCCAGGCGGCGCGCACCCCCTTCGTCCTCCTCGTCGTCGTCCTCCTCGGCGGTGGTCTGATCGGCCTCCTGGTGCTGAACTCCGCGCTCAGCGAGGGCGCGTTCCAGCTCGACGACCTCCAGCGGGAGACCAAGAACCTCACCGACGAGGAACAGGCCCTGCAACGGGACATCGACGCCTACTCCGCCCCCGACGCCCTCCAGCGCCGCGCCCGCGAGCTCGGCATGGTGCCCGGCGGCGACCCCGCCTTCCTCGGCCCCGACGGCAAGGTCAAGGGCGTGCCCGGCGCCGCCTCCGCCGCCCGCGCCCCCCTGGTCCTCGCGCCCGAGGCACTGACCACCGGGACGGTCCCGCCGCCCGCCACGCCCACGCCCTCCTCCGCCTCGAACCCGACCCCCGGCAGGTGACGGAAGTGTCCGACAGGGAACCGCCCCGCCGCCGGGTGCCCGGCCCCGCCCGGCCCGTCCGCCCGGCCGCCGGACGGCGCCCCGGTCCCGGCGCCCGCCCGGCCCGCAGACCTTCGGGGCCCCGCCCCGCGCCCCCGAAGGTCATCCGGCTGGGCAGCCCGCGCCCCCGGCTGCGTCTGATCGGCGTGGCCCTGACCCTGGTCCTGCTCGCCTTCGTCGTCCGCCTGTTCCAGGTGCAGGCCGTCGACGCGAGCACCTACGCCGCCAAGGCCGACCGGAACCGCTACGTCGGCCAGGTGCTGGAGGCCGAGCGCGGCGGGATCACCGACCGCCACGGCGTGGCCCTGGCCACCACGGAGGACGCCTACGACATCACGGCCGACCCCACGATGTTCGCCCCGGACGAGCTGGAGATCGCCGACGGCCCCGAGCAGGCCGCCGCCCTCCTCGCCCCGATCCTCGGCCAGGACCAGGACGAACTGGTCGAGAAGCTGCGCCCGGAGAACAAGGCCCTGCGCTACGTCAAACTGGCCGGCCGCCAGACCCCGCAGACCTGGAGGCAGATCAAGGACCTGAAGGCCGCGCTCGCCAAGAAGGCCGGGACCGACGACTCCACCGCCAACGTCCTGGCCGGCGTCTTCTCCGTGCCCACCAGCAAGCGGGTGTACCCCAACAACGAGCTCGCCGCCGGGATACTGGGCTGGGTCAACGCCGAGGGCAAGGCCGGCGGCGGCATCGAGCTCCAGCTCGACAAGCGGCTCGCCGGCCAGGACGGCAAGATCCGCTACGCCCAGTCCGGCGGCCGTCTCGTCCCGACCGCGGGCTCCACCGAGACCCCGGCCGTGCCCGGCAGCGACGTCGAGCTCACCATCGACCGCGACATCCAGTGGGCCGCGCAGAACGCCATCAGCGAGCAGGTGGAGAAGTCCGCGGCCGACCGCGGCTACGTCATCGTCCAGGACACCCGCACCGGCGAGGTCCTCGCGATGGCCAACGCGCCCGGGTTCGATCCGGGCGACCTCTCCGAGGCCGATCCGGAGGCGCTCGGCAACGCGGCCGTCCAGGACGCCTTCGAACCGGGCTCCACCGCCAAGGTGCTCTCCATGGCGGCGGTCCTCGAGGAGAACGCGGCCACCCCCGGAACGCACGTCGTCGTGCCCAACCGGCTGCACCGCGGCGACCGGCTCTTCAAGGACGACATCGACCACCCGACCTGGTACCTGACGCTCAACGGGGTGCTCGCCAAGTCCAGCAACATCGGCACCATCCTCGCCACCGGCCAGCTCGGCAGGACCCAGGCCCAGGCCAACAAGGTCCTCTACGAGTACCTGCGCAAGTTCGGCCTCGGCAGCGACACCGGGCTCGGCTTCCCCGGCGAGACCAAGGGCATCCTGGCCCCGCCGGACGAGTGGTCCACCTCGCAGCAGTACACGATCCCTTTCGGCCAGGGCGTCTCCGTGAACGCCATGCAGGCCGCCTCCGTCTATTCGACCATCGCCAACGGCGGCGTCCGCGTCGAACCCACCCTGGTGCGCGGCTCCAAGGGCCCCGACGGACGCTTCACCCCCGCCCCGGAGCCCGAGAGGACCAGGGTGGTCAGCGAGAAGACGGCGAAGACGCTCGCCCGGATGCTGGAGTCGGTCGTCGACGACGAGGAGGGCACCGGAACCAAGGCGCGCATCCCGGGCTACCGGGTCGCGGGGAAGACGGGCACGGCGAACCGGGTGGATCCGGCCACCGGCAAATACCACGGCTACACCTCGTCCTTCGCCGGCTTCGCCCCCGCCGACAAGCCCAGGATCACCGTCTACTGCGCCATCCAGAACGCCACCGAGGGCAGCTACTTCGGCGGCCAGATCTGCGGACCCGTGTACAAGCAGGTCATGGAGTTCGCCCTGAAGACCCTTCAGGTGCCGCCGACCGGCGCCGCCCCCGCCGACCTCCCGGTCACCTTCAAGCCCTGACCCCCGCCGAGCACCGAGCCACCAGGAACCACCCCGTGACGACGATCACCCCCGACCCCGGGAACCAGAACACCCCCCGCCCCTCGCCCACCCGTCACCCGCCACCGCCCTTGCCGGACCGCGCTGCGCGCGGGCCCCTCTTTTCCCCCCCGGCCGGTACGCCCGGTACGCTCACCGCCGTGCCACACGCCGATCAGTCCCAAACCACCCAGAAGGGCCACCCCGTGTCATATCCGGGACCGCCCCGTCCGGCCCGGGTCTCCGCCGCGCCACTCGCGGAACTCGCCGGTCAGCTGGGTGCCCCCGTGCCGGAACGGGCCGCCGAGGTCACGGGCATCACCCATGACTCGCGCGCCGTCCGCCCCGGCGACCTGTACGCCGCCCTCCCGGGCGCCCGCGCCCACGGCGCCGACTTCGTCACCCAGGCCGCCGGCCTTGGCGCGGTCGCCGTGCTGACCGACCCGTCCGGCGCCGAGCGCGTCGCCGCGGCCGGACTGCCGGCGCTGGTGGTCGACGACCCGCGCGCGCGGATGGGTGAGCTGGCGGCCACCATCTACGGCCACCCGGGCCGTGACCTGCTCCAGATCGGCATCACCGGCACCTCGGGCAAGACCACCACCGCCTACCTCGTCGAGGGCGGGCTGAGGACGGTCCACCGCACGGGACTCATCGGCACGGTCGAGATGCGCATCGGCGACGAGCGCATCAAGTCCGAGCGCACCACGCCCGAGGCCACCGACCTCCAGGCGCTGTTCGCCGTCATGCGCGAGCGCGGCACCGACGCGGTCGCCATGGAGGTCTCCAGTCACGCCCTGGTCCTCGGCCGGGTCGACGGCTGCGTCTTCGACATCGCCGTCTTCACCAACCTCAGCCCGGAACACATGGAGTTCCACTCCGACATGGAGGACTACTTCCGGGCCAAGGCACAGCTGTTCACGCCGGAGCGCAGCAGGCTCGGCGTGGTCAACGCGGACGACGAGTACGGCCGCCGGCTCGCCAAGGAGGCCGGCGTCCCGGTCGTCACCTACTCCGCCGAGGGCCACCCCGACGCCGACTGGCGCGCCGAGGACGTCGAGGTCGGCCCGATGGACTCGACGTTCACCGTGATCGGTCCCGGGGGCGAGCGGATCGGCGCCAGGTCGCCGCTGCCGGGGCCCTTCAACGTGGCCAACACCCTCGCCGCGATCGTCGCCCTCGCCGCCGCCGGACTCGACCCGCAGGCCGCCGCCGACGGCGTCGCCGCCGTGCCGGGCGTGCCGGGCCGGCTGGAGCGCGTGGACGCCGGACAGCCGTATCTCGCGGTGGTGGACTACGCCCACAAGACCGACGCCGTGGAATCGGTACTGCGCGCCCTGCGCAAGGTCACCGAGGGCCGGGTGCACGTCGTGCTCGGCTGCGGCGGGGACCGCGACAAGACCAAGCGGGTGCCCATGGGCGCCGCCGCCGCGCGGCTCGCCGACACGGCCGTGCTGACCTCCGACAACCCCCGCTCCGAGGACCCCCTGGCGATCCTCGCCACCATGCTCCACGGCGCCGCCTCCGTGCCCGTCCACGAGCGCGGCGAGGTGCAGGTCTTCGAGGACCGGGCCGCCGCGATCGCCGCCGCCGTCGCCCTGGCGCGGCCCGGCGACACGGTGCTGGTCGCCGGCAAGGGCCACGAGCAGGGGCAGGACATCGCCGGGGTGGTGCGTCCCTTCGACGACCGCCAGGTGCTTCGGGAAGCCATCAAGAAAACCCAGGGATGAACTTGTGATCGCCCTCTCCCTCGCCGAGATCGCAGAAGTCGTCGGCGGGCAGACGCACGACATACCGGACCCGTCCGTCCAGGTCACCGGACCGGTCGTCCGGGACTCGCGGGAGGCGGGTCCGGGCAGCCTGTTCGTCGCCTTCGCCGGCGAGCGCGTGGACGGCCACGACTTCGCGGCCCGGGTCGTGGACGCGGGCGCGGTCGCCGTGCTCGCCTCCCGGCCCGTCGGGGTCCCCGCGATCGTCGTGGCGGACGTCCAGGCGGCCCTCGGGGCCCTCGCCCGGCACGTCGTCGGCCGGCTCGGCGCCACCCTCGTCGCGCTCACCGGCTCGGCCGGCAAGACCAGCACCAAGGACCTCATCGCCCAGGTGCTCCAGCGCAAGGCGCCGACGGTCTTCACCCCCGGCTCGCTCAACAACGAGATCGGGCTGCCGCTCACCGCGCTCACCGCCACCGAGGAGACGAAGTTCCTCGTGCTGGAGATGGGAGCGCGCGGAATCGGCCACATCCGGTACCTCACCGGTCTGACGCCGCCGAAGGTCGGCCTGGTCCTGAACGTCGGCTCCGCCCACATCGGCGAGTTCGGCGGCCGGGAGCAGATCGCCCAGGCCAAGGGCGAGCTGGTGGAGTCCCTGCCCCCGGCCGGGGAGGGCGGCGCCGCGATCCTCAACGCGGACGACCCCTTCGTGCGGGCCATGGCGTCCCGTACGAAGGCGAAGGTGATCCTTTTCGGAGAGTCCGACGAAGCGGACGTTCGGGCCGAGAACGTACGACTCACGGACAGCGGACAGCCTTCCTTCAGGCTTCACACACCCTCCGGTGCATCCGATGTGACCATGCGCCTGTACGGTGAGCATCACGTGTCGAACGCGCTCGCCGCGGCCGCCGTCGCCCACGAGTTGGGCA
Organism: Streptomyces sp. NPDC000348; assembly: GCF_042898795.1. NCBI lineage: Bacteria > Bacillati > Actinomycetota > Actinomycetes > Kitasatosporales > Streptomycetaceae > Streptomyces > Streptomyces sp. NPDC000348. Next base: position 93,105 of record NZ_JBIAZD010000005.1, read on the forward strand.
TGTCCGCAGACGAGATCGCCACCGCGCTCTCCGAGGCGGGCTCCCTCTCCCGCTGGCGGATGGAGGTCACCGAGCGCCCGGACGGCGTGACGGTCGTCAACGACGCCTACAACGCGAACCCCGAGTCCATGAAGGCAGCGCTGCGCGCGCTGGCGGCCATGGGCAAGGGACGCCGGACGTGGGCGGTGCTCGGCAAGATGGCCGAGCTCGGGGACGAGGCGCTCGCCGAGCACGACGCGGTCGGACGGCTTGCCGTCCGGCTCAACGTCAGCAAGCTCGTCGCGGTCGGGGGCAGGGAAGCCGCCTGGCTGCAACTGGGCGCATATAACGAGGGTTCGTGGGGTGAGGAGTCGGTGCACGTGTCCGACGCACAGGCGGCGGTCGACCTGTTGCGCAGCGAGTTGCGCCCGGGAGACGTCGTTCTCGTGAAGGCGTCCCGTTCGGTCGGGCTCGAGAGCGTGGCGCAGGCGCTGCTCGAGACCGGTGCCGAGGGTGAGGTCGCAGCCCGATGATGAATCAGGTCCTGTTCGCAGGAGTCATTGGCCTGTTCCTGACGCTGATCGGCACCCCGCTGCTGATCAAACTGCTCGCGCGCAAGGGATACGGGCAGTACATCCGTGACGACGGCCCGCGCGAGCACGCCAGCAAGCGCGGTACGCCGACCATGGGCGGTATCGCCTTCATCCTGGCGACGGTCGCCGCGTACTTCCTCAGCAAGGTGATCAGCGGCGAGCCGCCGAGGTACTCGGGCGTGCTGGTGCTGGGCCTCATGGTGGGCATGGGCCTGGTCGGCTTCCTGGACGACTACATCAAGATCGTCAAGCGGCGCTCGCTGGGTCTGCGGGCCAAGGCGAAGATGGCCGGCCAGCTGATCGTCGGCATCGCCTTCGCGGTGCTCTCGCTGCAGTTCGCGGACTCCCGCGGACAGACCCCGGCCTCCACGAAGCTGTCGTTCATCACGGACTTCGGCTGGACCATCGGCCCGGTGCTGTTCGTCGTCTGGGCGCTGTTCATGATCCTCGCGATGTCGAACGGCGTGAACCTGACCGACGGTCTGGACGGTCTCGCCACCGGAGCATCGGTGCTCGTCTTCGGCGCCTACACCTTCATCGGTGTCTGGCAGTTCCAGGAGTCCTGCGCCAACGGCGAGACGCTGACCAACCCGGGCGCCTGCTACGAGGTGCGCGATCCGCTGGACCTCGCGGTCGTCGCCTCCGCGCTGATGGGTTCCTGCCTCGGCTTCCTGTGGTGGAACACCTCCCCGGCCAAGATCTTCATGGGCGACACCGGTTCACTGGCGCTCGGCGGCGTGCTCGCGGGTCTCGCGATCTGCTCCCGCACCGAGCTGCTGCTGGCCATCCTGGGCGGTCTGTTCGTCCTCATCACCATGTCGGTGGTCATCCAGGTCGGTTCGTTCCGGCTCACCGGGAAGCGGGTCTTCCGGATGGCGCCACTCCAGCATCACTTCGAACTCAAGGGCTGGTCCGAAGTCCTCGTGGTGGTCCGTTTCTGGATCATCCAGGGCATCTGTGTGATCGTCGGACTGGGCCTCTTCTACGCGGGATGGGCAGCGGACAAGTGACCGACTGGCAGGGGAAGAACGTCACCGTCGCCGGACTCGGCGTCTCCGGCGTCCCGGCGGCCAAGGTGCTGCACGGGCTCGGCGCGAAGGTCACCGTCGTCAACGACGGGGACGACGAGCGCGCGCGGGCGCAGGCCGCCGAACTGGAGGCGCTCGGCGTCACCGTGCGCCTGGGCGACGGCGCCACCCTGCCCGAAGGCACCGGGCTGATCGTCACGGCCCCCGGCTGGAAGCCGGACAAGCCGCTGTTCACGGCGGCGGACGAGGCCGGGGTGCCGGTGTGGGGCGACGTCGAACTCGCCTGGCGGCTCAGGAGGCCCGGCGCGGCCCCCTGGCTCGCGGTCACCGGCACCAACGGCAAGACCACGACCGTCCAGATGCTCGCCTCCATCCTGACGGCGGCGGGCCTGCGCACCGCTGCCGTCGGCAACATCGGCGTCTCCCTGCTGGACGCCGTGCTCGGCGACGAGGAGTACGACGTGCTCGCCGTGGAGCTGTCCAGCTACCAGCTCCACTGGGCGCCGTCCCTGCGCGCCCACTCGGCGGCCGTGCTGAACCTCGCCCCGGACCACCTCGACTGGCACGGCTCCATGGAGGCGTACGCCAGGGACAAGGGCCGGATCTACGAGGGCAACCGCGTCGCCTGCGTCTACAACGTGGCCGACGGGGCGACCGAGGACCTGGTCCGCGAGGCCGACGTCGAGGAGGGCTGCCGCGCCGTCGGCTTCACCCTCGGCACACCGGGCCCCTCCCAACTCGGCGTCGTGGACGGCATCCTGGTCGACCGGGCCTTCGTCGAGAACCGGCAGAAGAACGCCCAGGAGCTCGCCGAGGTCTCCGACGTCGACCCGCCCGCCCCGCACAACATCGCCAACGCCCTTGCCGCGGCGGCCCTCGCGCGGGCCTACGGGGTGCCGGCGAGCGCCGTACGGGACGGCCTGCGGGCCTTCACCCCGGACGCCCACCGCATCGCGCACGTCGCCGACGTGGACGGGGTCGCGTACGTCGACGACTCCAAGGCCACCAACACGCACGCGGCACAGGCCTCGTTGGCGGCCTACGAGTCGATCGTGTGGATCGCGGGCGGACTCGCCAAGGGAGCCACCTTCGACGAGCTGGTCGCCGCCTCGGCGAAGCGGCTGCGCGGCGCCGTGCTGATCGGCCGGGACCGCGCCCTGATCCGCGAAGCCCTCGCGCGACACGCCCCGGAAGTACCCGTCGTCGACCTCGACCGGACCGACACTGGGGCGATGCTCCGGGCCGTCCAGGAGGCCCAGCGGCTCGCACGGCCCGGCGACACGGTGCTGCTGGCCCCGGCCTGCGCCTCGATGGACATGTTCGTCAACTACAACAAGCGCGGTGACGCGTTCGCACAGGCGGTGCGCGAGCTCGGCGCCTGACCCCGGCCGCCCGGTGCCGGGCGACCTCGGAAGGGACGCGTGGGACCGTCGGCGGTGTACAGCGGAGGCCCGGATGCCCAGTAGTCGTACCGGCCGCCCGCCCGTGCGGCGGGCCGTGCGGGGACCCGTCGTGCGCGGTCCCCGGCGCGAGAACCCCCTGCGCACCCTGATCACCCGGGCGCGCAGGGCCTGGGACCGGCCGCTGACCGCGTACTACCTGATCCTCGGCGGCAGTCTGCTGATCACCGTGCTGGGCCTGGTGATGGTCTACTCGGCCTCCCAGATCACGGCGCTGCAGATGTCGCTGCCGGGCTCCTACTTCTTCCGCAAGCAGCTGCTGGCCGCCGCGATCGGCGGCGTGCTGCTGGTGGTGGCCTCCAGGATGCCGGTGAGGCTGCACCGGGCCCTGGCCTACCCGATCCTCGCGGGCGCCGTCGTCCTCATGGCCCTGGTGCAGGTGCCGGGGGTGGGGGTCGCGGTCAACGGCAACCAGAACTGGATCGCCCTCGGCGGTTCCTTCCAGATCCAGCCCAGCGAGTTCGGCAAGCTCGCACTGGTGCTGTGGGGCGCCGATCTGCTCGCCCGCAAGCAGGAGAGGCGGCTGCTGTCCCAGTGGAAGCACATGCTGGTGCCGCTCGTCCCGGCCGCCTTCATGCTGCTCGGGCTGATCATGCTCGGCGGCGACATGGGCACGGCGATCATCCTGACGGCGATCCTCTTCGGCCTGCTGTGGCTGGCGGGGGCGCCGACCCGGCTGTTCGTCGGCGTGCTGTCGATCGCCGCGCTGCTCGGTGCGATCCTCATCCGCACCAGCCCCAACCGCATGGCCCGGCTCACCTGCCTCGGCGCCACCGAGCCCCAGACGGGACCGGTCGACTGCTGGCAGGCCGTGCACGGGATCTACGCCCTCGCCTCCGGCGGGATCTTCGGTTCCGGACTCGGTGCGAGTGTGGAGAAATGGGGTCAACTCCCCGAAGCGCACACGGACTTCATCTTCGCCGTCACCGGTGAGGAACTGGGCCTGGCGGGGACGCTGTCGGTCCTCGCCCTGTTCGCGGCTCTAGGCTATGCGGGTATCCGCGTGGCCGGACGCACGGAGGACCCCTTCGTCAGGTATGCCGCGGGAGGCGTGACCACCTGGATCACGGCCCAGGCCGTGATCAACATGGGTGCGGTGCTCGGTCTGCTGCCGATCGCCGGAGTCCCGCTCCCGCTGTTCTCCTACGGGGGATCCGCCCTGCTGCCGACCATGTTCGCCATCGGGCTGCTGATCGCGTTCGCGCGTGAGGACCCCGCTGCACGGATGGCGCTCGCCATGCGGCAACCCCGCTTTGGTAGAAAGCGGAACGGGGGTTCACAGCGGCCCCGGAGATGGAACACGATGCGACGGCGCGCCCCGGTGGCGCGTTCGTCCGGAGAGCGGTGAATTTCGGTGCATGTCGTACTCGCCGGCGGAGGAACCGCGGGCCACATCGAGCCCGCGCTCGCCCTCGCGGACGCCCTGCGCAGGCAGGATCCGACCGTGGGCATCACGGCCCTGGGCACGGAGCGCGGCCTGGAGACCCGTCTCGTACCCGAGCGCGGGTACGAGCTGGCGCTGATCCCCGCCGTACCGCTGCCGCGCAAGCCCACCCCCGAGCTGATCACCGTTCCGGGCCGGCTGCGCGGCACCATCAAGGCGGCCGAGCAGGTCCTGGAACGCACCAAGGCGGACGCCGTGGTCGGCTTCGGCGGCTACGTCGCCCTGCCCGGCTACCTCGCGGCCAAGCGGCTCGGCGTGCCGATCGTGATCCACGAGGCCAACGCCCGGCCCGGACTGGCCAACAAGATCGGCTCCCGGTACGCCGCCCAGGTCGCCGTCTCCACGCCCGACAGCAAGCTGCGGGGCGCCCGCTACATCGGCATCCCGCTGCGCCGCTCCATCTCCACCCTCGACCGGGCCGCCGTGCGCCCCGAGGCCCGCGCCGCGTTCGGCCTCGACCCCAATCTGCCTACGCTGCTGGTCTCCGGCGGCTCGCAGGGCGCCCGCCGGCTCAACGAGGTCGTCCAGCAGGTCGCTCCGTGGCTCCAGCAGGCCGGGATCCAGATCCTGCACGCGGTCGGCCCGAAGAACGAACTGCCGCGGGTGCACCAGATGCCGGGGATGCCCCCCTACATCCCGGTAAGTTACCTGGACCGGATGGACCTCGCGTACGCCGCGGCCGACATGATGCTCTGCCGCGCGGGCGCGATGACCGTCGCCGAACTCTCCGCCGTCGGGCTCCCGGCCGCCTACGTCCCGCTGCCCATCGGCAACGGCGAACAGCGGCTCAACGCCCAGCCGGTGGTCAAGGCCGGCGGCGGACTGCTGGTCGACGACGCGGAGCTGACCCCCGAGTGGGTGCAGCAGAACGTCCTGCCCGTGCTCGCCGACCCGCACCGGCTGTACGAGATGTCCCGCGCCGCCGCCGAGTTCGGCCGCCGGGACGCCGACGACCTGCTCGTCGGCATGGTGTACGAGGCGATCGCCGCCCGTGCGCACCGCTAGAGGCGTATGACGGGAGGCAGGCACCATGGCCGGATCGACCACCGCCGAGCGTGGTGAACGCAAACGGGAGTCGTCCGGCCCGCCGCCGCTCGTCCGGCGGTTCGGGCGGCGGCAGGTTCGTCGGATCATCGCATCGGCTGTCGTCCTGGTCTTCCTGGGCAGCGGGACGTTCTGGCTGCTGTACGGGTCGGACCTGGTGCGCGTGGAGCGCGTATCGGTGTCGGGCACCCGTGTCCTGACGCCCGAGCGGGTGCGCGAGGCGGCCGACGTCCCCCTCGGGGAACAGTTGATCTCCGTCGACACGGAGGCGATCGAGGCGCGACTTTCCTCGGAATTGCCCCGAATTGACACAGTTGACGTGATTCGCTCCTGGCCGCACGAAATCACCCTGAAAGTAACGGAACGCACCGCTGTTCTTCTCGTCCACAAAGGCGGGAAGTTCATCGAAGTGGATGAGGAGGGTGTCCGGTTCGCCACGGTTTCCAAGGCGCCCAAGGGCGTGCCCGCGCTGAAACTGTCCGTCTCCGGGACCGGTTCCGCGGCGGCGAGCCTGCGCCGCTTCGGCGAGGACCGGCTGACCCGGGAGGCGGTGCGGGTGGCCGGCGCGCTTCCGGCCTCCGTGGCGCACGCCACCCGCAGCGTCAAGGTGCGTTCCTACGACGACATCTCGCTGGAACTGGCGGACGGCCGTACGGTCGACTGGGGAAGCAGTGAGAAGGGTACCGAGAAGAGCCGTACCCTCACCGCACTGATGAAAGCGGAGCCCGGGGCGCGGCACTTCGACGTCAGCGTGCCCACGGCCCCGGCGTCAGCGGGGAGTTGACGCACATCAGCGCAGGCCAGCACCCTGGTTGGGCAGCGCTATGGCTGATCACATAGGGTGAAAAGAAAAACGGGAGGTTCGGCGTGTTCGTTGAACGGGCGCCGCTTGTCGACTTAGTGTCCTGTTCAGAAGACTCCAGGGAACGGACACACTGGTAACCCTAAACTTCAACGTTAGGGTTCGGGTCGGCGCTACGGACCGTCCCATTCGGCATCAGTCGTCGGGTCGCGGGGGCATCAGTGCTTCAGCGGTCGGGCGACACGTAACTCGAGGCGAGAGGCCTTCGACGTGGCAGCACCGCAGAACTACCTCGCAGTCATCAAAGTCATCGGTGTCGGCGGCGGTGGTGTCAATGCCATCAACCGGATGATCGAGGTCGGTCTCAAGGGCGTCGAGTTCATCGCCATCAACACCGACGCGCAAGCCCTGTTGATGAGCGACGCCGACGTCAAGCTCGACGTCGGCCGTGAACTCACCCGCGGACTCGGCGCCGGAGCCAACCCGGCCGTCGGCCGGAAGGCCGCGGAGGACCACCGCGAGGAGATCGAGGAGGTCCTCAAGGGGGCCGACATGGTCTTCGTGACGGCCGGCGAGGGCGGCGGCACCGGCACCGGCGGCGCGCCCGTCGTGGCCAACATCGCCCGCTCGCTCGGCGCCCTCACCATCGGTGTGGTCACGCGGCCGTTCACCTTCGAGGGGCGGCGTCGCGCGAACCAGGCCGAGGACGGCATCGCCGAGCTCCGCGAAGAGGTCGACACCCTCATCGTGATCCCGAACGACCGGCTGCTGTCCATCTCGGACCGCCAGGTGTCGGTTCTCGACGCCTTCAAGTCGGCGGACCAGGTGCTGCTCTCCGGTGTGCAGGGCATCACCGACCTCATCACCACGCCCGGTCTGATCAACCTGGACTTCGCGGACGTCAAGTCGGTCATGTCCGAGGCCGGCTCGGCCCTCATGGGCATCGGCTCGGCCCGCGGCGACGACCGCGCGGTGGCCGCCGCCGAGATGGCCATCTCCTCGCCGCTCCTCGAGGCCTCCATCGACGGCGCCCGCGGCGTGCTGCTCTCCATCTCCGGCGGCTCCGACCTCGGTCTGTTCGAGATCAACGAGGCCGCCCAGCTGGTCAGCGAGGCCGCCCACCCCGAGGCCAACATCATCTTCGGCGCGGTGATCGACGACGCCCTCGGCGACGAGGTCCGGGTCACCGTGATCGCGGCCGGCTTCGACGGCGGCCAGCCCCCGGCCAAGCGGGACAACGTCCTCGGTTCCTCCTCGGTCAAGCGCGAGGAGCCCGCCCCGGCGCGGCAGCCGGAGAGCCGCCCCTCCTTCGGTTCGCTCGGCAGCGTCACGCCGAAGGAGGACCCGGAGCCGCCGGCGCCGGAGCCGGTGCACGACATCCCGGCCGTCCAGCCCCCGGTCCCGCCGTCGCGGACCTACGACAGCGCGGCCGAGGAACTGGACGTACCGGACTTCCTGAAGTGATAGGACAGCGCGAGAGCGTGGGCGGCGCGCACTTCGCCTTCACCGACCGGTGGGGCGGGGTGAGCGCCGCTCCGTATGAGGAGCTGAACCTCGGCGGAGCCGTCGGCGACGACCCCGGCGCCGTACGCGCCAACCGCGGACTGGCCGCCGAGTCCCTCGGCGTGGACCCGGCCCGGGTGGTCTGGATGAACCAGGTGCACGGGGCCGACGCGGTCGTGGTCGACGAGCCCTGGGGCGGGAGCCCGGCCCCCGGGGTCGACGCGGTCGTCACCGCGCGGCGCGGGCTCGCCCTCGCCGTGCTCACCGCCGACTGCGTGCCGGTGCTGCTCGCCGACCCCGTCGCCGGAGTCGTCGCCGCGGCCCACGCGGGCCGGCCCGGCATGGTCTCCGGGATCGTCCCCGCCGCCGTACGGGCCATGACCGGACTCGGCGCCGACCCCGCGCGGATCGTCGCCCGCACCGGTCCCGCCGTCTGTGGCCGGTGCTACGAGGTGCCGGAGGCGATGCGCGACGAGGTGGCCGCCGTCGAGCCGGCGGCGCACGCCACGACGAGCCGGGGCACACCGGCGGTGGACGTGGGCGCGGGCGTGCACGCACAGCTGGAACGGCTCGGGGTGCGCGACCGGGAGCAGTCGCCGGTGTGCACGCTGGAGTCGGCCGATCACTTCTCGTACCGCCGCGACCGCACCACCGGGCGGCTCGCGGGCTACGTGTGGCTGGACTGATGGGGTATGACGGACCGTAAGGACGAACTCGCCGCGAATCTGGCGAGAGTGGAGAGGCGGATCGCCGCCGCGTGCGCGGCCGCCGGACGCGGGCGCGACGAGGTGACCCTGATCGTGGTCACCAAGACCTACCCCGCGAGCGACGTGCGGATCCTGTCCGGACTCGGGGTGCGCCACGTGGCCGAGAACCGGGACCAGGATGCCGCCCCCAAAGCAGCCGAATGTGCCGATCTGCCCCTTACCTGGCATTTCGTCGGTCAACTTCAGACCAACAAGGTGCGTTCTGTGGTGGGTTATGCCGATTTCGTGCAGTCCGTCGACCGTTCCCGACTGGTGGCGACCCTCTCCAAGGAGGCGGTGCGGGCCGGGCGCGAGGTCGGCTGCCTTCTCCAGGTGGCGTTCGACGCCGGTGAGGGCGGCCGGGGGGAGCGCGGAGGCGTGGCGCCCGGCGGCGTCGCGGAGTTGGCCGACCTGGTCGCGCGGTCCGAGGGGCTGCGGCTCGACGGGCTGATGACCGTCGCCCCGCTCACCGGGGAGTACGCGGGGCGCGAACAGGCGGCCTTCGAGCGGTTGATGGAATTGTCGACCGACCTGCGCCGGACCCATCCGACTGCGAACATGGTCTCGGCGGGGATGAGTGCGGACCTCGAACAGGCCGTGGCCGCCGGAGCGACACATGTGCGCGTCGGCAGTGCGGTGCTCGGAGTCCGCCCCGGGCTCGGGTAACGTCGCCAAGAAGTCGGACCACAGCAGAAAATATGGTCAGTTCCGCCGAACAGCGGACATAAAGACCTAGTGGATCGCGGGCACTTGGCGGTCGTCAGCGGATCCACCACAGAGCGGAGGACTCGGAGCATGGCCGGCGCGATGCGCAAGATGGCGGTCTACCTCGGCCTCGTGGAGGACGATGGGTACGACGGCCGCGGATTCGACCCAGACGACGACTTTGAACCCGAACTCGACCCGGAGCCCGAGCGGGACCACCGGCGGCACGAGCCGTCCCACCAGCCGCATGTGTCACATCAGCCCCAAAGGGACGAAGAGGTACGGGTCGTACATCCTCCCGCGCCGCGCGAACCGATCGCCCGATCCGCTTCGCTCCCCGCGGAATCGCCGCGCCCGGCGCGGATCGCGCCCGTGGCGTCCATCACACAAGAACGCGCAAGCCTGGAGAAGAACGCACCGGTGATCATGCCCAAGGTCGTGTCGGAACGAGAGCCTTACCGGATCACCACGCTTCACCCCCGCACCTACAACGAGGCCCGTACCATCGGGGAACACTTCCGCGAAGGCACGCCGGTGATCATGAATCTGACCGAGATGGACGACACGGACGCGAAGCGACTTGTCGACTTCGCGGCCGGTTTGGTGTTCGGTCTTCACGGCAGTATCGAGCGGGTGACGCAGAAGGTGTTCCTGCTGTCTCCTGCTAACGTCGATGTCACGGCGGAGGACAAGGCCCGCATCGCAGAGGGCGGGTTCTTCAACCAGAGCTGAGACGCAGGACCGGATCAAGAGCGGTACAGGGGAGAGGGAAAAACAGGCCATGAGCGTGTTCGCGCAGGTGATCTACATCGCGCTGATGGTGTTCCTCATCGTGCTGATCTTCCGTTTGGTCATGGATTACGTGTTCCAGTTCGCCCGCTCGTGGCAACCCGGCAAGGCGATGGTGGTCGTCCTGGAGGCCACCTACACTGTCACCGATCCACCGCTGAAGCTTCTGCGGCGGTTCATCCCGCCGCTGCGTCTCGGGGGCGTGGCGCTAGACCTGTCCTTCTTCGTACTGATGATCATCGTCTACATCCTGATCTCGATCGTGGGCAATCTCGCGAGGTGACTGTGGACGATACGGTCTTGCCGACTGCCGATGACTACGTTGAGGTGAAGAGATGCCGTTGACCCCCGAGGACGTGCGGAACAAGCAGTTCACGACCGTCCGCCTCCGAGAAGGCTATGACGAGGACGAGGTCGATGCCTTCCTCGACGAGGTCGAAGCCGAACTGACGCGCCTGCTCCGCGAGAACGAGGACCTGCGCGCCAAGCTGGCCGCGGCCACGCGTGCCGCCGCCCAGAACCAGCAGAACATGCGCAAGCCTCCCGAGCCGCAGGACCAGCAGCAACAGCAGGGGCCGCCCCAGGGCATGCCCCAGCAGGGAATGCCCCAGCAGGGGATGCCTCCGCAGGGGATGCCCCAGCAGGGCATGCGAGGTCCCGGCGCCCCGGTGCCCGCCGGCATATCGGGCCCGCCGCAGCAGCAGATGGGTGGCCCCATGGGTGGTCCGCCCCAGCTGCCGAGCGGTGCTCCCCAGCTGCCCGCCGGCCCCGGCGGACAGGGCGGCCCGCAGGGTCCGGGCCCGATGGGCCAGGGTCCCGGTCCCATGGGTCAGGGTCCCGGGCCGATGGGCCAGGGCGGCCCGATGCAGGGGCAGATGGGCCCCGGCGGCCCGATGGGCGGCCCCATGGGCGCCCCCGGCATGCCCGGTCAGGGTGGTCCCGGCATGCCCGGCCAGGGTGGTCCCGGTGGCGACAGCGCCGCGCGCGTCCTGTCGCTGGCCCAGCAGACCGCCGACCAGGCGATCGCGGAGGCCCGTTCCGAGGCCAACAAGATCGTGGGCGAGGCGCGTTCGCGTGCCGAGGGTCTCGAGCGCGACGCCCGTGCCAAGGCCGACGCCCTGGAGCGGGACGCGCAGGAGAAGCACCGCGTCGCGATGGGCTCCCTGGAGTCCGCCCGCGCCACGCTGGAGCGCAAGGTCGAGGACCTGCGCGGCTTCGAGCGCGAGTACCGCACGCGGCTGAAGTCCTACCTGGAGTCGCAGCTGCGCCAGTTGGAGACCCAGGCGGACGACTCGCTCGCCCCGCCGCGCCAGCCCGCGAGCGCCGCTCCGTCGCTGCCGCCGTCCCCGGCGCCCTCGATGGCTCCGGCCGGTGCCGGTGCGCCGTCCTACGGCGGCAACCAGACGATGGGCGGCGGCCCCGGTGGCCCGTCCTACGGCGGCGGTCAGCAGCAGATGCAGCCGGCGATGACCCAGCCGATGGCGCCGGTGCGTCCGCAGGGCCCGTCGCCGATGGGTCAGGCCCCCTCGCCGATGCGCGGTTTCCTGATCGACGAGGACGACAACTGACGGTCCTTCGGCCATGAGTACGGCGTAGCGGTCGGCAGCGTTCAGGGCGGGGCCCGGGTTCATGAACCCGGGCCCCGCCCTCGTGCTACGCGCGTTCACGGGGTTTGCGGTGTTTGTTCGGGCTTGCGTGCGGTGTCCTGCGCACGCAATGCCGAAGGCCCGGGACGGCCAGGTTCTTCCTGGCCGTCCCGGGCCTTCGGTGTGTGCTGTGCCTTCCCGTCCGGCGGGACCGGCCGTCCGGAGCAGTGGGCCGGCACGGCCCCGCGCCCCCGGGGGCGCGGGGCTCATCCGGGGTGTTACGCCTTGCGGAGGCGGAAGGCCAGCGACAGGCCTTCGTCCGTGAAGACGTCTCCGTACGTGTCGTCCGCCTCCCCCTGGGCGAAGTCCGTGGCGAGGACCTCGTCCGCGATCAGGGCGGAGTGGCCGGTCAGGGCCGCTACCGTCGCGGGCTCCGTGGCCGTCCAGCGCAGGGCGATGCGGTCGGCCACGTCGAGGCCGCTGTTCTTGCGGGCCTCCTGGATCAGCCGGATCGCGTCACGGGCGAGGCCCGCGCGGCGCAGCTCCTCGGTGATCTCCAGGTCGAGGGCGACCGTGGCACCGGCGTCGGACGCCACCGACCAGCCCTCGCGCGGGGTCTCCGTGATGATCACCTCGTCCGGGGCCAGGGTGATCGTCTCGCCGTCGACCTCCACCGAGGCCGTGCCCTCGCGCAGCGCCAGGGACAGCGCCGCGGCGTCCGCGTTCGCCACCGCCTTGGCCACGTCCTGGACCCGCTTGCCGAACCGCTTGCCCAGCGCGCGGAAGTTGGCCTTCGCCGTGGTGTCCACCAGCGAGCCGCCCACCTCGGACAGGGACGCCAGCGACTCGACGTTCAGCTCCTCCGTGATCTGCGCGTGCAGCTCGGGGTCGAGGCCGGCGAAGCCGCCCGCCGCGATCAGCGCGCGCTTCAGCGGCTGACGGGTCTTCACGCCCGACTCCGCGCGCGTGGCACGGCCCAGCTCCACGAGCCGGCGCACCAGCACCATCTGCTTCGACAGCTCCGGGTCGATCGCGGACAGGTCCGCCTCCGGCCACGAGGACAGGTGCACCGACTCCGGGGCGCCCGGGGTGACCGGAACGACCAGGTCCTGCCAGACCCGCTCGGTGATGAAGGGGGTCAGCGGGGCCATCAGCCTGGTGACCGTCTCCACGACCTCGTGCAGCGTGCGCAGCGCGGCCCTGTCGCCCTGCCAGAAGCGGCGCCGGGAGCGGCGGACGTACCAGTTCGACAGGTCGTCGACGAACGCGGACAGCAGCTTGCCGGCGCGCTGGGTGTCGTACCCCTCCAGCGCCTGGGTCACCTGGTCGGTGAGCGCGTGCAGTTCGGAGAGCAGCCAGCGGTCGAGGACCGGGCGGTCGGCCGGGGCCGGGTCGGCCGCCGACGGCGCCCAGTTCGACGTACGGGCGTAGAGGGCCTGGAAGGCGACCGTGTTCCAGTACGTCAGCAGCGTCTTGCGGACGACCTCCTGGATGGTGCCGTGGCCCACCCGGCGGGCCGCCCACGGGGAACCGCCGGCCGCCATGAACCAGCGGACCGCGTCGGCGCCGTGCTGGTCCATCAACGGGATCGGCTGGAGGATGTTGCCCAGGTGCTTGGACATCTTGCGGCCGTCCTCGGCGAGGATGTGACCGAGGCAGACGACGTTCTCGTAGGACGACTTGTCGAAGACCAGGGTGCCGATCGCCATCAGCGTGTAGAACCAGCCGCGGGTCTGGTCGATGGCCTCGCTGATGAACTGCGCCGGGTAGCGGGCCTCGAACAGCTCCTTGTTCTTGTACGGGTAGCCCCACTGCGCGAACGGCATGGAGCCCGAGTCGTACCAGGCGTCGATGACCTCCGGCACGCGCGTGGCCGTCTTCCGGCACTCGGGGCACGGGAAGGTGACGTCGTCGATGTACGGGCGGTGCGGGTCGAGGTCCGACTGGTCGGTTCCGGTCAGCCCGGTCAGCTCCGCGCGGGAGCCGACGACCGTGAGGTGGTCGTCCTCGCAGCGCCAGATCGGCAGCGGGGTGCCCCAGTAGCGGTTGCGGGACAGCGCCCAGTCGATGTTGTTGTTCAGCCAGTCGCCGTAGCGACCGTTCTTGACCGTGTCCGGGAACCAGTTGGTGTTCTCGTTCTCCTGGAGCAGGCGGTCCTTGATGGCGGTGGTGCGGATGTACCAGGACGGCTGCGCGTAGTAGAGCAGCGCGGTGTGGCAGCGCCAGCAGTGCGGGTAGCTGTGCTCGTAGGGGACGTGCTTGAAGAGCAGGCCGCGCTCGTCGAGGTCGGCGGTGAGCTTCTCGTCGGCCTTCTTGAAGAAGACGCCGCCGACCAGGGGGACGTCCTCCTCGAAGGTGCCGTCGGGGCGGACCGGGTTCACCACGGGCAGGCCGTAGGAGCGGCAGACCTTGAGGTCGTCCTCACCGAAGGCGGGGGACTGGTGGACCAGACCCGTACCGTCCTCGGTGGTGACGTACTCGGCGTTCACCACGTAGTGGGCCTCGGCGGGGAAGTCCACCAGCTCGAACGGGCGCCGGTACGTCCAGCGCTCCATCTCGGCGCCGGTGAAGGACTGGCCGGTGGCCTCCCAGCCCTCGCCGAGGGCCTTGGTGAGCAGCGGCTCGGCGACGACCAGCTTCTCGGTGCCCTCGGGGCCCTTCGTCGCGACGACGTAGGTGACCTCGGGGTGGGCGGCGACGGCGGTGTTGGAGACCAGGGTCCACGGGGTCGTCGTCCAGACGACCAGCGAGGCCTCGCCGGCCAGCGGTCCCGAGGTGAGCGGGAAACGGACGTAGACGGACGGGTCGACGACCGTCTCGTAACCCTGCGCCAGCTCGTGGTCGGACAGGCCGGTGCCGCAGCGGGGGCACCAGGGGGCGACGCGGTGGTCCTGGACCAGCAGGCCCTTGTTGAAGATCTCCTTCAGCGACCACCAGACGGACTCGACGTACTCCGGGTCCATGGTGCGGTAGGCGTCGTCGAGGTCGACCCAGTAGCCCATGCGGGTCGTCAGCTCGGTGAAGGCGTCGGTGTGCCGGGTCACCGACTCGCGGCACCTGGCGTTGAACTCGGCGATGCCGTACGCCTCGATGTCCTGCTTGCCGGAGAAGCCGAGCTCCTTCTCGACCGCCAGCTCCACGGGGAGGCCGTGGCAGTCCCAGCCGGCCTTGCGGGCCACGTGGTAGCCGCGCATGGTGCGGAAGCGGGGGAAGACGTCCTTGAAGACGCGGGCCTCGATGTGGTGGGCGCCGGGCATGCCGTTGGCGGTGGGCGGACCCTCGTAGAACACCCATTCGGGGCGGCCCTCGGACTGCTCCAGGCTCTTGGCGAAGATCTTCTGCTCGCGCCAGAAGTCGAGCACCGCGTGCTCGAGGGCGGGCAGGTCGACCTGGGCGGGTACCTGGCGGTACGTCGGCGTTGTCATCAGCGGGTTTCCTCCGGCGGACTTGCTGCCTTCCGTCCGGAGGGACGAGAGCTGTGTCGATCCCTGCGCCGCCGTCGGCGCGCTCCCGCGGTACCACCCTCCTTGGCCCCCCGGTGCGACGTACGCTCCGGTGAGCCCCCTCATTGGGGTCGCGATGCCGGTTCTACCGCCCCGTGCAGGGGTTTCTTCCGGCGGCTCCGGGGTGATCTTCACGTCGCGCTCGCCCCCGGGCTCACACCGTCCCCGGGTCGCTCTGGGCTGCGTACGCCGCTACTCGTCCCCATCCACGCTTTTCGCTCCGCCCAGTGTACGGCGCGGCGGGGACGGCGGCCGACCGGATTCCCGTCCGCCGTGCGACCCGGCCTCCCCCGAATGGCGAGGTGCGCCCGTCCGGATCCCGGGAGGTCCGCGTCGGCGGCATACCCGGCGGGGAGCTGGGCACAACGCATGCAGGTCCGCCGCGCGGCGTCCGCGGGGCGAGGGAATCGGGCGGTGTGCCCCGTTGCCGCGGGACTCGAGTCGATTTATCGTCCCAGCACGATACGCGCGCAAGATCACAATATGTGAAGGGGCCGCGGCCATGGTGGCGAAGAAGACCGCCGTACAGCAGTCGGCGCCGTCCGGCATGCCCGGGCCCGCTCATGACGGCGGGGCCGGGGGAACGGACGGAGCCGCGGCGACGCGGACGACGGCGGCGAAGCCGCACACCGGGAAGCGGGCGGCGGGCAGGACGCCCGCCGGGAAGGCGGCGAAGAAGGCGGCGGACGCCGAGGAGCAGCCGCCGGCGCGCGCGGCGCACGGCGACGGGACGGCGGCGACGGAGCCGCCTCCCGGGACACCCGCGAAGAAGGCGTCGGCCAAGAGGGCCGCGGCCGGGAAGGCGCCCGCGAGGAAGGCTCCCGCCGGGGAGACGTCCGCGGCGAGGAAGGCCCCCGCGAGGAAGACTCCCGCCGGGGAGACGTCCGCGGCGAGGAAGGCCCCCGCGCGGAAGGCTCCCGCCGGGAAGGCGGCCGGCGGGACGGCCGGGCCTGACGGGGGCGGGGCGGGGAAGAAGGTGGCGGTGGAGGGGGGCGCCCCGCGGTCGGTTTCCGCGGGGTCCCGGGAGGCCGGCCTCCCGGGCGGCGGTGCCGCCGGGACCGGTGGGTCCACTCAGGATGTGGCCGGGCACAGCACGGCCGATGACGCGGGCGCGGTGGATGCCGCGGCGCAGACGGGAGTGACGACGGTGGGTGCGAAGAAGACTCCTGGCACGGCCACGGCGGCGAAGAGCGCCGTACCCAAGGCCCGGGTCGGCGCGGCGGAGCCGGGCGACCTCGCGGTGCGTCAGGGCGAGGAGCCCTGGACTCCGGAGGAGGCCGAGGAGGCGCGGGCCGAGCTGACGTCCGAGGTGCTGCGGCTGCGCGAGGAGATCACCTCCTCCGAGCAGTCGCTGGCCGGTCTGATGCGGGACTCCGGCGACGGCGCGGGCGACGACGACGCCGACACCGGCACCAAGAACATCACGCGCGAGCACGAGCTCGCGCTCGCCGCGAACGCGCGCGAGATGCTCACCCAGTTCGAACGCGCCCTCCAGCGCCTCGACGCCGGCACCTACGGCCTCTGCGAGAACTGCGGCAACCCCATCGGAAAGGCCCGCATGCAGGCCTTTCCCCGGGCCACCCTGTGCGTCGAGTGCAAGCAGAAGCAGGAACGACGGTACTGATCGGCGGGCGTGCGGGGCGTGCCGTACCCTCGTCCTTCAGTCAGGTACCTAGGTTGAGGGACTCACGTGGCAGAGGCGGAGCGCATCATCGGTACGCCGGACACCCCGGACGCGGACCGGGAGGAGCGGGAAGGGGCCGGCGCCGAGGGGACGGCGGCGGAGGCCGGAGCGCCCCGCGGCAAGCGGCGGATCGCCGTGCTGTTCGCCGTCGCCGTGTTCGCCTACGCCCTCGATCTGATCAGCAAGATGATCGTGGTCGCCAAGCTGGAGCACCACGAGCCCATCGAGATCATCGGGGACTGGCTGCGGTTCGAGGCGATCCGCAACGCGGGCGCGGCCTTCGGCTTCGGCGAGGCCTTCACCGTGATCTTCACGGTGATCGCCGCGGCCGTGATCGTGGTGATCATCCGCCTCGCCCGCAAGCTCTACAGCCTGCCGTGGGCGATCGCGCTGGGCCTGCTGCTCGGCGGCGCCCTCGGCAACCTCACCGACCGGATCTTCCGCTCGCCGGGCGTCTTCGAGGGCGCGGTGGTCGACTTCATCGCGCCCAAGCACTTCGCCGTGTTCAACCTGGCGGACTCGGCGATCGTGTGCGGCGGCATCCTGATCGTGCTGCTGTCGTTCCGCGGCCTCGACCCGGACGGCACCGTCCACAAGGACTGAACGCGCGTACGGGGTCGCCGGCCCCGTCCGGCATACTCGACGGGTGAGCACGATTCCCGAGATCCGTACCCTGCCCGTGCCCGACGGCCTGGAGGGCGAGCGCGTCGACGCCGCCATCTCCCGCATGTTCGGCTTCTCCCGCACCAAGGCGGCCGAGCTCGCCGCCGCGGGGAAGGTCACGGTCGACGGATCGGTGGTCGGCAAGTCCGAGCGGGTCAGCGGCGGCGCCTGGCTCGAGGTGGAGATGCCGCAGGCGCCCGCGCCGGTGCGGGTGGTCGCCGAGCCGGTCGAGGGCATGGAGATCGTGCACGACGACGACGACGTGGTCGTGATCGTCAAGCCCGTCGGCGTCGCCGCCCACCCCTCGCCGGGCTGGACCGGCCCGACGGTGATCGGCGGTCTCGCCGCCGCCGGGTACCGCATCTCGACCTCCGGCGCCGCCGAGCGCCAGGGCATCGTGCACCGCCTCGACGTCGGCACCTCCGGCCTGATGGTCGTCGCCAAGTCGGAGTACGCGTACACGTCGCTGAAGCGCCAGTTCAAGGAGCGCACGGTCGACAAGCGCTACCACACGCTCGTCCAGGGCCACCCCGACCCGACCAGCGGCACCATCGACGCCCCCATCGGCCGCCACCCGCAGCACGACTACAAGTGGGCGGTCACCGCCGACGGCAAGCCGTCCGTCACGCACTACGACCTCATCGAGGCCTTCCGCGCCGCCTCCCTCCTCGACGTCAAGCTGGAGACCGGCCGCACCCACCAGATCCGCGTCCACATGGCCGCCCACCGGCACCCCTGCGTCGGCGACCTGACCTACGGCGCCGACCCCACGCTCGCCAAGCGGCTCCGGCTGACCCGCCAGTGGCTGCACGCCGTGCGGCTCGGCTTCGAGCACCCGGGCGACGGGCAGTGGGCGGAGTTCTCCTGCGACTACCCCGAGGACCTGCAGCGGGCGCTGGACCAGGTCCGTGAGGAGACCTACGCATGAGCGCCGCCCACGTGGTCCGCGTGGCGGAGGGGGCCGCCGACCGCGAGGCGTGCTTCGCGGTCCGCAAGGAGGTCTTCGTCGCCGAGCAGGGCGTCCCCGAGGACATCGAGTACGACGCCTACGACGCCGGCGCCGTCCATGTGCTGGCGGTGGGGGAGGACGGCATACCGCTCGGCACCGGACGGCTGCTGCACGGCGAGGCCGCCGCGGCGAAGAACGGCGGCGACCCGGCGGTCGGGTCGCTCGGCCGGCTCGCGGTGACGCGCCGGGCACGGGGCCTCGGGGTCGGCGCGGCGCTGGTGCGGGCCATCGAGGAGGCGGCCCGCGCGCGGGGCCTCACCGCCGTCGACCTGCACGCACAGACGCACGCCCTCGGTTTCTACGAGCGGCTGGGCTACGAGGCCTACGGACCCGAGTTCCCGGACGCGGGGATCCCGCACCGGTCCATGCGGCGCGTCCTGTAGCGGAGGCCGCGAACGGCCGGTGAGGGCGTCGGCGTGGCAGGGTGGAGATCCGCCCGCCGATCGTCGATCCGTCCGGAGCCGTGACCGTGGACCAGTTGACCCTGCTGTTCGCCCTGCTGCTCGGGGCCGTGGTGAGCGTCCCGGTCGGGGAGCGGCTGGGGCTGCCGGCGCCGGTGCTGATGACGGTCCTCGGGGCGGTACTGGCCCTGCTGGAGTTCGTGCCGAACGTCGACGTCCCGCCCGACCTGATCCTCCCGCTGCTGCTGCCGCCCCTGCTCTACGCCGCCGTGCGACGGACCTCCTGGCGGCAGTTCGCGGCGAACGTCAGACCGATCCTGCTGCTCGCGGTGGCGCTGGTCCTCGTCACCATGCTGTGCGTGGCCGTCGTCGCCCACGCGATCGTGCCGGGGCTGCCGCTCGCCGCCGCCCTGGCCCTCGGCGCGCTGGTCGCGCCGCCCGACCCGGTCGCGGCGACCGCCGTCGCCGGGAAGCTGGGGCTGCCGCGCCGGCTGGTGTCGATCCTGGAGGGCGAGGGGCTCTTCAACGACGTCACGGCGATCGTCCTCTACAACGTGGCGATCGCCGCCGCCGTGAGCGGCAGCTTCTCGGCCTGGAGGGCCGGGCTCGACCTGGTGCTGTCGGCCGTGGTGGCGGTGGCGGTCGGGCTCGCGCTGGGCTGGGGCGCCAACAGGCTGATGGACCTGCTCGGGGACGCGACCCTGCAGATCGGGCTGAGCCTGCTCGTGCCGTACGCCTCCTACGTCCTGGCCGAGGAGCTGCACGGCTCGGGCGTGCTCGCCGTGCTCACCACCGCGCTGTTCCTCGTCGAGTACGCCACCGACGCCGACGACGTCATGACCCGGCTCGCCGGGCGCGCCTTCTGGGACATCGTCGACACCCTCGTCACCGGGGTCGCGTTCGGGCTGGTCGGCCTGGAACTGCACAACGCGGTGCGGACCGCGGCCGGTCACTGGGGCGAACTGCTCACCTGGGCGGCGGTGATCGTGGGCGTGGTCGTCCTGGTGCGGCTGCTGTGGCTGCTGCCGGCGACCTGGCTGACGCAACGGCTGCACGCCGCGCGGGACACCGCCGAGGAGATCCCGGTGAGCTGGCGCGAGACGGTGGTGATGTGGTGGTCCGGAATGCGCGGGGTGGCCTCGGTCGCGCTGGCGCTGGCGATTCCGCTGGAGACCGACGCAGGGAACGAGTTTCCCGGCCGGGGCGAGATCGTCTTCATCGCGTTCGGCGTGATCATGGCGACCCTGCTGGTGCAGGGGCTGAGCCTGCCCTGGCTGGTGGTGCGGCTGGGAGTGCGTGCCGACACCGGGCGGGAGAAGCAGTTCGAGCACGACCTGGCGGTCCGGGCGGCCAGGGCGGCGAAGCGGAGGCTGCGCGAGATCGAGGAGGCCGAGGACCTGCCGGAGGAACTCTCCGAGCAGATGCTGCGCAGCGCCTTCGACATCGGGGTGCGGATCAGCCCCGACCTCGTGGACGACGAGCGGCGGGAGGCGCACCGGCAGCGGGCGCGGCGGCTGAAGCGGGTGCGGTCGATCCAGCGGGAGATGCTGAGCGCGGCCCGGCACGAGGTGGTCGCGGCGCGGAGTGAGCCGGGGGCGGATCCCGCGGTGGTGGACCGGGTGCTGCGGCATCTGGACGTGCGCAGCCTGCGGTGAGGGGCGTTCCCCCACCCGCGCGCCGCCCGTCCCGGTCGGTGGAGAAGAGGGCGTTTCCCGTGGAAGTCAGACGCCTTTGGGGGCTTTTCGTTCGTAGAGTCCTCGTATGACTCGGAATGTTGTGATCAGTGGGGGCGGTACCGGGATCGGGCTCGCCGCCGCGCGGGTGTTCGCCGCCGACGGGGACCGGGTGCTGCTGCTCGGGCGGCGCGGGGACGTACTGGAGCGGGCGAAGGTGCCGGGCGCCCTGACGTACGCCGCCGATCTGGCCGATCCCCGAGCCGTGCGGGGTGTCGCCGGCTTCGTGGGGCGGGAGTTCGGCGC
This sequence comes from Streptomyces sp. NPDC000348, assembly GCF_042898795.1. Lineage (NCBI taxonomy): Bacteria > Bacillati > Actinomycetota > Actinomycetes > Kitasatosporales > Streptomycetaceae > Streptomyces > Streptomyces sp. NPDC000348. The sequence goes on from NZ_JBIAZD010000005.1 coordinate 114,023, forward strand.
GGTGGACGTGCTGATCCACAGCGCCGGAGGCAACGGGCTCCTCGAACCCCCGGCCGACGGCGACGACCCGCTCGACGCCGTCGCCCGCTCCTGGACGGTCAACTTCCGGCTCAACCTGCTGACCGCCGCACTGCTCACCGAGGCCCTGCGGGCCCGGCTCGCCGAACCCGGCGGGCGCGTGCTGTTCCTCGGCTCCATCGCCGCCTACCGGGGCCACGGGCAGGTGGCGTACGCGGCGGCCAAGGCCGGGCTGCACCCGTACGCCCACGACCTCGCCCGGAGACTGGGCCCGCACGGTATCACCGTGAACGTGGTCGCCCCCGGCTACATCGAGGACACCGCCTTCTTCGGCGACGGCATCGACGGGGAACTGCGCGCCCGGCTGGTCGGGGAGACCCTGGACGGGCGCGCCGGAACGCCCGGGGACGTCGCCGCGACCCTGCACTGGCTGGCCTCCCCGGGCGCCGCGCACATCACCTCCCAGATCATCCAGGTCAACGGCGGCGCCGAACGGGGCCACTGAGAACGGGTCAGCGCTCCCTCGGATGCTGGTGCGCGCGGCGGGCCGCCGGTATCCCGCCGGGGGAGCGGTGGCCGCCGGGGCGGGGCGGCGGCACCGCGTCGGCCGTGTTGACCCGGGGCAGCGCGTAGGGGTGCTCGGCGGTCAGCCAGCGGATCATCTGCTCGCGGACCTCGACCCGTACCGTCCATATGTCGTCCGCGTCCTTGGCCGTCACCAGGGCCCGCACCTCCATCGTGCTGGGTGTGCTGTCCGTCACGTTCAGGTTGTAGGCGCGGCCGTCCCAGGCCGGGCACTCCCGCAGGATGTCGCGGAGCTTGTCGCGCATCGCCTCCAGCGGGGCCGAATGGTCGAGGTGCCAGAAGACGATGCCGGTCATCTGCGGCGTGTCGCGCGACCAGTTCTCGAACGGCTTGGACGTGAAGTACGACACCGGCATGGTGATCCGCCGCTCGTCCCAGGTGCGCACGGTGAGGAAGGTCAGCGTGATCTCCTCGACGGTGCCCCACTCGCCGTCCACGACCACCGTGTCCCCGATGCGCACCATGTCGCCGAAGGCGATCTGCAGCCCGGCGAACATGTTGCTCAGGGTGGACTGGGCGGCCACACCGGCGACGATGCCGAGGATGCCGGCCGAGGCCAGCAGCGAGGCCCCGGCCGCCTGCATCGCGGGGAAGGTCAGCAGCATCGCGGCCACCGCCACCACACCGACGATCGCGGAGACCACCCGCCGGATCAGCGTCACCTGGGTGCGCACCCGGCGGACCCGCGCCGGGTCGCGCTCGCGGTGGTTGCTGGCGTACCGCGTGTACGTGGTCTCGACGACCGCGGCCGCGATGCGGATCGCCAACCAGGCGGCCGAGCCGATCAGCACCAGGGTCAGGGTCCGGCCGGCGGCGGCCTCGTGGTCCGGCAGCAGGTCCGCCTCGTGGTACGACCCTCTCAGCAGGGCCGCGCACAGCAGGAGCTGATAGGGGATCCGGCCGCGGCGCAGCAGCCCCCACAGCGGAGTCTCGTGGTGGCGTTCGTCGGCCTTGCGCAGCAGCAGGTCGGTGGTCCAGCCGAGCAGCAGTGTGAGCACGACCGAGCCGCCGACCACGATCAATGGGCGGAGCACGTCATCCATGCCCCCGAACCTAACCGGCCCGCGCGGGCATGAACATGTGACTTCCGCGCGATCACGGGTAGTGCCGCGATCCGGCCCCGTCACACCGGGCTGGCACCATGGACCGTATGAACATCATGCTCTTTCACTCGACCTACGGTCTGCGCCCCGCGGTGCACCGGGCCGCGGACCGGCTGCGCGCGGCCGGACACGAGGTGTGGACGCCCGACCTCTTCGAGGGCCGCACGTTCGACACGGTCGAGGAGGGCATGGCGTACAAGGACGAGGCCGGCAAGGAGGAGTTGCTGAAGCGGGCCGTGCTGGCCGCCGCGCCCTACTCCGAGCGCGGGCTGGTGTACGCCGGGTTCTCCTTCGGCGCCTCCGTGGCGCAGACGCTGGCGCTGGGCGACGGCAAGGCGCGCGGACTGCTGCTCCTGCACGGCACGTCGGACATCGCGGCCAACGCCTCGGTGGACGAACTGCCGGTGCAGCTGCACGTCGCCGAGCCCGACCCGTTCGAGACCGACGACTGGCTCACCGCCTGGTACCTGCAGATGGGCCGGGCCGGGGCCGACGTCGAGGTGTACCGGTACGCGGGGGCCGGCCACCTCTACACCGACCCCGGCCTGCCGGACTACGACGAGGAGGCCGCCGAGGCCACCTGGCGGGTGGCGCTCGGCTTCCTCGGCTCCCTGGAGGACTGAGCCGGGCGCGGATCAGACCGGGTCGTGGACGCGCTCGACCCGCTGTGTGCCGCTGCGGGTGCGGTAGGAGCGGACCCACGCGGAGGTGGCGTCCGCCGCCGTGCGGTCGGACAGCACGTAGTAGTCCATCTGCGCCCGTTCGGCGGTGACGTCCAGCACACCGTAGCCGTGCCGGTCGGTGTCGACCCAGTGGACGTGCCGGTTGGCGGCCCGGATCAGCGGTGCCGCGAGCGCGGAGACGGTGCCCTCGGCGGCCTTCACGATGTCGTCGAGGTTGTCGGAGGTGACCGAGGTGACCACGAACTCCGTGGCGGCCGACGCCGACAGCGGATAGGTGCCGGCGTTCACCGGCACGTCGTTGGCCCACGCCATGTGGATGTCGCCGGTGAGGAAGACCGTGTTGCGGACGGCGTTCGCGCGCAGGTGGGCGAGGAGTTCGCGGCGGTCGTCGGTGTAGCCGTCCCACTGGTCGGTGTTGAGGGCGAGCCCCTCCCGCGGCAGGCCCAGCAGCTTCGCGAGCGGCCCGAGGAGGCTCGCCGGGAGGGAGCCGAGGGCGAACGGCGAGATCATCACCGAGGTGCCGACCAGCCGCCAGGTGGTGTCGGAGGCCGTCAGCCCCGCCTTCAGCCAGTCCAGTTGGGCGCGCCCGGTGAGCGTGCGGTCCGGGTCGTCGACCTCGCCGTCGCCCGGGGAGACCTGCTGGGAGCGGAAGGAGCGCAGGTCCAGGAGCGAGAGGTCGGCCAGCTTGCCGAAGCGGAGCCGGCGGTAGGTGGTGCCGGCGAGCGCGGGCCGTACCGGCATCCACTCGAAGTAGGCCTGCTTGGCGGCGGCCTGGCGGGCCGCCCAGGCGCCCTCCGCGCCCTCGGTGTGGTTCTCGGCACCGCCCGACCAGGCGTCGTTGGCGATCTCGTGGTCGTCCCAGATGGCGACGACCGGTGCCTTGGCGTGCAGGGCCTGCAGATCGGGGTCGGTCTTGTACGTCGCGTGCCGGAGCCGGTAGTCGGCGAGGGTGACGGTCTCGTGGGCGGGCGTGTGCGGCCGGACGACCTCGCCGCGGGCGCCGTACTCGCCGGTGCCGTACTCGTAGATGTAGTCGCCCAGGTGCAGCCAGGCGTCCAGATCGCCGCGGGCCGCGAGGTGGCGGTACGTCGAGAAGCGGCCGGCCTCCCAGTTGGCGCAGGAGACCACGCCGAAGCGCAGCCCGGTCACGGCGGCGTCGGCGGCAGGGGCGGTGCGGGTGCGGGCGACGGGGGAGTCGGTGCCGCCGGCGGAGAAGCGGAACCAGTAGTCGGTGGCCGGCCGCAGGCCGCGGACGTCCGCCTTGACGGTGTGGTCGGAGGCGGCGGTGGCGAGCGTCGAGCCCTCCGCGACGACGTCGGTGAACGCCTCGTCCCGGGCCACGGTCCAGCTCACCCCGGTGTCCGGGCCGAGCCCGGAGCCGGGTATCGCCTCGGGCACCGGCGTCACCCGGGTCCACAGCAGGATGCCGTCCGGCAGCGGGTCGCCGGAGGCCACGCCGTGCAGGAAGGCGGGCGCCTGCGCGGTCGCGGCACGCGCGGGCGGGACGGCGGCGAGCGGTCCGGCCAGCACCGCGGTGGCGGCGGCCGCCCTGACGACCGTACGACGGCGCGGCGCGGGGAAGCCGGCGTCCGCGGTGGCGGGGACGGCGCTCTCGGATGATCTGTGTCGACTGGTCACAGCCGATCAGGTTACTGACAGGTACACGTGAGAGCGGGCGAACCCGCCAAAGTTCGCCCGCTCTTCAGCGCGCCGTCGGCCGGCCGGGGTTCAGGCCTTGAGGGCCGCGTCGACCGCCGTGTTGAACTCGTCCACCGTCATGGGCGCGTTCTGCCCGTCGGAGCCGGTGAGCTTCTTGCCGTCCATCATCAGCGTCGGCGTGCCCTGGGCCTCGCTGTTGTCGAACACGTCGGACATCTCCAGCGCCCACTTGTCGTAGGTGCCGTCCTTCACGTCCGCCTGGAACTCCTTGTTGTTCTTCAGGGCGTCCACCGTGTTGGCGACCTTGATCAGGTACGCGTCGTCCTTGAACTTGTCGTCCGTCTCCTCGGGGTGGTACTTGGCCGAGTAGAGGGCGCCCTTGTAGGCGAGGAACGCCTCGGGGCCGACGTTCAGCGCGGCGCCCAGGGCGCTCAGGGCGTTCTTGGAGCCCTCGCCGGTCAGGTTGCGGTCGAGGAACGAGGCGCCTATGAAGCGGATCTTGTACTTGCCGTCCTCGACGTCCTTCTCGATGGTCTTGCCGACCGTCTGCTCGAAGGAGGCGCAGACCGGGCAGCGCGGGTCCTCGTACAGTTCGAGGGTCTTCTTCGCGTCGGACTCGCCGATGACGACGGTCGTGCCGTTCTTGCCGCTGGTGTTGGCCGGCTTGACGAGCTTGGCGTCCTTCGCGGCCTCCCAGTGGTCGGGCTGGCCGGCCTGGACGACCGCGTAGCCGATGCCGCCGGCCGCGGCCAGCACGCCGACCACCGACAGGGCGACGACGACCTGCCGCTTGGCCTTCGCCTTCTTCGCCTCGCGCTCGCGCTCCTGGCGCAGCCGCTCCCGGGCCGCCGACTTCGCCGCCTGGCTGTTCCGCTTGCTCATGGTGATGTCTCCACGGGGGACGCACACGGTCGTGTGCGGAATACGAATGGGGGACCGCTGGTGCTCGGAGGTCTCGCCGGGACGGGGGCCGTCTCAGGCGAGAGCGGCGGAGCACGGCGGTCCGCGCCGTCCCAGGGAGTGCGCGAGGAGCGGGGTCCGGGCCGTGGCGGCGCGGTGGACCGGGCGGGCCGGACGGCTGACCTCCGGGGCCCGTCGCACGGTCACCGCGGCGACCGCGAGCAGCAGCGGCCGGAACGTCGTGACCGCCACCGCGCTCAGCAGCTGGGCGAGCGCCCGCTCGCCCCGGCGCAGCCAGGCGGCGGCGAACAGACCCACCCCGATGTGCGCGCCGAGCAGCGCCCAGGCGATCGCCGGGTCGGCCTGGGCGAGCAGGACCGCCAGCCGGTCGCCGCCCTCGGCGGCGTGTCCGGTGGCCCGGGCGAGCGGTGCGCCCACACTGGTGCCGTCGCCGCACAGCACATCGAAGCCGACGGAGCGCAGCGGGCCCGCCACGGGGCCGCCCATCCGGCCGTAGCAGAGGTGCTGGCCGGTGGTGAAGACGGTGTCGGCGGCCAGCTCCAGCGGGATCAGCAGGGCGGCGATCCGCCCGAAGGAGCGCTCCCGCCCCGCCAGGGCGTACGCCGGCAGGAACACGGCGGCGGCGATCGCGGCCACCGTGTTCAGCGGCAGCGGAACCCCGCTCAGCAGCACGTGCGACGCGGTGCTGAGCGTCACGACGACGGCCGTGAACAGCGCCGCGCGGACGGCTCTGAGCTGGGTTCCGGATATGTCCATGGCGGTGAAGAGTGTGTCACGTGCTCCGGTAAGGGATCCCTAAAGGGTTCCTGTGGGCGGGCGGATCGTCAGAGTCCCGGGATCCTGCCGTTGCGGAACAGGTCCAGGAAGATCTGGTGGTCGCCGCGCGCGCGGGCGCCGTAGTCGTGCGCGAAATCGACCAGGAGGGGGGCCAGGGAGTCCTCGTCGGCGGCGATCGCGGCGTCGATGGCGCGCTCGGTGGAGAACGGCACCAGGGACTCGCCGGAGGTGTCGTCCGCCGCCGCGTGCATCGTCGCCGTGGCCCGGCCGAGGTCGGCGACGACCAGGGCGATCTCCTCCGGGTCGTCGATGTCGCCCCAGTCCAGGTCCACGGCGTACGGCGAGACCTCGGCGACCAGCTGGCCCGAGCCGTCCAGCTCGGTCCAGCCCAGCCACGGGTCGGCGTGCGCCTGGAGGGCGCGCTGGGAGATCACCGTGCGGTGCCCCTCGTGCCGGAAGTAGTCCCGGATCGCCGGGTCCGTGACGTGGCGGGAGACGGCCGGGGTCTGGGCCTGCTTGATGTAGATCACCACGTCGTTCTCCAGGGCGTCGCTGTGGCCCTCCAGGAGGATGTTGTACGACGGCAGCCCGGCCGAGCCGATGCCGATGCCGCGGCGGCCCACGACGTCCTTCACGCGGTAGGAGTCCGGGCGGGCCAGGGAGGCGTCCGGCAGCGTCTCCAGGTAGCCGTCGAAGGCGGCGAGCACCTTGTAGCGGGTGGCGGCGTCCAGCTCGACCGCGCCGCCGCCGGCGGCGAAGCGGCGCTCGAAGTCGCGGATGTCGGTCATCGAGTCCAGCAGCCCGAACCGGGTCAGCGAGCGGGCGTCGCGCAGCGCGTCCAGCAGCGGCCCCTGGGCGGTGTCCAGGGTGAACGGCGGCACCTCGTCGCTCTTCGCGCCGGTGGCCAGCGCGTGGATGCGCTCCCGGTAGGCGGCCGCGTAGATCGTGACCAGCTCGGTGATCTGCCCGTCGCTGAGCGCCTTGGCGTAGCCGATCAGCGCCACCGAGGCCGCGAAGCGCTTGAGGTCCCAGGTGAAGGGGCCCACGTAGGCCTCGTCGAAGTCGTTGACGTTGAAGACCAGGCGGCCGTTGGAGTCCATGTACGTGCCGAAGTTCTCCGCGTGGAGATCGCCGTGGATCCACACGCGCGAGGTGCGCTCGTCCAGGTAGGGACCGCTGTACGTGCTCCCGCCGTCCCGCCCGGCGTTCTCCGCGTCCAGGTCGTGGTAGAAGAGGCACGCCGTCCCGCGGTAGAAGGCGAACGCCGAGGCCGCCATCTTCCGGAACTTCACCCGGAACGCGGCCGGGTCGGCGGCCAGGAGCTCGCCGAACGCGGTGTCGAGGACGGCGAGGATCTCCTCGCCGCGGTGCTCGTCGTTGAGCTGCGGGACCGACATCGCTTGGTGCCTCCAGGTGCGGGATGTCTCGGGACGGCTGGTCCGTCCCCTGCCTAACGCGCGGCGGGTCACGGGAGTGCCCGCGCCACCGACCGAAGGTACGCCGGGATGCGCTGCCGGTGTCGGTGCCGGGGCATAGACTTCAACGCTGTCCCCCGGACCGTCCGCCCGCCCGTCGCCGTGAGTTCTCCCTGGAGGCCGCACCGTGTCAAAGCCGCCGTTCACGCACCTGCACGTCCACACCCAGTACTCGCTGCTGGACGGTGCCGCGCGGCTGAAGGACATGTTCAACGCCTGCAACGAGATGGGCATGACGCACATCGCCATGTCCGACCACGGCAACCTGCACGGGGCGTACGACTTCTTCCACTCCGCCCAGAAGGCCGGAGTCACCCCGATCATCGGGATCGAGGCGTACGTCGCGCCCGAGTCCCGGCGCAACAAGCGCAAGATCCAGTGGGGCCAGCCGCACCAGAAGCGGGACGACGTCTCCGGTTCCGGCGGTTACACCCACAAGACGATGTGGGCCGTGAACAGCACGGGCCTGCACAACCTCTTCCGGCTCTCCTCCGACGCGTACGCCGAGGGCTGGCTGCAGAAGTGGCCCCGGATGGACAAGGAGACCATCGCGAAGTGGTCGGAGGGCATCGTCGCCTCCACCGGCTGCCCCTCCGGCGAGGTGCAGACCCGGCTGCGCCTCGGCCACTTCGACGAGGCGCTCAAGGCCGCCGCCGACTACCAGGACATCTTCGGCAAGGAGCGCTACTTCCTGGAGCTGATGGACCACGGCATCGAGATCGAGCACCGGGTCCGCGACGGCCTGCTGGAGATCGGCCGGAAGCTCGGCATCCCGCCCCTGGTCACCAACGACTCGCACTACACGTACGCGCACGAGGCGGGCGCCCACGACGCGCTGCTGTGCATCCAGACCGGCAAGAACCTCTCCGACCCGGACCGCTTCAAGTTCGACGGCACCGGCTACTACCTGAAGTCCACGGACGAGATGTACGCCATCGACTCCTCGGACGCCTGGCAGGAGGGGTGCGCCAACACCCGGCTGATCGCCGAGATGGTCGACACCACGGGCATGTTCACCAAGCGCGACCTGATGCCCAAGTTCGACATCCCGGAGGGCTACACGGAGGTCAGCTGGTTCCGCGAGGAGACCATGCGCGGCATGCACCGCCGCTTCCCGGACGGCATCCCGGACGACCGCATGAAGCAGGTCGAGTACGAGATGGACACCATCATCTCGATGGGCTTCCCGGGCTACTTCCTCGTGGTCGCCGACTTCATCATGTGGGCGAAGAAGCAGGGCATCGCGGTCGGCCCCGGCCGAGGCTCCGCGGCCGGTTCGATCGTCGCCTACGCCCTCGGCATCACCGACCTCGACCCGATCCCGCACGGCCTGATCTTCGAGCGGTTCCTCAACCCCGAGCGCATCTCCATGCCCGACGTCGACATCGACTTCGACGAGCGCCGGCGCGTCGAGGTGATCCGGTACGTGACGGAGAAGTACGGCGCCGACAAGGTCGCCATGATCGGCACGTACGGCACCATCAAGGCGAAGAACGCCATCAAGGACTCCGCGCGCGTGCTGGGCTACCCGTACGCCATGGGCGACCGGCTCACCAAGGCGATGCCGGCCGACGTCCTGGGCAAGGGCATCCCGCTCTCCGGCATCACCGACCCGAACCACCCCCGGTACTCCGAGGCCGGCGAGATCCGCGGGATGTACGAGAACGAGCCGGACGTGAAGAAGGTCATCGACACCGCGCGCGGTGTGGAGGGCCTGGTCCGGCAGATGGGCGTGCACGCGGCCGGCGTGATCATGTCCAGCGAGACCATCACCGACCACGTGCCCGTCTGGGTCCGGCACACCGACGGCGTGACCATCACGCAGTGGGACTACCCGAGCTGTGAGTCGCTCGGCCTGCTGAAGATGGACTTCCTCGGCCTGCGCAACCTGACCATCATGGACGACGCCGTCAAGATGGTGAAGGCCAACAAGGGCATCGACATCGACCTGCTGTCGCTGCCCCTGGACGACCCCACGACCTTCGAGCTGCTCCAGCGCGGCGACACCCTCGGCGTGTTCCAGTTCGACGGCGGCCCGATGCGCTCCCTGCTCCGGCTGATGAAGCCGGACAACTTCGAGGACATCTCCGCCGTGTCGGCCCTGTACCGGCCGGGCCCGATGGGCATGAACTCGCACACCAACTACGCCCTGCGCAAGAACGGCCAGCAGGACATCACGCCCATCCACCCCGAGCTGGAGGCGCCGCTCAAGGAGGTCCTGGACGTCACCTACGGCCTGATCGTCTACCAGGAGCAGGTGCAGAAGGCCGCCCAGATCATCGCCGGCTACTCGCTCGGCGAGGCCGACATCCTCCGCCGCGTGATGGGCAAGAAGAAGCCGGAGGAGCTGGCGAAGAACTTCACCATCTTCCAGGCCGGCGCCCGCGGGAACGGCTACAGCGACGAGGCCATCCAGGCCCTCTGGGACGTGCTGGTGCCCTTCGCCGGCTACGCCTTCAACAAGGCGCACTCCGCCGCGTACGGACTGGTGTCGTACTGGACCGCCTACCTCAAGGCGAACCACCCCGCCGAGTACATGGCGGCGCTGCTGACCTCCGTCAAGGACGACAAGGACAAGTCGGCGATCTACCTCAACGAGTGCCGCCGCATGGGCATCAGGGTGCTCCCGCCGAACGTCAACGAGTCGGTGCACAACTTCGCCGCCCAGGGCGACGACGTGATCCTCTTCGGCCTGGAGGCAGTGCGGAACGTCGGTACGAACGTGGTCGAGTCGATCATCAAGAGCCGCAAGGCCAAGGGGAAGTACGCCTCCTTCCCCGACTACCTCGACAAGGTCGACGCGGTCGCGTGCAACAAGCGCACCACGGAGTCGCTGATCAAGGCCGGCGCCTTCGACACCCTGGGGCACACCCGCAAGGGCCTCACCGCGCAGTACGAGCCGATGATCGACAACGTGGTCGCGGTCAAGCGCAAGGAGGCCGAGGGGCAGTTCGACCTCTTCGGCGGCATGGGCGAGGAGGAGACCAGCGAGCCCGGCTTCGGCCTCGACGTCACCTTCACCGACGAGGAGTGGGACAAGACGTACCTGCTCGCCCAGGAGCGCGAGATGCTCGGGCTCTACGTCTCCGACCACCCGCTGTTCGGCCTGGAGCACGTGCTGTCCGACAAGGCCGACGCGGGCATCTCCCAGCTCACCGGCGGTGACTTCGGCGACGGCGCGGTGGTCACCATCGGCGGCATCATCTCGGGCCTGCAGCGCAAGATGACCAAACAGGGCAACGCCTGGGCGATCGCCACCGTGGAGGACCTCGCGGGCTCCATCGAGTGCATGTTCTTCCCGGCGACGTACCAGCTCGTCTCGACGCAACTCGTCGAGGACGCCGTGGTGTTCGTCAAGGGCCGGCTCGACAAGCGGGAGGACGTGCCGCGGCTGGTCGCGATGGAGCTGATGGTCCCCGACCTGTCCAACGCCGGCGCCAACGCGCCCGTGGTGCTCACCATCCCGGCCACCCGCGTGACCCCGCCGATGGTCAGCCGGCTCGGCGAGATCCTCACCCACCACAAGGGCGACAGCGAGGTACGGATCAAGCTCCAGGGGCCGACGAAGACGACGGTGCTGCGCCTGGACCGGCACCGGGTGAAGCCGGACCCGGCCCTGTTCGGCGATCTGAAGGTCCTCCTCGGACCGTCCTGCCTGGCCGGCTAGGCCGGCCCGCCCGACGTGCGTGAGGGGCGCACCCCGCGGTGGGTGCGCCCCTCTTCGGTGCGTGGAGCTTCGTGCGCCCGGGCCACAACGGCCCGTCACGCGGATGTCAGTTGTGGCCGAAGCGCTTCTGCCGGCCGTTGCCCCGGCCGACCTCGCCGGGCACGACCTGTGTGGTGCGCTGCTCGTCCGGCGTCTCCATCGCGGACGGCTGGGCCGCCCGCTGGGCGCGTTCGGCCTGCGGCTGCTTACGGTCACGGTTCTTGTTCTTGGCCATGGTGGTGCCTCCTGTGGGGGACTAGGGGCCAGGGCCGGAACCAGATTCACACGGCCCGATGACGGACGCATGTCGGACAATTACCGTGTGTGACCGGGCTGATCGGGGAGGAAGTGGGGAAACGCCACGCCGAAGATCGAGTTCGGGCCGTTAACCCCGGCGTGGTCGGGCAGACTCGAAGCAAGCCCGAAGCAAACCTCCCGGAAAGAGGGTGGACCGCGTGGACCGCTGCATCGTCCTGGTGGACGCCGGGTATCTGCTGGGGGCCGCCGCCAGTCTCCTCGCCGGGGAACCGTCGCGGTCCCGCATCACCGTCGACCACGCGGCCCTCATCCAGGGGTTGCGCGAGCGCGCCGAGTCCGACACGCGGCAGCCGCTGCTGCGCATCTACTGGTTCGACGGCGCCCCCGACCGCGTCCCGCAGCCCGAGCACCGCAGGCTGCGCGTGATGCCCCGGGTCACCGTCCGGCTCGGCGCGCTGACCCGCAGCGACGGCCGCTGGGCGCAGAAGGGCGTTGACGCCGCGATGCACGCCGAACTGACCGAACTGGCCCGCAACCGCGCCTGTTCCGACATCGTCCTGGTCACCGGGGACGGCGACCTGCTGCCCGGCATGATGGCCGCCAAGGAGCACGGCGTCGCCGTCCACCTGTGGGCCGTGCAGGCCGCCGACGGCGACTACAACCAGTCCGAGGACCTGGTCGCCGAGGCCGACGAGCGCCGGGTGCTGGACCGGGCGTGGATCACCCGGGCCGTACGGGCCAAGGAGCACACCGGGGTGTGCGCCCCGCCGCCCGTGCCGCGGCCCGAGATCGCCGCGATCCTCTCCGCCCCGCTGCCGGAGTCCGCGCTCGGCGCGACGGCCGACCGGACCGACCGGGAGCCGCAGCACCCGGCCGCCGCCGGGCACAACGGCACCGCCGAACGGACGTCCACGGCCAAGGGCGTGCCCACCCCCAAGGACCTGGCCGCACTGCGCGGCCCCGGCCCGCACCCGCCCCAGCAGCCCGCCTCCGCCACCCTGCGCTGGTCCTCCGACAAGGGCTGGGTCGACCGGCCGGCCGCCGAGCCGCCGGACGCGGCCTCCATGCCGACGCTCGCCCAGCTGACCACGGCGGAGCAGCGGTGGGCCGACCGCGAGGAGGACATCACCACCGTCGGCGGGGACCCCTTCGAGGTGGGGCAGGTCTTCGCCCGGCGCTGGGTGGAGCGGCTCGGCGACCAGGGTCACATCCAGAAGCTGTCCGCCATGTACCCCCGCATCCCGCACCGCGTCGACGGCGAGCTGCTCCGCTACGCGGCCCGCTTCGGTCTCCTCGCCCACAAGGACGACCAGATCGACGAACGCGACCGCTACGCCATTCGGGCGGGCTTCTGGCGCGAACTGGACCTCCGCACCGGCACGGAAAGGGCTCCCGCCGAGGAGTGAGCGGGCCGGTCCGCGGGCTCCGCCCCCGCGCCCTCGCCCGAGGGCTCCCGCCCTCCGGCCCGCACCCGTCCACCACCCGGCCCGGTGGACCGAGGGGCGGGCCGATGGGCGGTGGGGGCGGGTTCGCGGACACCGGGGCGACCCGAGGGCGGGTCGGGGTCGCCGACCCCGTAGGCTCGTTCCTTGTGAATACGCGCGCGGCACAGGGATTCCGGCACGGCGGTGATGTCGTGTGTGCGGTGCGCGGGCTGACCAAGACCTATCCGGCGGTGCGCGGCCGGCGCGGGGCCCCCGCGACGCCCGAGGTCCGGGCCACCGACGAGGTGGGGCTCGACATCCGGCGCGGTGAGATCTTCGGACTGCTCGGGCCGAACGGCGCCGGCAAGTCCACCCTCGTGCGCCAGCTGACCGGGCTGATGCGGCCCGACCGCGGCAGCGTCGAGATCCTCGGCCACGACATCGTGCGCCACCCCGAGCGCGCCGCGCGCATCCTCGCCTACCTCGGCCAGGAGTCCAGCGCCCTCGACGAGCTGACCGTGTCCCTCGCCGCCGAGACCACCGGACGGCTGCGCGGGCTCGACGCGCGGCGGGCACGGGCCGAGCGGGACGACGTCCTGGACGAACTGGGGCTCACCCCGATCGCCGGGCGCCCGCTGAAGAAGCTGTCCGGCGGCCAGCGCCGGCTGGCCTGCTTCGCCGCCGCGCTGGTGGGGGAGCGGCCGCTGCTCGTCCTGGACGAGCCCACCACCGGCATGGACCCGGTGGCCCGGCGCGCCGTGTGGTCCGCCGTCGACCGGCGCCGCGCCGAGCACGGCACCACCGTGCTGCTGGTCACCCACAACGTCATCGAGGCCGAGACCGTGCTCGACCGGGTCGCCGTGCTCGACCGGGGCCGGGTCATCGCCTGCGACAGCCCGGCCGGACTCAAGGAGCGGGTCGCCGGCGAGGTCCGGGTCGATCTGGTGTGGCGCGAGGCGGCACCCCTGCACGTGCCGGAGGTCGCCGCACTGCGGGACCGGGTCGTCGAGTCGGGCCGCCGCTGGACCCTGCGGCTCGCGCCCGAGGAGGCCCGTACGGTCGTCGCCACCGTCACCGGTGGGGCCGCCTTCGCCGCCCTGGACGACTTCACGCTGGCCACGCCCAGCCTGGAGGACGTCTACCTGGCGCTGGGCGGCGCCGTACGACAGGGACTGGTGAAGGCATGAGCACACGGGCCGCGACATCCGTACGGAACGGGACCGCAGCGGTTTCGGGCGAACCTCCGAACGAAGGGGAGCAGCACGACGTGAGTGTCGTACCCGCCGATGTCGTGCCGGGCGGCGTCCTGGCCATGGAGGGGGCCGCGCCGGAACCGGCCGGACTCGGCCCGCGGGCACGGCTGTGGCCGTCGCTGGCGGCCGTGTACCGGGCCCAGCTGTCCCGGGCCCGGGTCGCGCGGATACCGCTGCTGTTCGTGGCGACCTTCCAGTCGGTCGGGATCATGATCCTGATGCGCGGGGTCGTGGACGGCGGCGGCGAGGCGCGGGCCGTGGTCGCCGGCTCGGCGGTCCTGGTCGTCGCCTTCGTCGCGCTGAACCTGCTCGCCCAGTACTTCGGGCAGCTGCGGGCCAGCGGCGGGCTCGACCACTACGCGACGCTGCCGGTGCCGCCGGCGGCGGTGGTGCTGGGCGCGGCGGGCGCGTACGCCTCGTTCACCGTGCCGGGGACCATGGTGACCGCCGTCTTCGGGTGCGTGCTGTTCGGGCTGCCGCTGGCGAACCTGTGGGTGCTGGCCGCCGTGATCCCGCTCGCCGGGGCCGCGCTCGCCGGACTCGGTGCGGCGCTCGGCCTGCTCGCGCCCCGCGCGGAGGTGGCCACGCTGCTGGGCCAGCTCGGCATGTCGGCCGCGCTGCTGCTCGGTGTGCTGCCGGCCGAGCGGATGCCGGAGGTGGTGCGCCTCGCCCGGGACCTGCTGCCGTCGACGTACGGCGTCGAGGCCTTCGCGCGGACCTTCGCACCGCATCCCGACTGGGCGCGTGTGCTCGGTGACCTCGCCGTGTGCGGTGGCGTCGGCGTGATCTCGCTGGCCGTCGCGACCTGGGCGTACCGCAGGGCAGCCGTCCGGTGACGCGCCGCACAGCCGGGCCTGGCACGATGGCGGGGTGAGCGCACCTCTGACACCACCACCGCCTCCGCACGAGCAGGCGGCCGCAGCGTACCCGCACGGGAAGACCGGCGACGCCGCACACCCGCGGCACGCCTGGTGGGACGAACAGGACGGCCCCGGGATGAAGGCGGAGATACGCGAGGCCGCCGTGACCGCGGTGGCGGTTGCGCTCGGCGGGGTGCTGCTCGGGGTGCTGTGGTGGTGGCTGGCGCCGCGCGTGCCGCTGGTGGGCGACGTGGTCGGTGACAACTGGGTCGTCTACCTCAAGGACTCCGAGGGTGAGCAGGGCATCGGGGTGGACGGGACGTTCTCGCTGCTCGCGCTGGGGTTCGGTGCGGTGAGCGCGCTCGCCGTGTTCCTGGTGCGACGGCGTGGGGGCGTGCCGTTGGTGGTGGCGCTGGCGGTCGGTGGGCTGCTGGGGTCGGTGCTGGCCTGGCGGCTCGGGGTGTGGCTGGGGCCGGCGTCGGACGTGATCGCCCAGGCGAGGAGCGTGGGCGAGGGGGTCACGTTCGACGCGCCGTTGAAGCTGAGTGCGAAGGGGGCGCTGCTGGCGTGGCCGTTCGCGGCGCTGGTGCTGCACCTGGGGCTGACGGGGCTGTTCGGGCCCCGGGATCCGGAGCAGTTCCCGCCGGCGGAGCCGTACGTGTCGCAGCCGGGGGCGTAGCTTTCCGGTGTTGCCGGGCCCGGGGGTTCGCGTGGCCCGGCGCTCACGGGGCGCCGTCGCGCCCGCCTTCCCCCACTCTCGGCTCCTCCCCCACTCTCGGCTCCTCCCCCACTCTCGGCTCCTCCCCCACTCTCGGCTCCTCCCCCACTCTCGGCTTCGCTCGAGCGGGGGGACCCCCATGAGCGGGGCCCCATGAGCGGGGGGACCCCCATCGCCCTGGGGTACCTCCCGGGCCTCTGAGGCACTGGGGAGGCACGACTGGCCGGGTAGCGGGTCAGCCGCGGCCGATCGGGGCCAGGGTCGCCGATGTCAGGTCGGCCAGGTCGGCCGGGGAGAGTTCGACCTCCAGGCCGCGGCGGCCTGCCGAGACGCAGATCGTCTCGTGCGCGGTGGCCGACTCGTCCACCACCGTGGGCAGTTTCCTGCGCTGGCCCAGGGGCGAGATGCCGCCGCGGACGTACCCCGTGGTGCGCTCCGCCAGCACCGGGTCGGCCATCGCGGCCCGCTTGCCGCCGGCCGCCGCCGCGAGGGCCTTCAGGTCCAGTTGCCCCGCCACCGGCACCACCGCCACCGTCAGCACGCCGTCGACGTCCGCCACCAGCGTCTTGAAGACCCGGTCCGGCGAGACCCCCATCGCCTCGGCCGCCTCCTCGCCGTACGACGGGTGGGAGGGGTCGTGGTCGTAGGAGTGGACCGTGAACGGCACCCCGGCCGCGGTGAGCGCCACCGTCGCGGGCGTGCCCCCCGACTGCTGCTTCTTGGACTTCTTCGCCATTCCCGCCTGTGCTCCAGTGAATTCGTGGGTCAGTTGAGACTCGTCGGACCGCGGGTCAGCTCCGCGGCCGGCAACGACGGCAGATGACGGATGACGGCCGTCTCCGCGCGCAGCAGTTTCAGCTCGTCACGGAGCCGGGACGCGGTGTCCGGCGCCTGGAGCAGCCGCTGCTTCGTCGGCGTGTCCAGCATCATCGCGGCGGCGACCAGGTAGGAGACGACACCCGGCTCGTCCGGCAGGTCCGTGCCGGTCGTCAGTGACCGCTCCCGTGCCCCCGCCAGCCGCTTCTGGTACTGGCGGAAGGACCGCAGCACGCCCTCGGCCAGCGCCCCCGCCCCGTCGCCGGGGTCCTCGGCCAGTGGCTCCGACTCGGCCGTCAGATACGGCCCCGAGGCGTCGACGGACAGCAGCCGCACCCGGGTCGTACCGGTCGCCAGCACCTCGAAGGTGCTGTCGGCCCGTTCCCGGATCGTCGCCGCGTCGGCGACGCAGGCCACCTTGTGGAAGGCGCGCAGCGGATCGGCGCCGAAGCCCGCCGCCGGGCCGCGCGCGGGCACGGCCGTCGGATCGGGCATGCCGGGCGCGCTCGGCGCCACCTCGTACCCGTCGCGGATCGCCACGACGGCGAACCGGCGCGGCTCGTCCTCCGGGGTCTTCAGCAGCTCGCGCATCATGGCGCGATAGCGCTCCTCGAAGACGTTGAGCGGAAGCACGAGCCCCGGGAACAGCACCGTGTTCAAGGGGAAGAGCGGGAGCCGGACGGTCGTCACGAACCAAGAGCCTAATGGTCGCCGAAGCGGAGTCGACCGCCCTGTTCACTCCTCGGTCGGTCGGGGACCGGTGCCGGGGAGCCGGGTCCCGGCTCGGGAGGGCCGGACGCGACCGCCGCGCGCACGCTCCGGCGGACCTCCAGGAAGCGGCCGAGGGGATCGTCCGCGTCCCGGTCCCAGGGGAAGGACGTGGCGTACGGGCCGGTCAGCCGCAGCTGCTCCAGGGCGTCCCGCCGACGTTCCAGCCGGACCAGGACGTACGTCAGCAGATTGCGCAGCTCGGCCGGCCAGGGCCGGCCCGCCGGCAGCCGGGCGGACAGGGCCACGGCGCGGTCGGCCGCCGCCTCGAGCCGTTCGCGCGGCACTTCGGGACCGCAGCGGTCGGTCAGGTAGCCGAACGCCGCCCGCAGGGGCAGCGCCTGCGTGAACGAGTCCTCCGGCGCGTCCTGCGCGGCCAGGTCCGCGAAGGTGAAGCATTCGCGGTGCGAGCCGTGCCACGAGGACGCCAGATAGCGCAGGGCCGCCACATGACAGCCGTGGTGGTGCGGGGCCCGCCGGACCGCTGCCTCCCACAGCTCCTCGACGTACGGGTGCCCGGCGCGCGCGCCGCGGGCGTGGTCCAGGGCGAGCCGCCAGGGCACCGGGTCGCGGTTGTCCGCCCGGGCGGCGGCCGTGATCAGCGGGCTCACCCCGCGCAGCAGCTCGGCGCGGGCCGGTGAGTCCCAGGCGCGGTCCACCGCCCGCTGGGCGTCCACCAGCAGGCCGTCGGGGTCGCGCGGGTCGCGGGCGCGCCAGGCGTCCAGCCACTCGGGGCGCGAGCGCGCGAAGGCGGCCAGCCGCCGCACGTACCGGTCGCGGTGCTCCCAGGCGCCGGCGCGCCGGGTGGCGGCGAGCAGGTCGGCGACGGGTGTGTGGTCACCGCCCGCGGCCCCGACCAGCGCCGGGCCCAGCCGATCGTCGGGTGCGTCGAGCAGCACCTCGTCGTCGGCGGGCAGCACGACGGGGACGGGGGGCGTGGCGCCCGTCGTCTTTCCTCGCACCCAGGACGTACGGGTGAACGCGTGCAGCAGAGCCATGGTGTCGACCATTGAAAGACCGCAGGTCACAGCGGCGCCAGAGGCGACACGGAAGTCGTGGAAGGTTGTACGGGACTCGGTCAAGGCCCGGCAAAAAGCAGAGTGTTCTTCACCCTGTGCGCGCTCTTCACGCCCCCTCCGGCCTCACCGGCCCCGGGGCGCTACGTACGGCGCAGGGTCCGCGTCGCCCCCGCCGCCACCGTCGTCGCCAGGATCCAGCCCAGCAGGACGAACGCGGCCGACAGCCACTGCCAGCCGCCGCGCAGCTGCCAGAAGCCGACCTGGCCGAGGTCGATCACCGGCAGCAGCAGGTCCAGGGCGAACAGGGGCGGGTTCCACGGGGGGTGCTCACCGCTCTTGAGGGGCGGATGATCGGAACGCGCGAAGGCCAGCGAACCGCACGCCCACAGGACCCCCATCCACACCGCGGCCCGGCCCGGCCGGTATCCGTAGGCGACCGTCCAGTCCTGTGCGTAACCCCACAGCTTGGCCGCCGGCGGCAGGCTCTCGCGGCGCCGGCGCTGCTTGGCGAGCAGCACCTCGCGGGCGTCCTCGTCCTCCCCGCCCTCCCGCAGCACGGCGGCCAGCCGCTCGTACGGCTCCGGGTTGTACTCGGCGCTCGCCGCGTCCACCCAGCGCAGCCGCAGCGCCAGCGGGAACGGTCCGCGCGGCACCAGGTTCTCGTAGGTGAAGCCGCCCATGTGCAGCCGGCCGGGGCCGGGCCAGCTGTCCGCCCGGTCCATCAGGTTGACCACCCGCGCCCCCGACAGCACCACCTTGCCGCGCACCGGCCGCTCCCCGAGGAAGCGCAGCTCCGGCGTCTGCACCCGGCGCAGCGACAGCTCCTGCTCGTCGGTGAAGGTGAACCGGGCCCCCTCGAAGTCGACCGCGTCCCCGAACCGCCCGTCGTCCAGCCGCACCCCGCCCCGGCACTCGAAGCGCTGGATCCGCGTCCCGCGCGCCGGTGTCATCCCGCTGCGCGCCTGGGCGCCCACCCCCGCCGGGGTCAGGTACAGCGAGCGCTCCACGGTCAGCTGCGGCGCGTTCAGCGCGAGCCGGGTGTACGGGTTGACCAGCCGGGCCCCGCGCAGGCTCAGCGACACGCCGATCGTCGCGCTGCGCAGGCTCAGCTCGCCGTACGACTCCAGCATCTCCGCCTGCAGGTCCTGGCCGACGTTCATGCCGTCGGCCGCTATCGAGCGGCCGCTGCGGTCCCGGTGCACGATCGCCTGGTTGAGCAGCAGGTCCGTGCCGATCCGCGCGTCGGTGAGCCGTATGCCGCCCAGGAACCGGCAGCGCGGCAGGTGCAGATCGCCCTCGGTGTGCAGCCGGGCCGCCTCCAGGCGCGGTATCGAGCAGTCCACCATCCGCACGGTCGTGAAGCGGGCCTCCGGCAGCAGCACGTCCCGCTCGAAACGGCAGGCCCGCATCTCCAGGTACGGCACCACCGTGCCGCCCGCCAGGTCCAGCGCGCCGCTGATCTGCACCCCGACCAGCTTCAGCGACGAGACCCGGCCGGCCAGGGCGGGCGGCCCGTCCAGCAGCAGCCAGCACACGACGCGTGCCCGGACCGTCCGCCCGGGGCCCCACGGATGTCCTCCGTGCGGATCGTCGACGACCGTGTCCCCGCTGGTCAGGTCGTACACACTGCCGTTGCGGAAGGCCTGCCACATCCCGGCCTCCGCGGCGGTCAGGTCCTCCGGCGGCTCTCCGCCGCCCGGTCCCACCCCCTCGGTCACGGAAATCCCCTCCTTCCCGCCTACTCGCCGGTTCGTCCCTTCGTACAACCGTTCATGCCCGGTGCGGTGACGTGTTGAACACGGAAAGTGAAGAGGATCTCCGGAATGTGCGCGGACCGTCACCACGGGGGTGACGTATCAGCCATTGGAACGGGCGGACGGCCCACCGCGCGGGTCTGAGAGAATTAAGCACGTGATCTCTCGTATCGATCTGCGCGGCGACGCCCTCCCCGAGGGCCCCGCCCTGCGCGACCTGCTGCCCCGAGCCGACTTCGACGTCGCGGCCGCCCTGGAGAAGGTGCGGCCCATCTGCGAGGACGTGCATCATCGGGGCGACGCGGCGCTGATCGACTTCGCCGAGCGGTTCGACGGCGTGAAGCTGGATCAGGTGCGGGTCCCCGCCGCCGCCCTCACGCGCGCGCTGGAGGAACTCGACCCGGCCGTGCGCGCGGCCCTGGAGGAGTCCATCCGCCGCGCCCGGCTCGTCCACCGCGAGCAGCGCCGCACCACCCACACCACCCAGGTCGTGCCCGGCGGCACGGTCACCGAGAAGTGGGTCCCGGTCGACCGCGTGGGTCTGTACGCGCCCGGCGGCCGGTCCGTCTACCCCTCCTCCGTGATCATGAACGCGGTGCCCGCCCAGGAGGCCGGCGTCCCGTCCGTCGCGCTCGCCTCCCCGGCCCAGGCCGACTTCGGCGGCCTGCCGCACCCCACCATCCTCGCCGCCTGCGCCCTGCTCGGCGTCGACGAGGTCTACGCGGCCGGCGGCGCCACCGCCGTCGCGATGTTCGCGTACGGCACCGAGTCCTGCCCGCCCGCGAACATGGTCACCGGCCCCGGCAACATCTGGGTCGCCGCCGCCAAGCGCTACTTCACCGGCCGCATCGGCATCGACGCCGAGGCCGGCCCGACCGAGATCGCGATCCTCGCGGACTCCACGGCCGACCCGGTGCACGTGGCCTCCGACCTGATCAGCCAGGCCGAGCACGACCCGCTGGCCGCCGCCGTCCTGGTCACCGACTCCGCGGAGCTCGCGGACGCGGTGGAGAAGGAGCTGGCGCCGCAGGTCGAGGCCACCAAACACATCGACGACCGGATCGTCCCGGCCCTGTCCGGCCGCCAGTCCGCCATCGTCCTGGTCGACGGCCTCGACGAGGGCCTGCGGGTCGTCGACGCCTACGGCGCCGAGCACCTGGAGATCCAGACCGCCGACGCCGCCGCGGTCGCCGACCGGGTGCGCAACGCGGGCGCGATCTTCGTCGGCCCCTGGTCCCCGGTCTCGCTCGGCGACTACGCGGCCGGCTCCAACCACGTGCTGCCCACCGGCGGCTGCGCCTGCCACTCCTCGGGCCTGTCGGTCCAGTCCTTCCTGCGCGGCATCCACGTCGTCGACTACACACGGGACGCGCTGGCCGAGGTCGCGCACCACGTGGTCACGCTGGCGGAGGCGGAGGACCTGCCCGCGCACGGCGCGGCGGTGAAGGCAAGGTTCGGCTGGAAGGTGCCTGAGAACAAGTGAGCTTCGGAATCGACGACCTCCCCGTACGGGACGAGCTGCGCGGCAAGTCCCCCTACGGCGCGCCCCAGCTGGACGTCCCCGTACGGCTGAACACCAACGAGAACCCCTACCCGCTGCCCGAACCGCTGGTCGAGCGGATCACCGAGCGGGTCCGCGAGGCCGCCCGCCACCTCAACCGCTACCCCGACCGGGACGCGGTCGAACTGCGCACCGGGCTGGCCGCGTACCTGACGAGGACGACCGGACACCCGGTCGCCGTCGGGAACGTGTGGGCCGCCAACGGCTCCAACGAGGTCATCCAGCAGCTGCTGCAGACCTTCGGCGGACCGGGCCGCACCGCCATCGGCTTCGAACCGTCGTACTCGATGCACGGCCTCATCGCGCGCGGCACCGGCACCGGCTGGATCTCCGGGCCCCGCAACGAGGACTTCTCGATCGACCTCGCCGCCGCCGAGAAGGCCATCGCCGAGCACCGGCCCGACGTCGTCTTCGTCACCACCCCCAACAACCCCACCGGCAACGCGGTCCCGGCGGAGACGGTCCTCGCGCTGTACGAGGCCGCCCAGGCGGCCAAGCCGTCGATGGTGGTCGTCGACGAGGCGTACATCGAGTTCAGCCACGGCGACTCGCTCCTCCGGCTGCTCGACGGACGGCCCCACCTGGTCGTCTCCCGCACCATGTCGAAGGCGTTCGGCGCGGCGGGCCTGCGCCTGGGCTACCTCGCCGCGCACCCGGCGGTCGTCGACGCCGTCCAGCTGGTCCGGCTGCCGTACCACCTCTCGGCGATCACCCAGGCGACCGCGCTGGCCGCCCTGGAGCACACCGACACGCTGCTCGGCTACGTCGAGCAGCTCAAGGCCGAGCGCGACCGGCTGGTCGCCGAACTGCGCGCCCTCGGCTACGAGGTGACCGAGTCCGACGCGAACTTCGTCCAGTTCGGACGGTTCGAGGACTCCCACACCACCTGGCGGAGGATCCTCGACCGGGGCGTCCTGGTCCGGGACAACGGCGTGCCCGGATGGCTGCGGGTGACCGCCGGGACCCCCGAAGAGAACGACGCGTTCCTCGACGCGGTACGCGAGTTGAAGAAGGAGCAGAGTTCATGAGCCGCACAGGACGCGTGGAACGCACCACCAAGGAGACGTCCGTCCTCGTCGAGATCGACCTCGACGGCACCGGGAAGACCGAGATCTCCACCGGGGTCGGCTTCTACGACCACATGCTCGACCAGCTCGGCCGGCACGGTCTGTTCGACCTGACCGTGAAGACCGAGGGCGACCTCCACATCGACTCCCACCACACCATCGAGGACACCGCCCTCGCGCTCGGCGCCGCCTTCAAGCAGGCGCTCGGCGACAAGGTGGGCATCTACCGCTTCGGCAACTGCACGGTCCCGCTGGACGAGTCCCTCGCCCAGGTCACCGTCGACCTGTCCGGCCGCCCCTACCTCGTGCACACCGAGCCCGAGAACATGGCGCCGATGATCGGCGAGTACGACGTGACGATGACCCGGCACATCCTGGAGTCCTTCGTCGCCCAGGCCCAGATCGCGCTCCACGTGCACGTGCCCTACGGGCGCAACGCGCACCACATCGTGGAGTGCCAGTTCAAGGCCCTCGCCCGCGCCCTGCGCTACGCCTCCGAGCGCGACCCCCGCGCGGCCGGCATCCTGCCCTCCACGAAGGGCGCGCTGTAAGCCATGAACGGTCTGTCCACCGTCCTGATCGTCGTCGGCCTGTTCTTCGTCGGCGGGATCATCTCCTTCGTCAAGCAGAAGATGCCCACGAGCCTCGTCGTGCTGCTCTCCATCGGCGCCGCGATGTGTCTCGTCACGGGCCTCCTGAGGCTGGAGGTGTGAACCCTTGAGCACCACCAAGAAGGTCGTGGTCTTCGACTACGGCTTCGGCAACGTCCGTTCCGCCGAGCGTGCCCTCGCCCGCGCGGGAGCCGACGTCGAGATCACCCGTGACTTCGACGCGGCCATGAACGCCGACGGGCTGCTGGTGCCCGGCGTCGGCGCCTTCGCCTCCTGCATGCAGGGCCTGAAGGAGGCGCGCGGCGACTGGATCGTCGACCGCAGGCTGTCCGGCGGGCGCCCGGTGATGGGCATCTGCGTCGGCATGCAGATCCTGTTCGCCCGGGGCATCGAGCACGGTGTGGAGAGCGAGGGCCTCGACGAGTGGCCCGGCTCGGTCGAGCCGCTCCAGGCCGACATCGTGCCCCACATGGGCTGGAACACCGTGGACGCCCCGGCCGGCTCCGAACTGTTCGCCGGCCTCGACGCGGACGCCCGCTTCTACTTCGTGCACTCCTACGCCGTCCACGACTGGACGCTCCAGACCGCGAACCCGGCGATGCGCGCCCCGCTGGTCACCTGGTCCACCCACGGCAAGCCCTTCGTGGCGGCCGTGGAGAACGGCGCCCTGTGGGCCACCCAGTTCCACCCCGAGAAGTCCGGCGACGCCGGCGCCCAGCTCCTCACCAACTGGATCGGAACCCTGTAGAGACATGGCCAAGCTCGAACTCCTCCCCGCCGTCGACGTCCGCGACGGCCAGGCGGTCCGCCTGGTGCACGGCGAGTCCGGGACGGAAACCTCCTACGGCTCCCCGCTCGAGGCCGCCCTCGCCTGGCAGCGCTCCGGCGCCGAGTGGCTGCACCTGGTCGACCTGGACGCCGCGTTCGGCACCGGCGACAACCGCGCGCTGGTCGCCGAGGTCACCGGGGCGATGGACATCAAGGTGGAGCTGTCCGGCGGCATCCGCGACGACGACACCCTCGCCGCCGCCCTCGCCACCGGCTGCACCCGCGTCAACCTGGGCACCGCCGCCCTGGAGACCCCCGAGTGGGTCGCCCGGGTCATCGCCGAGCACGGCGACAGGATCGCCGTCGGTCTCGACGTCCGCGGCACCACCCTGCGCGGCCGCGGCTGGACCCGCGACGGCGGCGACCTCTACGAGACGCTGGAGCGCCTCGACAAGGAGGGCTGCGCCCGCTACGTCGTCACCGACATCGCCAAGGACGGCACCCTCCAGGGCCCCAACCTGGAGCTGCTGAAGAACGTCTGCGCCGCCACCGACCGCCCGGTGGTCGCCTCCGGCGGCGTCTCCTCCCTGGACGACCTGCGCGCCATCGCCGAGCTCGTCCCGCTCGGTGTCGAGGGCTCCATCGTCGGGAAGGCCCTGTACGCCAAGGCGTTCACCCTGGAAGAGGCACTGGAGGCTGTGTCCCGATGACGATCGATGCCGTACGGCGCGTGCAGAGCGGAAACCCCTGGGAGGAAACCTTCGGCTTCGCACGTGCCGTGGCGGCGGGCGACCGCGTCCTGGTGGCGGGCACGACCGCGTTCCGGGGCGAGGTGCTGTACGGGGAGGGCGACCCGTACGAGCAGGCCAAGGTGGCCTTCACCAGCGCGCTGGAGGCGATCGCCGAGTTCGGGCTCGGCGTCGAGTCCGTGATCCGCACGCGCCTCCACCTCGCCCACGCGCGGGACGTCGACGAGGCCGGACGCGCCCACAAGGAGCTGTTCGACGCGGTGCGCCCGGTCACCACCCTGCTGGTGGTCGAGGGCTTCGTCGACTCGCGCGTCCTGGTCTCAGTGGAACTCGAAGCATTCAGAGGAGCCGTGACTTCATGACCCTGGCGGTCCGAGTCATCCCCTGCCTGGACGTGGACAACGGCCGGGTCGTCAAGGGCGTCAACTTCCAGAACCTGCGCGACGCGGGCGACCCCGTCGAGATGGCCAAGGTGTACGACGCCGAGGGCGCCGACGAGCTGACGTTCCTGGACATCACCGCGTCGTCCGGCAACCGCGAGACGACGTACGACGTGGTGCGCCGCACCGCCGAGCAGGTGTTCATCCCGCTCACGGTGGGCGGCGGCGTCCGCACCGCCGAGGACGTGGACAGGCTGCTGCGCGCGGGCGCCGACAAGGTGGGCGTCAACACGGCGGCCATCGCCCGGCCCGAGCTGATCCGCGAGATCGCCGAACGCTTCGGGCGGCAGGTCCTGGTGCTGTCGGTCGACGCCCGCCGCACGGACTCCGGCTCCTTCGAGGTCACCACGCACGGCGGCCGCCGGGGCACCGGCATCGACGCCGTGGAGTGGGCGCACCGCGCCGCCGAGCTGGGCGCGGGCGAGATCCTGCTCAACTCCATGGACGCCGACGGCACCAAGGACGGCTACGACCTGGAGATGATCGCCGCCGTCCGGGCGCACGTCACCGTCCCGGTGATCGCCTCCGGCGGCGCCGGGAAGCTGGCCGACTTCCCGCCCGCGGTCGCCGCCGGCGCGGACGCCGTGCTGGCCGCCTCCGTCTTCCACTTCGGCGACCTGCGCATCGGCCAGGTCAAGGAGACGCTGCGGGAGGCCGGCCACCCGGTGCGGTGAGCCCGGCCGGTCGGCCGGGCCGGCTGAGGGTGCCGGCCGTGCCGTCCAGGGCCGCGGAGATCACCGGACCCCGCTCCCGCGGGTCCCGGACGAAGCGGACACCCTCCCCGTGCGGCCGCTCGCACTCCGCGCGGAGGCCGTCCGCGGAGAACACGGTCGCGGGCAGCCCCGGCTCCGGCAGGAGCTCCAGCCTCCGCCGGGCGCTCGCGCGCGCCCCCACGGTGACGGACGGCGTCCCGTCGCCCGTGTCCCCGTGGGTACGGGGCCCGAAGCCGAGGACGCCGGTGCGGAAGGCGTGCGCCTCCGCCACGTCGTCGACGTGCACGCCGGTCCTGGCCGCTCTGATCACGACCCGCGCCTTCCGGACGCGGATCAGATGCCGAGCTGTCTGGTCTCGCGCAGCTTCGCGACCGCGTTCTCGTCACCGTCCAGTCCGACCCTGGCGGCGCTCTGCCGGCCGTAGGCGAACAGCACCAGCTCGGACGGCTCCCCGGTCACCGTGACCACCGGGGTGCCGCGGTGCGCCACCACCGTCCGGCCGTCCGGACGGCGCATCACCAGGCCGGTCGGCGCCCCGCGGCCCATCAGCCGCGCGGAGCGCTCCAGCCGCGACCACAGGGCGTCCTGGAACACCGGGTCGAGTTCACGCGGCGTCCAGTCGGGCTGGGCGCGGCGCACGTCCTCCGTGTGGACGTAGAACTCGACGATGTTCGACAGCTCGTCGACCTGCTTGAGCGAGAAGGGCGAGAAGCGCGGCGGGCCCGTCCGGATCAGCTGGATCAGCTCCTCGTACGGCTTGGCGGCGAACTCCGCCATCACCCGCTCCAGACGCGCCGCCAGCTGCTTGACCAGCATGCCGCCGGCCGCGTCGGGGCGGCGTTCGCGCACCACCACGTGGGCGGCGAGGTCCCGGGTCGTCCAGCCCTCGCACAGGGTGGGGGCCTGGGGGCCCGCGGTCTCCAGCAGATCGGCCAGGAGGAGTCGTTCACGCTTGGCATGGGTCGACATGGAGGCCAGCCTACGGCCGGGCGCGAGGTCCGCCCAGTGGACATCCGCGCGGACGCGATCGCCCCGCGCGGCACAATGGTCGGCATGACCAGTACGTCCCGGCCCAGCCGCCTCGACCCGGAGATCGCCGCGCGGCTCAAGCGCAGCCCCGACGGCCTCCTGCCCGCCATCGCCCAGCAGTACGACACCGGAGAGGTGCTGATGCTGGGCTGGATGGACGACGAGGCACTCCACCGCACACTGACCACCGGCCGCTGCACCTACTGGTCGCGCAGCCGCCGGGAGTACTGGGTCAAGGGCGACACCTCCGGCCACTTCCAGTGGGTCAAGTCGGTCGCCCTCGACTGCGACGCGGACACCGTGCTGGTCAAGGTCGACCAGGTGGGCGCCGCCTGCCACACCGGCGCCCGCACCTGCTTCGACGCCGACGTCCTGGTGGCCGACGCCCCCGCCCCGGATCAGTAAGGTCTGCCGCCATGGACCTCGAGACGTTCCGCAAGCTCGCCACCGACCGCCGGGTCATCCCGGTCACCCGCAAGCTCCTCGCCGACGGCGACACCCCGGTCGCGCTCTACCGCAAACTCGCCGCCGAGCGCCCCGGCACCTTCCTGCTGGAGTCCGCGGAGAACGGCCGCTCCTGGTCCCGCTACTCCTTCGTCGGCGTCCGCAGCGCTGCCACCCTCACCGAGCGCGCCGGACAGGCGCACTGGGAGGGCGCCCCGCCCGTCGGCGTACCGGTCGACGGCGACCCGCTGGCCGCGCTGCGCGCCACCCTGCAGGCCCTGCACACCCCGCGCGACCTCGCCCACGACCTGGGCCTGCCGCCCTTCACCGGCGGGATGGTCGGCTACCTCGGCTACGACATCGTGCGCCGCCTGGAGAAGCTCGGCCCCGGCGAGCGGGACGATCTGCGGCTGCCCGAGCTGACCATGCTGCTCACCAGCGACCTCGCCGTCATGGACCACTGGGAGGGCGCCGTCTGGCTGATCGCCAACGCGATCAACCACAACGACCTGGAGACCGGCGTCGACGAGGCGTACGCCGACGCCGTGGCCCGGCTCGACGCCATGGAGGCCGACCTCACCCGCGCGGTGGCCCAGCCGCCCGCCGTGCTGCCGCCCTCCGAACTGCCCGGGTACACCGCGCTGTGGGGCGGCCCCGACTTCCGGCGGGCCGTGGAGGACATCAAGGAGCGCATCCGCGCGGGGGACGCCTTCCAGGTGGTCCCCTCCCAGCGGTTCGAGACGCCGTGCACGGCGAGCGCCCTGGACGTCTACCGGGTGCTGCGGGCCACCAACCCGTCGCCGTACATGTACCTGTTCCGCTTCGACGGCTTCGACGTGGTCGGCTCGTCCCCCGAGGCGCTGGTGAAGGTCGAGGGCGGGCAGGCCATGGTCCACCCCATCGCCGGCACCCGGCACCGCGGCGCCACCCCGCAGGAGGACCAGGCGCTCGCCGACGAACTGCTCGCCGACCCCAAGGAGCGCGCGGAGCACCTGATGCTCGTCGACCTCGGGCGCAACGACCTCGGCCGGGTCTGCGAACCCGGCTCCGTCGAGGTCGTCGACTTCATGTCCGTCGAGCGGTACTCGCACGTCATGCACATCGTCTCGACGGTCACCGGCCGGGTCGGCGCCGGCCGCACCGCCTTCGACGTGCTCACCGCCTGCTTCCCGGCCGGCACGCTCTCCGGCGCGCCCAAGCCCCGCGCGCTGCAGATCATCGACGAGCTCGAACCGTCCCGGCGCGGGCTGTACGGCGGCTGCGTCGGCTACCTCGACTTCGCGGGCGACTCCGACACCGCGATCGCGATCCGTACGGCGCTGCTGCGGGACGGCACCGCGTACGTGCAGGCCGGAGCGGGAGTGGTGGCCGACTCCGACCCGGCCGCGGAGGACACCGAGTGCCGCAACAAGGCGGCGGCGGTGCTGCGCGCGGTGCACACCGCGAACCGGCTGGGAACGGCCTGAGACGAACCCCGGGTGTCGGTTCGCCCGGGGTTCAGGCGATAGTGGATGACGTGACTGCCGTACCCGCCCCCCGTTCCCGGACCGCCGGCTCCGCCCGCAGCGGCCGCCTCAGCCTCGCCGTCGCCCTGTTGTGCGGTGCCCTGGGCGCGGCCGTGGCCCTGCTCGCCACCCGGCAGCAGTGGTCGGAGGGCACCGCCAGGGTGGCCGGCGGCGCGTTCCCCCTGACCGCGAAGGGCAGCGACGTCACGGGCGTGCCCGCCGCCCTGGCCGTGGTGGGGCTGGCGGCGCTGGTCGCGGTGTTCGCCGTGCGCCGCGCCGGACGCCTCGCCGTCGCGGCGCTGCTGGCGCTGTCGGGGGCGGGCACGGTGGCGGCGGCGCTGCTCGGGGCGTCGGACAGCGGGGCGCTCGACGAGAAGGCGGCCCAGGCGTCGGGGGACACCTCCGCGACCGTGGACGCCCTCAGCCACACCGCGTGGCCGTACGTGGCCGCCGCGGGCGGTCTCCTGCTGCTGCTGGCCGGCCTGCTCGCCCTGCGCTACGGCCGCCTCTGGCCGGCCATGTCCGGCCGCTACGAACGGAGCGGCGCCCCGCGTCCGCGCCGCAGGCCCGTGCCGGTCGACCCCGACCGCCCCGAGGACCTCTGGAAGGCCCTGGACAGGGGCGAGGACCCGACGGGCGCCTAGCCGCGGCCCGGCGCGTCCCGCCCCGCGGCACGAGCGCCCGCGCTCCGGCGCCCACCCCCGCTCACCCTCGGCGGGCGTGTGCGGGACAATGGCAGCGAGCGTCCGCTCAGACACGTACACAGCAACGAGGAGCAAGCAATGGCGGGCAGCAGCCACGGTCACACCCCGGCCGCCTGGACCGGTGTCATCATCGCCTTCATCGGTTTCTGCGCCGGTGGCGCGTTCATGGTGATGGACCAGCCCGTGGGCTTCTGGGCGAGCATCGGCGTCGTGCTCCTCGGCGGTGTCGTCGGCGCCGTCATGCGCTCGATGGGCCTGGGCCAGCCGAAGAGCAACCACCCCGTGCACCAGGTCACCGGCGACCGCACGCCGGCCCGCGCCGAGGGCTGAGCACGGCGGAGCACCCCGCACGGGGGCGGGCCCGGCACGCGCTGCCGGAACCGCCCCCGAGCCGCATCCGGGGCACAATGCACGGCGTGAACGCTCCCACTCCCGGCGCGCCCCCCGGCAGGGCGGCCCGGCTGGCCGTCCCCGCCGGGCTGCTCGCCGCCGCCGCCGGGGCCTTCGCCTACGTCGGGGCCGTGGACCCCAACGAACCCGGCCACTACCCCGCCTGCCCGCTGCTGCGCCTCACCGGCCTCTACTGCCCCGGCTGCGGCGGACTGCGCAGCGCGCACGCCGTGGTCCACGGCGACCTCCCGGCCGCCCTCCAGGCCAACGCGCCCGCCGTGCTCGGCTACGCCGTCTGCGCGGTGCTGTGGACCGTCTGGGTGGTCCGCGCGGCGCGCGGCGGGCCTCCGCCGCGGATCGATCCGCCGCCGGTGCTCCTGTGGTCCCTGGGAGCGCTGCTGCTGGCTTTCACGGTGGTCCGGAACCTGCCGTTCGGCGGCTGGCTGCACCCCTGACCGACAGGCGAAGGCCCGGCAGCGGGGGCGTCTCCCGCCCGAGCCGGGCGAAGCGGGTCCGGGGCCGGGGGAGGAGCCGGCGTCAACCTGGATGCGGGGCATCCGCCCCGCTGCGGATACCATCGCAGTGACCAGTGAAGACCGACCGTCAGGAAGGGGGCCGCTCGCGTGAGTGTGCTCGACGAGATCATCGACGGAGTCCGTGCCGACCTCGCGGAGCGGCAGGCGCGCGTCAGCCTCGACGAGCTCAAGGAGCGCGCGGCGAAGGCTCCCGCGGCCAAGGACGGCGCGGCCGCCCTGCGCGGCGACGGCGTCAAGGTGATCTGCGAGGTCAAGCGCTCCAGCCCGTCCAAGGGCGCGCTGGCCGCGATCGCCGACCCGGCGGGACTCGCCGCCGACTACGAGGCGGGCGGCGCGGCCGTCATCTCCGTCCTCACCGAGCAGCGCCGCTTCGGCGGCTCGCTGGCCGACCTGGAGGCCGTCCGCGCGCGCGTGGACATCCCCGTGCTGCGCAAGGACTTCATCGTCACGTCGTACCAGCTCTGGGAGGCCCGCGCGTACGGCGCCGACCTCGCGCTGCTGATCGTCGCGGCCCTCGACCAGCCGGCCCTGGAGTCGCTGATCGAGCGCGCCGTGTCCATCGGGCTCACCCCGCTCGTCGAGGTGCACGACGAGGACGAGGTCGAGCGCGCGGTCGACGCGGGCGCCAAGGTCATCGGCGTCAACGCCCGCAACCTCAAGACCCTCGAGGTCGACCGCGGCACCTTCGAGCGGGTCGCCCCCGAGATCCCCGACACCCTCGTCAAGGTCGCCGAGTCCGGCGTCCGCGGCCCGCACGACCTCATCGCCTACGCCAACGCCGGCGCCGACGCCGTCCTGGTGGGCGAGTCCCTGGTCACCGGCAAGGACCCCAGGACGGCCGTCTCCGACCTGGTGGCGGCGGGCGAGCACCCCGCACTGCGGCACGGCCGGGGCTGATCCACCGGTAGGCTTGGCTCCGATGACCGTCCCGATCACCCTGGCCTCCAGGGACCCGTACGCGCGCCTCGCGCGGGGCTGCCGCCCCCGCGGCTGCCGCGCCCCCGCGCGCCGCGTCCACGGCCGCAGGGTCCGGTACGTCATCGGGGACGAGCCCGGGCAGGTCAACGGGCGGCGATGGCAGCGCGTCCCCCAGGGGCGCGGGGCTGTTCCCGACATGCGATTCCGCCGCGTGAGCGCGACAAGCCACAACGGGCCCGCAGCGGCCTGAGACCCCCGCCCCCACGGCGATCAGTGCCCGACACACATTCACCGTGAGGTACCCGCATGCCCAGCAACTTCTTCATCCCCGATCCCGAGGGGCACATCCCCACCGCCGAGGGCTACTTCGGCGCCTTCGGCGGGAAGTTCATCCCCGAGGCCCTGGTCGCGGCGGTCGACGAGGTCGCCGTCGAGTACGACAAGGCCAAGTCCGACCCCGAGTTCGCCCGCGAACTCGACGACCTCCTGGTCCACTACACCGGCCGCCCGAGCGCGCTCACCGAGGTCCCCCGTTTCGCCGCGGAAGCGGGTGGCGCCAGGATCTTCCTCAAGCGCGAGGACCTGAACCACACCGGCTCGCACAAGATCAACAACGTGCTCGGCCAGGCCCTCCTCACCAGGCGCATGGGCAAGACCCGCGTCATCGCCGAGACCGGGGCCGGCCAGCACGGCGTGGCCACGGCCACCGCCTGCGCCCTCTTCGGCCTCGACTGCACGATCTACATGGGCGAGATCGACACGCAGCGCCAGGCCCTCAACGTGGCCCGGATGCGGATGCTCGGTGCCGAGGTCATCGCCGTGAAGTCCGGCAGCCGCACCCTGAAGGACGCCATCAACGAGGCGTTCCGCGACTGGGTCGCCAACGTCGACCGCACGCACTACCTCTTCGGCACCGTCGCCGGCCCGCACCCCTTCCCGGCGATGGTGCGCGACTTCCACCGCGTCATCGGCGTCGAGGCCCGCCGCCAGCTCCTGGAGCGCGCCGGACGCCTGCCCGACGCCGCGATCGCCTGCGTCGGCGGCGGCTCCAACGCCATCGGCCTCTTCCACGCCTTCATCCCGGACACCGGTGTACGCCTCATCGGCTGCGAACCCGCCGGACACGGCATCGTGAGCGGCGAGCACGCGGCCACCCTCACCGCGGGCGAGCCCGGCATCCTGCACGGCTCCCGGTCGTACGTCCTCCAGGACGAGGAGGGCCAGATCACCGAGCCGTACTCCATCTCGGCCGGCCTGGACTACCCGGGCATCGGACCCGAGCACGCCTACCTCAAGGACAGCGGCCGCGGCGAGTACCGCGCGGTCACCGACGACGCCGCCATGCAGGCCCTGCGCCTGCTGTCGCGCACCGAGGGCATCATCCCGGCCATCGAGAGCGCCCACGCCCTCGCCGGCGCCCTGGAGGTCGGCAGGGAGCTGGGCGAGGACGGGCTGATCGTCGTCAACCTGTCCGGGCGCGGCGACAAGGACATGGACACCGCCGCCCGCTACTTCGGGCTGTACGACACCGACGCCGAGGTCGCCGCCGACGAGGCCGGCACCGCCGAGATCGAGGGGGACGCCAAGTGAGCGGGAACGTACGGCTGCTGAACGACACCCTCGCCGCGGCGAAGGCCGAGGGCCGCTCCGCCCTCATCGCCTACCTCCCGGCCGGGTTCCCGACCGTGGACGGCGGCATCGAGGCGGTCAAGGCCGCCCTGGACGGCGGCGCCGACGTCGTCGAGGTGGGTCTGCCGCACAGCGACCCCGTCCTCGACGGCCCGGTCATCCAGACCGCCGACGACATCGCCCTGCGCGGCGGCGTGAGGATCGCGGACGTGATGCGCACGGTCCGCGAGGCGCACGAGGCCACCGGCAAGCCGATCCTCGTGATGACCTACTGGAACCCCATCGACCGCTACGGCGTCGAGCGCTTCACCGCCGAGCTCGCCGAGGCGGGCGGCGCCGGGTGCATCCTGCCCGACCTGCCCGTCCAGGAGTCGGCGCTCTGGCGGGAACACGCGGAGAAGCACGGGCTCGCCACGGTCTTCGTGGTCGCGCCCAGCAGCAAGGACGAGCGGCTCGCCGAGATCACCGCGGCCGGCAGCGGCTTCGTCTACGCCGCCTCCCTGATGGGCGTCACCGGAACCCGCGAGTCGGTCGGCGCGCAGGCCGAGGACCTGGTGCGGCGCACCCGTGCCACCACCGACATCCCGGTCTGTGTCGGCCTCGGCGTCTCCAACGCCGCCCAGGCCGCCGAGGTCGCCGGCTTCGCCGACGGCGTGATCGTCGGTTCCGCCTTCGTCAAGCGGATGCTGGAGGCCCCCGACGACGCCGCCGGTGTCCGGGCCGTCCGCGCGCTCGCCGGTGACCTGGCCAAGGGGGTGCGCCGGCAGGCGTGACCGGCCGCGGTGTCCGCAGTCAGTCATACGGATCCCTCGTAAGGGTGGTCCTGGGACCGGGGAGGCGCTCCGCGCCTCCCCGGTTCGTTCTGCGGGTGTGAGCGAGAAGAACCGTGAGGGAAAGCGCACCGCCCGGGAGCGGATGGCGGTCGAGCGCGAGAAGCAGAAGGCGGCGGAGAAGCGGCGCCGGGCCCTGATCGTGGGCGCGAGCGTGCTCTGCGTCCTGGGGCTCGCGGCGGTGATCGGTGTCGTCGCCGCAAGCTCGGGCGGGGACGACGGGAGCGAGGCGTCCGGCCCCGTGGTGGCGCCCTCCGGGGCCCTGGGCAAGGACGGCCTCGCCATCCCGGTCGGCAAGGAGAGCGCCAAGTCCACCCTCGTCGTGTGGGAGGACTTCCGCTGCCCGGCCTGCAAGGTCTTCGAACAGGCCTACAGCCCCACCCTCCACGAGCTGACCGGCTCCGGCCGGCTGAAGGTGGAGTACCACCTGGTCACCCTGATCGACAACGGCATGGGCGGCACCGGCTCCCGCAGCGCGGCCAACGCCGCCGCCTGCGCCCAGGACGCCGGGAAGTTCACCGCGTACCACGACGTGCTGTTCGAGAACCAGCCGATGGAGAGCGACGACGCCTTCGCCGACAACGCCGGGCTGATCGAGCTGGCCGGCAAGGTCGACGGACTCGACACCCCCGCCTTCCGCACCTGCGTCGAGGACGGCACGCACAACAGCTGGGTCGCCAAGTCCCACGAGGCGTTCCAGAAGGGCGGCTTCAACGGCACGCCGACGGTGCTGTACAACGGCAAGAACATCGTCCAGGACCGCTCGATGACCCCCGAGAAGTTCAAGCGGATGGTCCAGGAGGCCGACAAGGGACAGTGACGCCCCGGACCGGCCGTCCGGCGGTCCTGTTATGGAGCCGTAGCCGGACCGCCTGCCGTGCGCCCGGTCCGGCACGGTAGCGTCGACCCTGCCATGGAACTTGCCTACATTCCCAGCCCGTCGAGCGGGGTGCTGTACCTCGGCCCCGTTCCGCTGCGCGGCTACGCGTTCTGCATCATCATCGGCGTCTTCGTTGCCGTCTGGCTCGGCAACAAGCGCTGGATCGCCCGGGGCGGGCGGGCCGGCACAGTGGCCGACATCGCTGTCTGGGCCGTGCCCTTCGGCCTGATCGGCGGCCGCCTCTACCACGTGATCACGGACTACCAGCTGTACTTCAGCGAGGGCCGCGACTGGGTGGACGCCTTCAAGGTCTGGGAGGGCGGCCTCGGCATCTGGGGCGCGATCGCGCTCGGTGCGCTGGGCGCCTGGATCGGCTGCCGGCGCCGGGGCGTCCCCCTGCCCGCCTACGCCGACGCCATCGCGCCGGGCATCGCCTTCGCACAGGCGATCGGACGCTGGGGCAACTGGTTCAACCAGGAGCTGTACGGGCGGGCCACCGACCTGCCGTGGGCGGTGGAGATCACGTCCTCCGCCGACGGGCGGGAGCCGGGGACGTACCACCCCACGTTCCTGTACGAGTCGCTGTGGTGCATCGGTGTGGCGCTGCTGGTGATCTGGGCGGACCGGCGGTTCCGGCTCGGCCACGGACGGGCGTTCGCGCTGTACGTCGCCGGGTACTGCGCGGGGCGCTTCTGGATCGAGTACATGCGCGTCGACGAGGCGCACCACATCTTCGGGCTGCGGCTGAACAACTGGACGTCGATCCTGGTGTTCCTGCTGGCCGTGCTGTACATCGTGCTGTCGGCCCGGAAGCGGCCGGGGCGGGAGGACGTGGTGGAGCCGGGGGCCTCCGGCGGTGAGGGCGGTTCCGGGGCCGACTCCGACGAGGCCGGGGCCGTGGAGAAGGACGAGGAGGGTGCTCCTTCCGTGAAGGAGGAGTCCGAGGAGTCCGAGGACTCCAAGGACGGGGCCGGGTCGGCCAGGAAGAGCTGACGGTCTGCCGTACTGCGCCGAGGGCGTCCGGGTTTTCCCGGGCGCCCTCGGTCCGTGTGGGGCGGGGGTGTTGGCGCGGCCCGGCGTTTGCGGGGTGCCTCCCCCAGAGGGGGTACCCCCAGCGCCCACCCGTGCCGCCCCAGCGGCACGACTGCCCGCGGGGACGGTGGGGAGTTGTTCAGGTTCTGGTGGTCAGGGACAGGGTTCTTCGGGCCGCTCGTACGACCGCCGTGTCGATGAAGGTGCCGTTGGGGAGGGCTTGGGCGCCCTGGTTCGAGGCTGCCGCCTTGACGATGGTCTCCGCCTGCGCGATCTCCTCCTCCGTGGGGAGGTAGGCCCGTTCGATCACCGGGAGCTGACGGGGGTGGATCGCGGCGCGGCCCAGGAAGCCCAGCGCGCGGCCGTGGGCACAGGAGGCCGCCAGGCCCTCCAGGTCGCGGATGTCGGGGTGGACGGACTGGGTGGGCGGGGCGAGGCCCGCCGCCCGCGCGGCGACGACCACCCGGGAGCGGGACCAGTCGAGGCCCGCGTCGTCGCGTACGCCGAGGTCGGCCCGTAGGTCCGCCTCCCCGACGGCGATGCCGCGCAGGGACGGGTGGGCGGTGGCCACGGCATGGGCGCGTTCGATGCCGAGGGCCGTCTCCAGGAGGGCGTACAGGGGCAGTGCGCCGCCGCGGGCGGACGCGGTGCGCCGGGCGACGCGTACGACGTCGGACGGGGACGACACCTTGGGGAGGCGCAGGCCGGACAGGCCGGGGGCGGCAGCGACGGCCGCGAGGTCGGCGCGGGCCCAGGGGCCGGACAGGGCGTTGACGCGGACGTGGACCGGGACCGGCTGGGGGGCGCGCAGCAGCTCGGCGGTGGCGGAGCGGGCGTAGGCCTTGCGGTCGGGGGCGACCGCGTCCTCCAGGTCGATCACCACCACGTCGGCGCCGGAGGTGAGCGCCTTCGCCACCACCGGAGGACGGTCGCCGGGGGCGTACAGCCAGGTCAGCGGGAACCCCGTCACAGGGCGCCCTCCGCGCGGAGCTCCGCGAGGTCCTCGGGGGTGAGGCCCAGCTCGGTCAGGACCTCCTCGGTGTCCGCGCCGTGCGGGCGGCCCGCCCAGCGGATCGCGCCCGGGGTGCCGGAGAGCCGGAAGAGCACGTTCTGCATGCGCAGCGGGCCCAGCTCCGGATCGTCGACCGTGGTGATCGTGTCCAGCGCCTGGTACTGCGGGTCCGCCATGACGTCCCGTACGTCCTGGATGGGGGCGATGGCCGCCTCCGCCTTCTCGAAGGCGGCCAGCACGTCGGTGCGGGTGTGCCGGGCGATCCAGCCGCCGACCGCCTCGTCCAGGAGGTCCGCGTGCCGGGCCCGGCCCGCGCCGGTGGCGAACCAGGGCTCGTCGATCAGGTCCGGGCGGCCCACCAGCGTCATCACCCGCTCGGCGATCGACTGGGCCGAGGTGGAGACGGCGACCCAGGTGCCGTCGGCGGTGAGGTACGTGCCGCGCGGCGCGTTGTTCTGGGAGCGGTTGCCGGTGCGGGGCTGGACGTGGCCCAGCTGGTCGTACCAGGTCGGCTGGGGCCCGAGCACGGTGAGGATCGGTTCGATCAGGGCCATGTCGACGACCTGGCCCTCTCCCGTGCGGTCCCGGCCGGCCAGCGCGGTCATGACCGCGTACGCGGTGGTCAGGCCCGCGATGGAGTCCGCCAGGCCGAACGGCGGCAGGGTCGGCGGGGCGTCCGGTTCCCCGGTGATCGCGGCGAAGCCGCTCATCGCCTCGGCGAGGGTGCCGAAGCCCGGACGGTGCGCGTACGGGCCGAACTGGCCGAAGCCGGTGACCCGGACCAGGATCAGCCGGGGGTTGACCGCGGACAGCTCGGGCCAGCCCAGGTCCCACTTCTCCAGGGTGCCGGGACGGAAGTTCTCGATGACGACGTCGGCGGTTTCGGCGAGGCGCAGGAGGGTGGCCCGGCCGCCGGGCCTGGACAGGTCGAGGGTGATGGTCCGCTTGTTGCGGCCGAGCACCTTCCACCACAGGCCGATGCCGTCCTTCGACGGGCCGTGGCCGCGGGAGGGGTCCGGTTTCCTCGGGTGCTCGACCTTGACGACCTCCGCGCCGAAGTCGCCGAGCAGGGTCGCGGCGAGGGGCCCGGCGAAGAGGGTGGCGAGATCCAGGACGCGCAGGCCGGTCAGTGGGGGACCGGGGGGAGTGGGCCTGGTCATGGGCGGGAGGCCTCCAGGTGGGTCAGTCGGGCCAGGGTGTCGAAGCCGGTGCCGTGGAAGTCGCCGACGGAGGTGGCCAGGCGGTTCTTCAGCGGGGCCGTCCAGCGTTCGGGGAGGGCGCGGGGCGAACCGGCGAGAAGGGCGGCGACGCTGCCGGCCGTCGCGCCGTTGGAGTCGGTGTCCCAGCCGCCGGACACCGCGCGGCAGACGGAGCCGGTGAAGTCGCCGTCGGCGTGGGTGAGGGCGGCGGCGATCAGGGCGGTGTTGGGGACGGCGTGCACCCAGTGGTGGGTGGCGGCGTAGGTGTCGTGCAGGACGTCGACGACGGTGTCGAAGTCGGTGTGCTCGTGCGCGAGCCGTACGGCCCGGTGGACGGCGCGGGCGAGCCGGGAGCGGGGCGGGACGACGGTGAGGCCGGTGCGCAGACAGGCGTGGACGTCGTGGTCGCCGGTGGCGGCGGTGGCGATGACGGCCGCCGTGAACATCGCCGCGTAGACGCCGTTGGCGGTGTGGGTGAGGGTGGCGTCGCGGTGTGCCTGCCCGGCGGCGGCGGCCGGGTCGCCGGGGTTGGTCCAGCCGTGCACGTCGGCGCGGATCAGGGCGCCGATCCACTCGCGGAAGGGGTTGTGGCGGCGGGCGGTCAGCGGGGGTTCCAGACCGCTGAGGAGGTTGCGGTAGGCGACGCGCTCGGCGGTGAAGGTGCGGCCGGCGGGGAGTTCGTCGAGCCAGACGCGGGCCACGTCGGTGGCGGTGAAGGCGCGGCCGTGGCGCTGGAGGACGAGGAGGGCGAGGAGGGGGTAGTTGAGGTCGTCGTCCTCGGGCATGCCGTCGATGTTCTCGGCGAGGGAGGTGGCCGCGGAGCGGCGGTTCCAGGGGTACCTGGTCAAGAGGTCCTCGGGGACGCCGTGGGCGGTGAAGTAGGTGGTGAGGGGCCAGTTGCCGGTGGCCCGGGCGAGGTGGCGGATGCCGGTGAGGGGGAGCTTCTCCACCGGTTTGCCCAGCAGGCAGCCGACCGCTCTGCCGAGCCAGGCGGCCTCCAGGCGGGCGGGGTGGGGTGTCCGGGGGTCCGTCGCGCGGCCCGGCGCCTGCGGGGTGCCGTCGCACCCACCCTCCCCCACTCCCGACTTCGCTTGAGTGGAGGTGCCCCCATCGCCCCTGGAGGCGCCTCCCGGGCCCTCGGGGCACGGGGGGAGGCACGACCGCCCGCGGCCGGCGGCGGTGCCGCCCGCGGTGAACGGCCAGTCGGGGCACAGGGACTTGATCGTGGCGAGGTCGGTCGGTTCGTCGTCGGCCAGTGTGCTCGGGAGGTCGGCCAGTTCGTCGAGGAGGTCGGTGGCCAGGAGGCGGAGGTAGGGGGAGGCGGGGGTGGGGGAGGCGCCCGCGGTGAGGGGGGCCTCGGGGCCGCCCGCCGCGCGCCAGCGGGCGGCGACGGCCGAGGGCTCGCGGCCGTCCTGGGCCGCCTGGCGCAGTTCGTGGCCGATGAGGTCCTCGGGCTGGACCCAGGTCAGCCGGAGCATCCAGCGCCTCCCAGCTCGGCGAACGCCCGCTCGTGGGCGCGGCGGCGGGCCACGTCGCGTGCGAAGATCTCGCGGGTCACGGCGGTGAGCGCGGCCGCCGGCTCCCACAGGTCGAGGCGGCTGGCCTCGGCCACCGTCTTGGCCCAGTCCTCGGGGACCGGGGAGCCGAGCGCACCGGCCACCGCGCCGGCCATCGTGGCGATGGAGTCGCAGTCGCGGCCGTAGTTCACCGCGCCCAGGACCGCCTGCCGGAAGTCGCCGCCGGCCACCACCAGCATGCCCAGCGCGACCGGGAGTTCCTCGATGGCGTGCAGCCGGGACGGGCGGCGGGCACCCAGTGACGGGGAGCGGTAGTCGGGGCCCACCGTGTCGTACGGCGTCACCGCCTCCCGCAGCGGACCCAGCGCCGACTCGAAGTCCGTGTACCGCGAGGCGGTTTCGCAGACCTTCTCGATCGCCTCCCGGGTGCCGTCCTTCGCCGACGACAGACACGCGGAGACGACCGAGTCCGCCGTCGCGCCCGGCGCGCACGCCGCCGCCACGGCCGCCGCGAAGACACCGGCCGCCTCCCTGCCGTACGACGACTGGTGCGCGCCCGCGACATCCAGCGCCTCGGCGTAGGCGGCGGCCGGGTGGGCGGCGTTGACCAGGCCGACCGGGGCCATGTACATCGCGGCACCGCAGTTGACGATGTTGCCGACGCCGGCCTCGCGCGGGTCGACGTGACCGTAGTGCAGGCGGGCCACGAGCCACTTCTCGGCGAGGAAGATCCGCTGCAGCGGGATCGCCTCCGCCTCCAGCTCCGGGATCCAGCGCGGGTTCGTCATCAGGTCCGGGACCAGGTGGTCGGCGACGGCGTAGGCGTCCAGGTGGTCGCGGACCGTCGCGTACACCCGTACCAGTGCGTGGGTCATCAGGGTGTCGTCGGTGACGTGGCCGTCGCCCTTGTGGTACGGCGCGACGGGGCGGGCGGTGCGCCACGCGGCGCCGTTCCACGGGCCGACGACGCCGTGCACGCGTCCGCCGTGGCGCTCGACGATCTGCTCGGGGGAGTAGCCCTCGACCGGCCCGCCGAGGGCGTCGCCGACGGCCGCTCCGACGAGGGCGCCGGCGATCCGCTCGTCCAGGGGCA
Organism: Streptomyces sp. NPDC000348; assembly: GCF_042898795.1. NCBI lineage: Bacteria > Bacillati > Actinomycetota > Actinomycetes > Kitasatosporales > Streptomycetaceae > Streptomyces > Streptomyces sp. NPDC000348. Next base: position 154,447 of record NZ_JBIAZD010000005.1, read on the forward strand.
GGCCCCGGTCACTGTTTTCTGGCTCTTCGCGCGTCATGCCCGAATCATCCCTCCGTCGGGGTCGGTCGTGCGGCTTCCAGGAGTCCGGCGAGTTCCACCAGGTCCGTGCCGGTGAGCCGGGGGAGCACGCAGCCGGAGAGGGTGCGGCAGCTCTCCCGCCACGTCCCCGGGATCGCGGCCCCGCCGCCCAGTGCGCCGGTGAGGGCGCCGACGAGCGCCGGAGCGGAGTCCGCGACCCGGGACAGGCAGGCCGCCGCGGGGACCGCCTCCGCGATCCGGCCGCGGGCGGCGGTGGTGAGGGCGAGGGCCACGGGGACGGTCTCGGCGGCGGCGACGCCGTAGCTGTAGACGTGGTCGACGATCTGGTGCTCCAGCGGTGGCACGAGGGCGAAGGCGCTGTCGGCGTCCGCCGCGAGCTTCAGGGCGTGCCGGGCGTTGCGGCCGATCTCCGTGTCCTCGGGCAGCTCGGCGCAGGCCGCCGCCACGCAGGCGTGCGGGTCCGCGCCGGCCAGCGCGAGGGAGACGGCGGCGGCCATGGCGCGGGCACCGTGCACCCCGTCGCCGTCCTGGGTGTAGCGGGCGTCGAACTCGGCGAGGCCGGCGGCGGCCCGCGGGTCGCCGGGGTGGGCCACGGCCAGGACACAGGCGCGCACGCAGGCGGCGTCGTCGAAGTAGTGCGGGTTGTCGTGGCCGGTGGCGGGCGGGCGCAGGCCGGTGGCGAGGTTGCCGAGGCCGGCGCGGACGGAGATGCGGGCGCGCAGCGGGAGGACGGCGGACTCGGTCTCGGGGGCCCGTTCGGTGGCGGCGGCGATCTCGGCGGCGACGGAGTTCCAGGTCAGGTCGATGGCGGCGCGGGTCCGGCGCTCCCGGCTCAGGTCGCCGAGGGCGCTGTCGTCGCCGGCGCGCAGGACCGCTTCGGCGGCGAACGCGGCCCACTCGGCGTCGTCGGAGGGGCCGAGGCGGAGGGGTTCGGGGGGCTGGTTGAGGGCGATCGGGACGGGGAGGGTGGTGGTGGCGTTCTGTTCGGCGAAGGTGTCCAGTTCGCGGGTGAGGCGTCTGGTCCACTCGGGCATGCGGGCGGCCCTGTGGCGGGCGGCCGGCCAGCCGGCGGCGTCGCCCGCGGCGAGGCCGAGGAGGAGGCCCTCCACCCGGGCCCGGGCCTGCGGCGGCCGGGCGGGACGTTCGGCCTCGGCTTCGCCTGGGGCCCGGGTCGCGTTCCCACCCGCGCCATCCGTGCCGCTTCCGTCGTCGGGTGCGGGTGGCCCCGGTGGGGCGTCCTCGCCGTCGGCGGCTGCGGGTTGCGTCTCGGCCAGGGGGATCATGCGGGCGCCTCCGTCTCGTCGGCCGGCGCCGGAACCAGGGCGTCGGGTTCCTCCGGCGTCAGCAGGTCCGCGATGTCCAGGACGTGGTGGCCCGCCATGGTCGGGAGGCAGGTGCCGCGGGCCGGGGCGATGGCGGACGACCAGGCCGGCGGGATCGCCGCGGCGCCCCGGGTGGCGCCGGCCAGGGCGCCCGCCACCGCCGCCGTGGTGTCGGCGTCGCGGCCCATGTTGACGGCCGTCAGGACCGCCTGTGCGAAGTCGCCGTCGGCCGCCGCGTACGCGCCGAAGGCGAGGGCGACCGCCTCGGGGGCCAGGTCGGTCCACGGATAGCCGCCGATCACCACCGCCGCGCGGACCGCGCGTTCGCCGAGGTGGGCCGCGGTGACGGCGCGGCGCAGTGAACGGGCGGTCCAGGAGTCGTCCGGCACCACCGCCAGGGCCGAGGCCACGACCGCGACCACCGGTGCCCCGGCCATCGCCGCCGCGACACCCGCCGCGACCGCCTGGCCGCCGTAGATGCCCTCGCCGTCGTGGCTGACCGAGCCGTCGACCGCCGCCAGCCGGGCCGCCTCGTCGGGCCGGCCGGCCGCGAACACCCCGTGGGGCGCCGCCCGCATCGCCAGTCCGTCGCTCCAGGCGTGCCGGTGCTGGGCGGAGATCGGCGCCGCCAGTCCCCGGCGCAGGTTCTCCAGCGTGCCGCGCTCGCTGAAGCCGGCGCCCCGGAAAGGACCCTCCGCGCGGTCCGCGATCCACTCGTGCCAGGCCGCCTCGACATGCGCCGGGGTGAGCGCGGAGCCGTGCCGGGCCAGCAGCAGGCCCGAGAAGATCGCGTACTCGGTGTCGTCCGTGCCCGCCGGGTGTTCCGCCACGTACCCCGTGATGCGGCCCCACCGCGCGCGGATCTCGGAGGGCTTCAGGTTCTCGGCCGGGGCGCCCAGCGCGTCACCGACGGCCAGGCCGAGCAGAGCGCCGCGCGCCCGCTCGCGGCGCCCGACGGCGCCCCCGGGCACCGGGACGGAGGGGATGCGGGCGGTCGGTGCCATACGCGGCTCTCCTCTCAGACGCGCCCCGAGGGGCGCGGAGCCCTTTGCGGATCTGTCCCCGGTGCGGTGTCCGGCGCAGCCTCGCGGGGCCCAGCGTCACCCGGTCGACATCTGCGCACCCATCCGCACAAACGAGTGAAACCCGCAAAACCGCAGGTTAGCCCAGCCTTTCCTTGCTGGCAGGAGGATTCGAGGAGGCGTACATTGGGTGTTGTCGAAGAATAGAACTTGTCCAAAGAAGAGTGTGGGGGACCCGGGTATGGCCATCATCGAGACCGAGGCGACGCTGCACGAGGCGCACCGCGACAACCACACGCACCGGGACGTGAACGGCGGCTGGCTGCGCCCCGCCGTGTTCGGCGCGATGGACGGACTGGTCTCCAACCTCGCCCTGATGACCGGTGTCGCCGGCGGTGCGGTCGGTCAGCAGACCGTCGTGTTCACCGGCCTCGCCGGTCTGGCCGCCGGCGCCTTCTCCATGGCGGCCGGCGAGTACACCTCCGTCGCCTCCCAGCGCGAGCTGGTCGAGGCCGAGCTCGAGGTCGAGCGGCGTGAGCTGCGCAAGCACCCCAAGGACGAGGAGGCCGAGCTCGCCGCGCTCTACGAGGCCCGCGGCGTCGAGCCCGGGCTGGCCCGCGAGGTCGCCCGGCAGCTGTCCAGGGACCCCGAGCAGGCGCTGGAGATCCACGCCCGCGAGGAACTCGGCATCGACCCCGGCGACCTGCCCTCGCCCACCGTCGCCGCCGTCTCCAGCTTCGGTTCGTTCGCGCTGGGCGCCCTGCTCCCCGTGCTGCCCTATCTGCTCGGTGCGAGTACCCTGTGGCCCGCCGTGCTGCTGGCGCTGCTCGGGCTCTTCCTGTGCGGCGCGGTGGTGGCCAGGGTGACGGCGCGGAGCTGGTGGTACAGCGGTCTGCGGCAGCTCGCCCTCGGTGGTGCGGCGGCCGGTGTGACGTACGTCCTGGGCGCACTGTTCGGAACGGCCGTAGGATGATGCGACTCGCACTTATGCGTTGGGCCGCATAAGTAGTCGTTACTTGCTGGTTTCGGCGGCATGACCACTGGGCATGAGCCGTAAGCGCTGTGGGCAAAGAGGCCGACGGCGCGCCCCGCGGGTCGGGCGAAGGAGCCCTTTCCCGCCATCGGACCGACGGACATCGATCTGTCCGACCCGGTCCCCGTAGCTTCCACCGCCAGGCGCGGAATCCCGCCGCGACCTCTAGGGTGTCCGCATGCTGGAACGGATTATCCCGGTTCACGAGAACCGCTCCATCATGTAACCTGCACGAAATTTTGCACCACGCAGAGGGCCAGCGTCGTCCCTCGGCACTTCGCACATGCCACATGACGACGACGGGAGAGCCGATGCGTACGCCGCGCCAGCCGTCCCAGCACTCCGCGAACGACCGCCTGAACTGGTCGTTCATGGATGCTCGCCCTGCTGCGCAGGGTATGTACGACCCCCGCAACGAGCACGACGCCTGCGGCGTCGGCTTCGTCGCCACCCTCACCGGCGAGGCGTCCCACACCCTGGTCGAGCAGGCCCTCACGGTCCTGCGCAACCTGGAACACCGGGGTGCCACCGGCTCCGAGCCGGACTCCGGCGACGGTGCCGGAATCCTCTCCCAGGTGCCCGACGCCTTCTTCCGCGAGGTGGCCGGATTCGCACTGCCCGAGGCCGGCGGCTACGCCGTCGGCATCGCCTTCCTGCCGGAGGACGGCGCCGACGCCGCCGTCGCCCGCATCGAGGAGATCGCCGCCGCCGAGGACCTGACCGTCCTCGGCTGGCGCGAGGTGCCGGTCGCGCCCGAACTGCTCGGCGCCACCGCCCGCTCGACGATGCCGGTCTTCCGGCAGATCTTCGTCACCGCCGGTGAGAGCAGGGGCATCGACCTCGACCGCAAGGCGTTCGTGCTGCGCAAGCGCGCCGAGCGCGAGGTGGGCGTCTACTTCCCGTCGCTGTCCGCGCGGACCATCGTCTACAAGGGCATGCTGACCACCGGCCAGCTCGAGCCCTTCTTCCCGGACCTGTCCGACCGCCGCTTCGGCTCCGCGATCGCGCTCGTGCACTCCCGGTTCTCCACGAACACCTTCCCGTCGTGGCCGCTCGCACACCCGTACCGCTTCGTCGCGCACAACGGTGAGATCAACACCGTCAAGGGCAACCGCAACTGGATGCGCGCCCGCGAGTCGCAGCTCGCCTCCGAGCTGTTCGGCACCGGCACGGACCTTGAGCGGATCTTCCCGATCTGCACCCCCGACGCCTCCGACTCGGCGTCCTTCGACGAGGTCCTCGAACTGCTGCACCTGGGCGGCCGTTCGCTGCCGCACTCCGTGCTGATGATGATCCCGGAGGCGTGGGAGAACCACGACTCGATGGACCCGGCCCGGCGCGCCTTCTACCAGTACCACTCCACGATGATGGAGCCCTGGGACGGCCCCGCCTGCGTCACCTTCACCGACGGCACCCAGGTCGGCGCCGTGCTCGACCGCAACGGTCTGCGCCCCGGCCGCTACTGGGTCACCGACGACGGTCTGGTCGTCCTCGGCTCCGAGGTCGGCGTCCTCGACATCGACCCGGCGAAGGTCGTCCGCAAGGGCCGCCTGCAGCCCGGCCGCATGTTCCTGGTGGACACCGCCGAGCACCGCATCATCGAGGACGACGAGATCAAGGCCCAGCTCGCCGCCGAGCACCCCTACGCGGAGTGGCTCGAGGCCGGCGAGATCGGGCTGCCCGACCTGCCCGAGCGCGAGCACATCGTGCACACCCACGCCTCGGTCACCCGCCGCCAGCAGACCTTCGGCTACACCGAGGAGGAGCTGCGGGTCCTCCTCGCGCCGATGGCCAAGGCCGGCGCCGAGCCGATCGGCTCGATGGGCACCGACTCGCCGATCGCCGCGCTGAGCGAGCGTCCGCGCCTGCTCTTCGACTACTTCACCCAGCTGTTCGCGCAGGTCACCAACCCGCCGCTGGACGCGATCCGCGAGGAACTGGTCACCTCCCTGCGCTCCCCGCTGGGCCCCTCGGGCAACCTGCTGGAGCCGACCGCGGCCTCCTGTCGCAGCGTCGTCCTGCCCTTCCCGGTGATCGACAACGACGAGCTGGCCAAGCTCATCCACATCAACGCCGACGGCGACATGCCCGGCTTCAAGGCCGCGACCCTGTCCGGCCTGTACCGGGTGTCCGGCGGCGGCGACGCGCTCGCCGCCCGCATCGAGGACATCTGCGCCGAGGCCGACGCCGCCATCGGGAACGGCGCCCGGCTGATCGTCCTGTCGGACCGGCACTCCGACGCCGAGCACGCGCCGATCCCGTCGCTGCTGCTCACCGCGGCCGTCCACCACCACCTCATCCGCACCAAGCAGCGCACCCAGGTGGGTCTGCTGGTCGAGGCCGGTGACGTCCGCGAGGTCCACCACGTCGCCCTGCTCATCGGCTACGGCGCCGCCGCCGTCAACCCGTACTTGGCGATGGAGTCCGTCGAGGACCTGGTCCGCGCGGGCACCTTCCTGCCGGGCATCGAGTCCGAGAAGGCCATCCGCAACCTGATCTACGCCCTCGGCAAGGGCGTCCTGAAGGTCATGTCCAAGATGGGCATCTCCACGGTCGCCTCCTACCGCGGCGCCCAGGTCTTCGAGGCCGTCGGCCTCGAGGACGCCTTCGTGGAGAAGTACTTCAACGGCACCGCCACCAAGATCGGCGGCGTCGGCATCGACGTCATCGCCAAGGAGGTCGCCGCCCGTCACGCCAAGGCGTACCCCGCCTCGGGCATCGCTCCCGCGCACCGCGCGCTGGAGATCGGCGGCGAGTACCAGTGGCGCCGCGAGGGCGAGCCGCACCTGTTCGACCCGGAGACGGTCTTCCGCCTCCAGCACTCCACGCGCTCCGGCCGCTACGACATCTTCAAGAAGTACACCGAGCGGGTGAACGAGCAGTCCGAGCGCCTGATGACGCTCCGCGGCCTGTTCGGCTTCACCTCCGACCGGCAGCCGATCCCCGTCGACGAGGTCGAGCCGGTCTCCGAGATCGTCAAGCGGTTCTCCACCGGCGCCATGTCGTACGGCTCCATCTCCCGCGAGGCGCACGAGACGCTCGCCATCGCCATGAACCAGCTGGGCGGCAAGTCCAACACCGGTGAGGGCGGCGAGGACCCGGAGCGCCTGTACGACCCGGCCCGCCGGTCGTCCATCAAGCAGGTCGCCTCCGGCCGCTTCGGCGTGACCTCCGAGTACCTGGTCAACTCCGACGACATCCAGATCAAGATGGCCCAGGGCGCCAAGCCCGGCGAGGGCGGCCAGCTGCCCGGCCACAAGGTCTACCCGTGGGTCGCGAAGACCCGGCACTCGACGCCGGGCGTGGGGCTCATCTCCCCGCCGCCGCACCACGACATCTACTCCATCGAGGACCTCGCCCAGCTGATCCACGACCTGAAGAACGCCAACCCCCAGGCGCGCATTCACGTCAAGCTGGTCTCCGAGGTCGGCGTCGGCACCGTCGCCGCGGGTGTCTCCAAGGCGCACGCGGACGTCGTCCTGATCTCCGGTCACGACGGCGGCACGGGCGCCTCCCCGCTGACGTCGCTGAAGCACGCCGGCGGTCCCTGGGAGCTCGGCCTCGCCGAGACCCAGCAGACCCTGCTGCTCAACGGCCTGCGCGACCGGATCGTCGTGCAGACCGACGGCCAGCTGAAGACCGGCCGTGACGTGGTCATCGCCGCGCTGCTCGGCGCCGAGGAGTTCGGCTTCGCCACCGCCCCGCTGGTCGTCTCCGGCTGCGTCATGATGCGCGTCTGCCACCTGGACACCTGCCCGGTCGGCATCGCCACCCAGAACCCCGTCCTGCGGGACCGGTTCTCCGGCAAGGCCGAGTACGTCGTGAACTTCTTCCGGTTCATCGCCGAGGAGGTCCGCGAGCTCCTCGCCGAGCTGGGCTTCCGCTCCATCGAGGAGGCCGTCGGCCACGCCGAGGTGCTCGACGTGACCCGTGCGGTGAACCACTGGAAGGCGCAGGGCCTGGAGCTGGCCCCGCTGTTCCACGTGCCCGAGCTGCCCGAGGGCGCCGTCCGCCACCAGGTCGTCGCCCAGGACCACGGCCTGGAGAAGGCGCTCGACAACGAGCTGATCAAGCTCGCCGCCGACGCGCTCGCCGCGTCCGGCGCCGAGGACGCCCAGCCGGTGCGCGCCCAGGTCGCCATCCGCAACATCAACCGCACGGTCGGCACCATGCTCGGCCACGAGGTGACGAAGAAGTTCGGCGGTGCGGGCCTGCCCGACGACACCATCGACATCACCTTCACCGGCTCCGCCGGCCAGTCCTTCGGCGCCTTCATTCCGCGCGGTGTCACGCTGCGCCTGGAGGGCGACGCCAACGACTACGTCGGCAAGGGCCTGTCCGGCGGCCGGATCGTGGTCCGCCCGGACCGCGCGGCCGACCACCTCGCCGAGTACTCGACCATCGCGGGCAACACGATCGCGTACGGCGCGACCGGCGGCGAGCTGTTCCTGCGGGGCCGGACGGGCGAGCGGTTCTGCGTCCGCAACTCCGGCGCGCTGGTCGTCTCCGAGGGCGTGGGCGACCACGGCTGCGAGTACATGACCGGCGGTCACGCGGTCGTCCTCGGCGAGACGGGGCGCAACTTCGCGGCCGGCATGTCCGGCGGCATCGCCTACGTCATCGACCTCGACCGGGACAACGTCAACGCCGGCAACCTGGACGCCGTGGGCGCCCTGGACGACGCCGACAAGCAGTGGCTGCACGACGTGGTCCGCCGCCACCAGGAGGAGACGGGTTCCACCGTCGCCGAGAAGCTGCTCGCCGAGTGGGACACCGCCGTGCAGCGCTTCAGCAAGATCATCCCCAGCACGTACAAGGCAGTGCTCGCCGCCAAGGACGCCGCCGAGCGAGCCGGTCTGTCCGAGACCGAGATCACCGAGAAGATGATGGAGGCGGCGATCAATGGCTGACCCGAAGGGCTTTCTGAACCACGGCCGCGAGGTCGCCAGGTCCCGTCCGGTCGAGGAGCGCAAGAAGGACTGGAACGAGGTCTACGTCCCCGGTTCCCTGCTGCCGATCATCAGCAAGCAGGCCAGCCGGTGCATGGACTGCGGCATCCCGTTCTGCCACAACGGCTGTCCGCTGGGGAACCTCATCCCCGAGTGGAACGACTACGCCTACCGCGAGGACTGGGGCGCCGCCTCCGAGCGGCTGCACGCCACCAACAACTTCCCGGAGTTCACGGGCCGGCTGTGCCCCGCTCCGTGCGAGTCGGCGTGCGTGCTCGGCATCAACCAGCCGCCGGTCACCATCAAGAACGTCGAGGTCTCGATCATCGACAAGGCGTGGGAGACCGGTGACGTCGCCCCGCAGATCCCTGAGCGCCTGTCCGGCAAGACCGTCGCGGTCGTCGGCTCGGGCCCGGCGGGTCTGGCCGCCGCCCAGCAGCTGACCCGGGCCGGCCACACGGTCGCGGTGTACGAGCGCGCGGACCGCATCGGCGGCCTCCTGCGCTACGGCATCCCCGAGTTCAAGATGGAGAAGCGGCACATCAACCGCCGTATCGAGCAGATGCGCGCGGAGGGCACCAAGTTCCGCACCGGCGTCGAGATCGGCCGCGACATGCCGGCCACCGCGCTGCGCAAGCGGTACGACGCCGTGGTCCTCGCCGTCGGCGCGACGACCGCGCGCGACCTGCCGGTGCCGGGCCGTGAGCTCAAGGGCGTCTACCAGGCCATGGAGTACCTGCCGCTGGCCAACAAGGTGCAGGAGGGCGACTACGTCGCCCCGCCGATCTCGGCCGAGGGCAAGCACGTCGTGGTGATCGGCGGCGGTGACACCGGCGCCGACTGCGTGGGCACCGCCCACCGCCAGGGCGCGGCCTCCGTCACCCAGCTGGAGATCATGCCCCGCCCGAACGAGGAGCGGAACCCGGTCTCCCAGCCGTGGCCGACGTTCCCGATGCTCTACAAGGTCACGTCCGCCCACGAGGAGGGCGGTGAGCGGGTCTACTCCGTCTCCACCACCCACTTCGAGGGCGACGAGGACGGCAACGTCCAGTGGCTGCACCTGAGCGAGGTCGAGTTCGTCGACGGCAAGCTGACCTCCAAGCCGGGCACCGAGCGCAAGATCCCGGCCCAGCTGGTCACCCTCGCCATGGGCTTCACCGGCACCGACCGGGAGAACGGCCTGGTCGAGCAGTTCGGCCTGGAGCTCGACGAGCGCGGCAACATCGCCCGCGACGCCGACTTCCAGACCAACGTGCCCGGCGTGTTCGTCGCCGGTGACGCCGGCCGCGGCCAGTCGCTCATCGTGTGGGCGATCGCGGAGGGCCGCTCGGCCGCCCGCGGCTGCGACCGCTTCCTCACCGGGGCGAGCGAGCTGCCGGCCCCGATCCGTCCGACGGACCGCGCGCTGGCGGTCTGACGGACCGGCTCACGAGGTGACCTGACGGTCCCCGCACACGTCCCGTACAACGGCGTACGGAACACACAGGAGGCGCCTGCCCCCAGTCCCCGACCGGACGCATGGGCAGGCGCCTTCACGTGTTCAGGGAAGCCGGTAGTGGTCCCCGTACATCTCCCACACCAGGGGGGTGTCCAGGCCCAGGTTCCCGGCCTCCAGGAACCGGCGCTGGGCCGTGTCGACGCGGGAGGCGTCGTGCCCCGGGTACCGGGTCAGCAGGGCCTCCCGGCGGATGCCGAGGAAGGCGTCCAGGTACCCCGTCTCGGAGCCGCCCGCGGCGGGCGTCTTCGCCTGCTTCAGCGTGCGCTCGCGCAGCGCGTAGAAGCCGTCCGCGTCGGTGTCGGGGCCGTGGAAGACCATCGCGTCGAAGTAGACGAACTGGCCCAGCGTGCCGAGACCGTCCAGCTTGGCGAGCCGGACCGCCGGCTCGAAGTAGATGCGGTCGCGCTCCGCCTCCTGCGCCGCCCGGAAGGCGGGCACCCGCGCCTCCGCCTTCCAGGCGGCCGGGAAGCCGGGGTCCAGGCCCTCGTGGGAGTCCGAGCCGTCGACCTCGCGCAGGGCGGGCAGATAGGACGCCAGCCCGTTGTCCGGGTGGTCCTCGGTGTAGCTCTCGACCAGCATGAGCAGATCGTGGGTGCCGGTGCAGAAGCCGATGATGCCCGCCGTGTAGCCGCAGCCGTCGCCCTCGTCCTCGATGGCCCCGTAGGTGCTGCGCCAGTCGGTGGTCGAGTGCTCGGCGCTCGCCACCAGCCGCTGGGCCAGCTCCTTCTTCGCGGGCGCGGCCAGCCCCGGCGGCATGGCGGCGACGACCGCGTCGTCCTCGTCCCGCTCCCGTTCCTGCTCGGCCCGGTCCTTGGCGTCCTCACGGGCCGACCGGGCGGTGGCCGCGGGCGGCGCCGCCGACGTGCCGGCCGAGTCCGCCGGCATGACGAAGTACACCCCCGTGGCGATCACGGGAACGGCCGCGAGGAGCAGCACACCGGCACGTTTCACTGGGGGACGCCTCCACCCGTCAGTTCGGACACCTTGACCGCCGCCGCCACCGACAGCACCACCACCAGCGCCACACACGCGCCCACCTGCACCACCGTCCGCCGCCCGTCCCTGGGAGCGTACGCGAACGCCAGCGCCACCGCGCCGCCCGACAGCAGTCCGCCGAGGTGCCCCTCCCAGGACGTGACGACCGCGGAGACCACCAGCCACAGCAGCAGCCCCGCCATGAACCGGTTGACCCCGGCCATGTCGGCCCCGACGCGCCGGGCCATCACGTAGTACGCGGCCCCCACCCCGAAGATCGCGCCGGACGCGCCGACCACGGCGTCCTCGGGCGCGATCAGCAGCACCAGCACCGAACCGCCCAGCGCCGACAGCAGGTACAGGACGAGGTAGTGCACCCGGCCCAGCATCGGCTCGACGAGCCGGCCCAGGTTCCACAGCGCCACCATGTTCATCACCACGTGGAGGATCCCGAACGTGCCCTCGGTGGGCGGCAGATGCAGGAACGCGCCGGTCAACAGCCGGTACCACTCCCCGTCCACCAGGCCCTCCGGGCCGAAGCCCGCGGGGTACGGGTCGACCCACAGGTAGTGCTCGCCGTCCGGCCCGAGCAGCCCCGCGCCCACCATCGCGAACCGGTCCACGATCTCCGGCCGCGCCAGCTCCGCCAGGTACACCAGCACATTGAGGACGATCAGCCCGTACGTCACGACGGGCACCGCCGAGACCCGGCCGCCCACCAGGGTGCGGGCCTGCCGTACCGACCGGGCGCCCTCCTTGACGCACTCGGGGCACTGGTGGCCCACGGCCGCCTCGCGCATGCAGTCCGGGCAGATGTACCGCTCGCAGCGGACGCAGCGGACGTGGCACTCCACCTCGGGATGGCGGTAGCAGGTGGTGACGGTGGACTCGGAATCCACGGGCCGGCTCCTCGGGAGGGACGGGACGGAAGTGAGCCGGTGGGGACGGCGGCGAACAAAATAGCGAACACCTGTGAAGGGGCTGAGAGGCGGGGGTGAGCGTGCCGTACTCTCGTGGCCGGGTCCGTGACCGAGGGGGAGCCGTATGGCCGCGATCAGTCTGCGCAAGGTCGAGGAGACGGCACCCGCGCTGGCCGGCCTCTACAGGACCGCCGGGGTGTCACTCGCCAAGCACGGTCTGGACGGGCTGCGCGCCGCGGTCTACCTGGTGGTCGACTACTCCGGCTCGATGAAGCCGTACTACGAGGACGGCAGTGTGCAGGCGCTCGCCGACCGGGTGCTGGGCCTGTCGGCGCACCTCGACGACGACGGAACCGTGCCGGTCGTCTTCTTCTCCACCGACGTCGACGCCGTCACCGGCATCGCCCTCGCCGACCACCGGGGCCGGATCGAACGGATCGTGTCCGGCCTCGGCCACATGGGCAGGACCAGCTACCACCTGGCGATGGACGCGGTCATCGACCACTACCTGGACAGCGGCTCCACGGCCCCCGCCCTGGTGATCTTCCAGACCGACGGCGGCCCCGTCAGCAGACTCGCCGCGGAGAAGTACCTCTGCAAGGCCGCCCGCCTCCCCCTCTTCTGGCAGTTCGTCGGCTTCGGCGACCCGCACGGCAAGCAGTTCGACTACCTGCGCAGACTGGACGAACTGGCCGTCCCGGCGAAGCGGGCCGTCGACAACGCGGGCTTCTTCCACGCGGGCGAGAACCCCCGCGGGATCCCGGACGCCGACCTCTACGACCGCCTGGTGTCCGAGTTCCCCCGGTGGCTGGCAGCGGCACGGGCCCAGGGCATCGTGGGGTAGGACGACCCCCCGGGGACCCGGGGCCGTACCGATGTGCGGCTCCGCCGCGTGGGCGCGACGGGCCACCACGCGCCCGCACCCGGGGAACCGGGCACCGGCACCGCTAGGTGTCGCACTCCAGCACCGTGCGGCACAGCCCGCACCGCGCGCGCACGCGCCCCCGCACCGGCACCCGGATCCGCTGGTGACACGTGGGGCACGGGAACGACACCCGCAGGGAGCCGTGCTCCTGCGGAGTGAAGGCGTACGGCACGTCCAGGTCCCCCGCGGGCACGCGGTCCTCCCGCGCGTGCCGGCGATCGCGCGCGTACCGCCGTCTGCCGGCCCACCCGGCGGCGGTGAGCGGCTGCTGCTGCCCGTCCCGGCGCGCCAACGCCACCCCCTTCGTGTACGCCGTGTACGCCTGCGCGCTGGTGAACCACACCGACGGATCCTCCCCGAACACCAGCGACCGCTTCGCCAGCACGTACCCGAACTCCTCCGGGGTGAGGTACCCCAGCTTCTGCGACGACGCCCCGTCCTCCCGGAACGCGTCCAGCAGCAGCCACCCCGCCCCCAGGTACGTCGCCGTCGTGTCCGTCAGGATCTCGTTCTCCCGCGTCCCCGGGAACGACAGGTCCAGCCGGTGCAGGTACACGTGTGCCACCTCGTGCGCCAGGGCCGCCCCGATGTCCCGCCGATGCGTCCGGAACCTGTCGTTCAGTTCGACGAAGTACTCCGGTCCGGCCGTCAGCTCCACGTTCGCCGCATGCGTCATCTCCCGGAACCCGACGATCAGCCGCGCGTCCGGCAGCCGGTAGTGCCGCACCAGCTCGCGGGCCACCCGCTGCGCCCCCAGATGAAGATCGTCCGTGTCGCAGAACGCCACGTCGGCCGGCGCCACACTCACCGAGAAGGCGCGGACCGTGTCGTACGACAGACGCCGGTACAGCGCGGTGACGGCCGCCCGCACCGTCTCCAGATGCGGGTAGCCGTGCTCCACCGGTCCGCCGTTCGCCACGTCTCACCCCCGGACGCCCTGAACCCGGTTCCACTGTACGGGCCCGCCCCGGCCCACGCCCGCCCCGTAAGGTGACCCATCATGACCACCAGCAACACCACCACCGGTGCCGTCGACCCAGCCGTCCACGAGGAGCTCGTCCGGCTGCGCGACAGCATCGACAACATCGACGCGGCCGTCGTCCACATGCTCGCCGAACGCTTCAAGTGCACCCAGCAGGTCGGCCGGCTCAAGGCCGCGCACCAGCTGCCGCCCGCCGACCCGGGCCGGGAGGCCCGCCAGATCGCCCGGCTGCGCGCCCTCGCCGAGAACGCCAAACTCGACCCGGCCTTCGCGGAGAAGTTCCTGAACTTCATCATCGCGGAGGTGATCCGCCACCACGAGCGCATCGCCGAGGACACCCTGGGCGGCGCCACGCCCTCAGCGAACCACGCCACGACGTCCTCCCCCGGGGAGTGACAGAGCCGCCCGCGCGGGGCATGCTGCGCTGTGCACTCCTCGTCGGCCGGTGAGCACCGCCGGCCGGCACCCGGACAGCCATCCGGTCCCTTGCGAGGAGGGACGTGCGCATGCCGCCGAACGCCCGGATCCTCATCGTCGACGACCACGAGGACACCCTGTACGCCCTGGAGAGCGCCCTGGCCCCGCTGGGCCACCTGCTGGGCCGGGCCACCAGTGGCGACGAGGCCCTCAAACAACTGCTGCGCGGAAACGTCGGCCTGCTGCTCCTCGACGTCCGGCCGCCCGGCGCCGGCGGACTCGACGTCGTGCGCTACATGCGGTGCCTGGAACAGACCCAGCTCATCCCCGTGGTCCTGCTCACCGGCTTCGCCCGCGACCCGCAGCTCGGCGCCGCCGCGTACGCCCTCGGCGTAGCCGACCTCGTCACCAAACCGGTCGACCCGTGGGCGCTGCGCACCAAGGTCCGTCACCTCTACGACGCGCACCAGCGCCACCTCGCCCTGGAACGCGAGATCCGCGCCCTGCGCGCCCGGCTCGGGGAACGCAACCCCGCCCCCGGACATCCCGCCCCGCCCCACCCGCACGCGCACATGCCGCCCGGACAGCCCGCCGGGGCGCACACCGGGGAGCTCGAACGGGACCGGACATAGGGCGCGTACCCGATCCGCCCCTGTGGTTCGGCGACCGCATCAGGCAGCATGGCCCGCATGTCCGTACTGACGCGCGACGAAGCGCAGAACCGAGCACAGCTCCTCGACGTCCACCGCTACACGATCGAACTCGATCTGAGCGGTGGGGACGAGACGTTCGACTCCCGCACCCTGATCAGGTTCAGCGCCCGCACGGACGCGGACACCTTCGTCGAGCTCAAGCCCGCCGAGCTGCGCTCCGCCACCCTCGACGGGCAGCCCCTGGACGCCGGCACCCTCGACGGCAACCGGCTGCCGCTGAGAAACCTCACCGCCGGCGAGCACGAGCTGCGCGTCGACGCGAGCATGCGCTACTCCCGCACCGGCGAGGGCATGCACCGCTTCACCGACCCCACCGACGGCGAGACCTACGTCTACACCCAGCTGTTCCTCGACGACGTGCAGCGTGTCTTCGCCGCCTTCGACCAGCCCGACCTCAAGGCCGTCTTCGAGCTGACCGTCACCGCCCCGCGGCACTGGACCGTCCTCGCCAACGGCGTCACCGAGCACACCGGCGAAGGCGTGTGGCGGGCCGCGCCCACCCCGCCGATCTCCACCTACCTCGTCGCCGTCGCCGCCGGGCCCTGGCACTCCGTGCGCACCGAGCACCGCGGCCTGCCCTTCGGCATCCACTGCCGCCGCTCGCTCGCCCCCCACCTGGACGCGGACGCCGACGAGCTCCTCGACATCACCCGGGCCTGCTTCGACCGCTACCACGAGAAGTTCGAGGAGCCCTACCCCTTCGACTCCTACGACCAGGCCTTCGTCCCCGAGTTCAACGCGGGCGCCATGGAGAACCCCGGACTGGTCACCTTCCGCGACGAGTTCGTCTACCGCTCCGCCGTCACCGACACCGAGCGCCAGACCCGCGCCATGGTCGTCGCCCACGAGATGGCCCACATGTGGTTCGGCGACCTCGTCACCCTCACGTGGTGGGACGACATCTGGCTGAACGAGTCCTTCGCCGAGTACATGGGCTACCAGACCCTCACCGAGGCGACCCGCTTCACCGACACCTGGACCGACTTCGGCGTCACCCGCAAGCCCTGGGGCTACGACGCCGACCAGCGGCCCTCCACCCACCCCGTGGCCCCCGAGAACGTCGAGGACACCGCCTCCGCCCTCCTCAACTTCGACGGCATCTCCTACGCCAAGGGCGCCTCCGCGCTGCGCCAGCTCGTCGCCTGGCTCGGCGAGAAGGACTTCCTCGCCGGCATCAACACCCACTTCGCCCGGCACCGGTTCGGCAACGCCGGCCTCGCCGACTTCATCGACTCCCTCGCCACCGCCACCGAACGCGACGTCCACGCCTGGGCCGACGCCTGGCTGCGCACCACCGGCGTCGACACCCTCACCCCCGAACCGAGGAGCGGCGACAACGGCCACTGGCACCTCGGCATCGGGCACGACGGCAGCCCCGGGGCCCGGCCCGGGCCCGGCCCCGACGAGAACGTCCCCGGCCCGGCCGACGCCGGCGGCACGCGCCCGCACCGCATCACCATCGGCGTCTACGACCACGACCTGCACGAAGCCGGCCGGCTCACCCTGCGCGACCGCTTCGAGGCGGACGTCCCCGCCCACGAGGACATCGCCATCAGCACCGGCGGCACCCGCCCCGCCCTCGTCGTCCTCAACGACGGCGACCTCACCTACGCCAAGATCCGCTTCGACGCCGAGTCCCTGGAGACCCTGCGCGCCCACCTGTCCGGCCTGCCCGAACCCCTCACCCGCGCGGTGGTGTGGAACGCGCTCAGGGACGCCGTCCGCGACGGCGACCTGCCCGCCACCGACTACCTGGACGTCGCCCGCACCCACCTCCCGCACGAGACGGACCTCGCCCTCGTCCAGGGCGTCCTCACCTTCGCCTCCGTCCACATCGCCGACCGCTACCTCGCCCCCGACCGGCGGCCGGCCGCGCTCACCACCCTCACCCACCTGTGCCGCGACTTCATCCGCCGCACCGAGGACGGCGACAACCCCGGCCTGCGCCTCATCGCCGTACGCCAGTTCATCGACGTCGCCGCCCACCCCGACACCATCGCCGCCTGGCTCGCCGACGGCACCGTCCCCGGCGGCCCCGAACTCGACCCCGAACTGCGCTGGCGCGTCCTCGCCCGCCTCGCCGTGCTCGGCGCCACCGACGAGGCCGCCATCGCCGAGGAGTTGCGACGCGACCCCAGCGCCACCGGCCAGGAGGGCGCCGCCCGCTGCCGCGCCGCCCTGCCCGACGAGGAGGCCAAGGCCCGCGCCTGGGAGGCCATGTTCGGCTCCGACGACCGGGCCGACCTGTCGAACTACCTGTTCACCGCCACCGCCCAGGGCTTCTGGCAGCCCGAACAGGCCGACCTCGTACGGCCCTACGTGTCCCGCTACTTCAAGGACGCCGTCGCCGTCGCCGCCCGCCGCGGACCCGCCATCGCCGAGGCCGCCGGACGCTGGGCCTTCCCCGCCCACGCCGTCGACGCCGAGACCCTGAAGCTCGGCCAGAAGTGCCTGCGCAAGGCCGACCCGATCCCCGCCCTGCGCCGCAAGCTCGTCGACCAGCTCGACGACCTGGCCCGCGCCCTGCGCGTCCAGCAGGCGTAACCGGGCGCGCGGGCCCCGCCCGTCCGCCCGGTGGGCGCGGACGGGTGGGCTCCGCGCCCGGAGCCCGAGCCCCGGCGCGCGCCCCTCACCGCTCACCGCCGGGCGAGGATCGCGGTCAGGCCGTGTTCGAAGCGCTCGTCGAAGGCGCCCGGGGCGAGATGGCCGAGCACGCGGTGGAGGGCGGGGTGGGCCGTCTCCGAGACCGCGTTCGCCAGTCCGGCGCCCGGCGCCCGGTGCCCGGCGGCCTGCTCCTCCTGGACGAGACCGAGGGCGAAGTAGACGACCGTCCATGAGGTCCACGCGGCCTCGCGCTCGCCCCGGCCGCCCTCCAGGAGCGCGCCTACCAGGGTGTCGGCGAAACGAAGGGTGTGCGGTTCGGCGGCATAGGTGCCGACGACGAGCGCGGCGCCGTCACGGTGGGTGAGCAGGGCGCGGCGGTAGCGGCGGAGCAGTTCGCGGACGCGCTCGTCCGGTGAGGCCGGCAGCCCGTCCAGCGGGATCTCGCCCAGCACGGCGTCCGCCATCAGCTCCAGCATCCGGGCCTTGGTCTTCACATGCCACAGCACGGTGTTCATCCGTACGCCGAGCCGGTCGGCGACCGCACGCGTGGACAGCGCGTCGAGGCCCTTCTCGTCCAGGAGCTCCAGCGCGGTACGGATCACGGTGCCCGGATCGAGACGACCACCCGCTTGCCTATTGGTCATTGACCTAGTTTACTGCGTCCCCAAGAGATTGGTCACTGACCAAGAAGGGGTGGGTTCATGGAACAGCAGCAGGTGGTCATCGCCGGAGGGGGCCCCGTCGGGCTCTGGCTCGCCGCCGAACTGCGGCTGGGCGGGATCTCCGTGACCGTCGTCGAGGAGCGCACCGGGATCGACGGGCGCTCCAAGGCGCTCACCATCCACCCGCGCACCATCGAGGTGCTGGCCTCGCGCGGGGCGCACCGGCCGTTCCTCGCCGAGGGCCTGCCGATCCGGGGCGGCCACTTCGCGATGCTCGACGACCGGCTCGACTTCCGGGCACTGGACACCCCGTTCCCGTACACCCTCGCCCTGCCCCAGGCCCGTACCGAGGAACTGCTCCAGGAGCGCGCGCTGGGCCTGGGCGCGCGGATCGTGCGGGGTCACCGCCTCACCGGGTTCACCGAGCACGCGGACGCGGTGACCGTACGGGTGACGGGCCCCGAGGGGCCGTACGGGATCCGGGCGTCGTACGTCGTCGGCTGCGACGGCACCCGCAGCACCGTGCGCACCACCGCCGGCATCGACTTCCCCGGCACACCGTCGACCGTCCTCGGCTGGCTCGGCGACGTCACCCTGGACCGCCCGCCGCAGCCCGGCTTCAGCGCCTTCACGCTCCGCGGCGGGGTGATGGTCGCGCCGCTGCCCGGTGACCGGTTCCGCGTCGTCGGCGTCAGCCCCGACAGCCTCACCACCGGGCGGCCCGGCGACCTCACCCTGGACGAGCTGCGGGAGAAGACCCTCGCCATCGCCGGGGACGACTTCGGCATGCGCGACGCGTCGTGGCTCTCCCGCTTCGGCAACGCCACCCGGCTGGCCGCCGCGTACCGGCGCGGACGCGTCCTGCTCGCCGGCGACGCCGCCCACCAGCACTTCCCCGCGGGGGGAGTCGGCATGAACGTCGGCATCCAGGACGCGCACAACCTCGGCTGGAAGCTGGCCGCGACGCTGAACGGCAGGGCCCCGGACGGTCTGCTGGACACCTACCACAGCGAACGCCACCCGGTCGGCGCCCAATTGACGGCACACAGCCGCGCCCAGACCGCCCTGATGACCACCTTCACGCCCGAGGGCCTCGACCTGCGAGCCGTACTGAGCGAACTGATCGCCACACAACCCGAGTTCAACCGCGCGCTGGCCGAACGGCTCACCGCCCTGGCGGTCACCTTCCCCAGCCCCGACCCGACGGCCCACCCACTCACCGGCACCCGGGCCTTCGACCTCGCCTTCGCCGACACGGACGACACCCTGTTCACCCTGCTGCCCCCGGACGCCCACCTCCTGCTCGACCTCACGGCCGACCGCGCGCTCGGTGACCGCGCGCTGCCGGGGCTCGCCGTCCACACCGGGACACTGGCGCGGACCCCGGGCGCCTGGGCCGGGGTCCGCGCCGCCCTGATCCGCCCCGACGGGCACGTCGCCTGGGCCGGCACCGACCGGGAGGACACCGCACTGCGCACGGCCGCGGACAAGGCCATCGCCACCGTGCACCGAGCCGCGGCCCGTCAGCGGGAGGCGGGCCGTGCCGCGCCGAGCGGCCGCTAGACGCGGCGGCCCCGGAAGGCGTGCCGTCTCCCGCCCGGCGCCCGTGCCCGACCTGCTCGCCGCACATCGACCTGATCTCCTCCAGCGGCTCCGGGCAGTGCTCGCCGTACGTGCCCACCGCGTGCCGCGTCGTCGAACGGCGGCGGCAACGGACGCTTCCGCGTCAACGCGGTGAGCGCCTCGGTGACCCACGGCACGTCGGTCGGGCCCGCCGCCTCGCAGGCCAGTCGGGCGGCCGGCAACGCCACCGCACGCTGGTTGTCGGGACCGGTGTCGTCGAGGGCGTGCACCGGGTCGCTGTCGAAGCGGAGCAGACCGAGGACGTTGCTCCCGCGGGCACCGCGCAGTCCCTCGCTCGGCAGCCGCCCGCCCCACTGCCACCGCTCGTAGTGCAGTCGCCGCTCCCGTGCGGCGCGCTCCTCCGCCCGGCGGGCCGGGCGTTCGGTCCCGGCGAGAGACACGGAGGCACCCCGCACAGACCTCACCATTCCGGGCCTACCCCCTTTCGGGTCCAATTCCCGGGCCTTTCGGGCGTGGCGTCCTCCCGCGCGTACAGGCTGGGGCCCCGCCACCCGCCCCGGCGGCCATGCGGGCCTCCTCGCCCCCGTCCACCAGGCCCACGCGGAAGGACCCCGATGACCCCCACGTCCCCAGACGCACCCCGCGACCTCGTCGGCGTCGGCATCGGCCCCTTCAACCTCTCCCTCGCCGCCCTCGCCCACCCCCTCCCCGGACTCCGCACCGCCTTCTACGACCGGTCCCCCCACTTCACCTGGCACCCCGGTCTGCTCCTCGACGACGCCACCCTCCAGGTGCCCTTCCTCGCCGACCTCGTCACCCTCGCCGACCCCACCAGCCCCTGGACCTTCCTCAACCACCTCAGAGCCCGCGAACGCCTCTACCCGTTCTACTTCACCGAGCACTTCCACATCCGCCGCACCGAGTACGACGCCTACTGCCGCTGGGTCGCCGAGCGCCTCCCCGCGCTCCACTTCGGCCACCGCGTCGACTCCGTCCGCTGGAACCCCGAACACGCCCTGTTCGAAGCCGACCTCACCCGGACCGACCCGGACGGGCGGGACGTCTCCGCGGGCCGTGTCCAGGCCCGCCACCTCGTCCTCGGCGTCGGCACCGAGCCCTGGGTGCCCGAGCCGCTGCGGCCCCTCGCCGAGGCTCCCGGCATCCCCGTCGTCCACTCCGACGACTACCTCGCCCACCGCGACACCCTCCTCGCCGCGGACCACGTCACCGTCGTCGGCACCGGACAGTCCGGCGCGGAGATCTTCCTCGACCTGCTGCGCCACCGGCCCGTGGGCCGGGAACGCCTCCACTGGATCGGCCGCACCGGGGCCTTCGCCCCCATGGAGTACTCGAAACTCGGCCTGGAGCACTTCACCCCCGACCACACCCGCTACTTCCACGCCCTGCCCGAACCCGTCCGCGACCGGCTCGTCCCGGCCCAGTGGCAGCTCCACAAGGCCATCGACGCCGGCACCGTCGCCGCCGTCCACGACGAGCTCTACCGGCGCACCCTGCACGGCGGCTGGCCCGACACCGTCCTCACCCCCGCCGTCCGCGTCCACGCCGCCGGCCGCTCCGGCCCCGCCCGCATCGAACTCCACCTCGAACACACCGTGCAGCGCACCCGCACCCGCCTCACCACCGACGCCGTCGTCCTCGCCACCGGCCACCGCGGGCGCCCCCTCGACCACCTGCTCGCCCCCCTCGCCCCCCACCTGCGCCGCGACCGCGCCGGCCGGCCCCGCGTCGACGCACACTTCCGCCTCGACCTGGACCCCTCGGTCACCGGCAGCGTGTACGTCCAGAACGCCGAACTCCACACCCACGGCGTCGGCGCCCCCGACCTCGGACTCGCCGCCTGGCGCAGCGCCACGATCCTCAACCACCTCACCGGCCGCCGGGTCTACCCCCTGCCCGCCCGCACCGCCTTCACCACCTTCGGCCTCCACCCCCGCACGCCACAGGTCCCGCCCGCCCGGCGAGCCGCACGGCTCACCCCACTGGCGGACGGGACCTGAGCATCACCCGTACGGAAGAACGCCGGTCAGAACACCGGCGTGCCGTCCCGCGTCAGCCTCCAGTCGACGGACGCGAAGTCCTGCGGGTCCAGCACACCCTTCGCCGTCACCCATTCGGCGATCCGGGTCCGGATCTCCGTCGACTCCGCCCACAGCTCCTTCGCCGACGCCACGTGCGGGAACGCGCCGCCCCCGTTCGCCCGGTAGTTGTTCACCGCGAACACGAACCGCGCCGCGTCGTCCAGCGGGGCACCGCCGAACGTGACGTTCCCGATGCGCGAGCCCGCCGGCCGCGCGATGTCGATGTCGTAGGCGAGCCCCGAGACGTAGTCGTAGTTGTAGTCCGGACGGCCGCCCGCGTTCGTCAGCTTCGCCACGTCCACCGGCGCACCCGCCGCCGTCTGCACGAAGTACTCCGCCGAGTACTCCAGGTACGCCCGGACCTGCGCGCCCGTCATCAGCTTCGCCACCAGCGTGTTGTCGTACACGTACAGGCTCGACAGGTCCCGGATCGTCACCTCGCCCGCCGGGATCTGGGAGGTCCGCGAGAACGGCGACGCCTGCGACAGCACCGGCAGCGACGCGTACTCGGTGCCCGCGAGGGCCGCCTTGACCACGTCCTCCTGCACCTTGGCGATGAGGTCGATGATCGGTGCGTCCTTGTAGCGCGCCTCCACCGTGGTCAGGGTCTCCGTCGCCGTGCCGACCACCTGATTGACGTACGACACGACCACCGCGTGCTCGTCCGACAGCAGCTCGGTGATCGCCGGGTCGTCCTTCACCGTCGCCGCGTCCCGCAGCGACGCCCGCACCGACTCCACCCGCCACCGGCCCCGCTCGAAGGCCAGCTCGAAGTCGAACAGGGTCAGCCGCTCCGCATAGCACAGCGGCTCCGACAGCACGACCTCCCTGCCGGTCTCCTCGTTGACGACCCGCAGCTCCGCGATCTCCTGGTGCGCGTGCCCGACCAGGATCGCGTCGATCCCCGGCACCTGCCGCGCCACGTTCGCCGCCGCGTTCTCCACGTACGGCAGCTGGTCACCGTACGAGGACGTGCCCGACGACCCCGAGTGCGCCGACACCACCACCACGTCCGCGCCCATCGACCGCAGCTTCGGCACCCACTTCGCCGCCTGCTCCTCCAGACCCGGGAACGTCAGCTTCCCCTGCACGTACGCCTTGTCCCAGATCGCGATACCGGGGTTGGTGAGCCCCAGCACCGCCACCTTCACCGGGGGAGCGCCCTTCACCCGGAACGTCTTGATGAAATATGGCGGGAAGGCCGGCTTCAGCGTCCTCGCGTCCAGCGCGTTCGCGCCCAGCAGCGGGAAGTCGCACTGCTCCTCGAACTTCCGCAGCGTCTCGATGCCGTAGTTGAACTCGTGGTTGCCGAGCGCCACCGCGTCGTACCCGATGGCGTTCATCGCCTGCGCCATCGGGTGCACCGGACCGCCCTCGGCGGTGATCGGGTCCACCTTCGCGAAGTAGTACGTCAGCGGGGTGCCCTGGATGGTGTCGCCCGCGTCCAGCAGCAGCGTGTTGCGCCGGCCCTTCTCCTCGCGCACCTGCTCCACCAGCGTCGACACCCGCGCCAGCCCCTGCGCGTTGCCTGCCGCGTCCGCGTACTCCGCGTCCTTGAAGTAGTCCCAGTTGAAGACGTGACCGTGCAGATCGGTCGTGCCCATCACGGTCAGCGCGTACCGCTTCACCGGCTTCCTCCCCCGCTGCGCCCCGGCGGCCTCGGCCGCGGGAACCGCCGCCGTACCCGCCAGGGCCACCCCCGCCCCCGTCACGGCGGACCTCTTCAGAAACTTCCGGCGGTTCAACGGCATGTCAGGCTCTCCTCGCACAACAACGGAACAACGCGCGTAGATTCGCCCGATGATTCTGACCTGAACACGCCCATCCGGAACAGTCCCCCCAGGTTGCGATCCGGTGTCCGGCAACCGCCCCGCACCCGCACGACCGGTGACACAGTGGAGCGTATGACCACCCCTCACCCGTACGGCACCCCCGGCGCACCCCATCTCGCCGTCCGCGGCGAGGCCCACCTCGAAGCCGCCCCCGACCTCGCCCGCGTCACCGTCACCCTCACCGCGCGCGGCCGCGACCGGCGCACCACCCTCGACGACCTCACCCGCCGCAACGCGGCCGCCCTCGACGTGCTCAAGTCCTACGGCGACGCCGTCGAACACCTCGAAACCGGCGCCCTCACCGTCACCCCGGAACTCACCGCCCACGGCCGCGGCGAACGCGTCCGCACCCACCACGGCACCGTCCACCTCACCGCCGGACTGGGCGACTTCACCGCCCTCGGCGCACTCGTCACCCGTCTGGCCGATCTCGACCTCACCCGTGTCGACGGCCCCTGGTGGGCCCTCCGCCCGGATTCCCCCGTGCACCGTGAGGCCCGGCAGCAGGCGGTGCGCGACGCCGTCCGGCGCGCCCGTGAGTATGCCGAGGCACTCGGCACCACCCTCGCCGCCCTCATCGAACTCACCGACACCGGGACGGGGCCCGAACCCTTCGCCCGGGCCCGTACCACGGCGTTCACCACGGCCACCGAGGACGCCCCGCCCCTCGACCTCGAACCCCGGCGGCAGCCCGTCCACGCCGAGGTCACCGCCAGCTTCACGCTCCAGCCGCCCCGCCTGTAGAACCGGAGTTCGAGCGCTCGTCGGAGCGACTCGGTGCACACTTCAGCACTTGTCAACAACCCTTCAGCCAATGGCCGTTGAGTCGTCACACGCAACCGGATCACTACCGGCGGGTAAGCCCTAGGGTCGGAAACATGCGCCGAGCGAAAATCGTCTGCACCCTGGGCCCCGCCACCGACTCGTACGACCGGATCAAAGCCCTGGTCGACGCCGGAATGGACGTCGCCCGACTCAACCTCAGCCACGGCGAACACGCCGAGCACGAGGAGCGCTACCGACGGGTGCGGAAGGCCGCCGACGAAACCGGCCGCAGCGTCGGCCTCCTCGCCGACCTCCAGGGCCCGAAGATCCGCCTCGGCCGCTTCACCGAAGGCCCCGTACTCCTCGAACGCGGGGACACCTTCACCATCACCGTCGAAGAGGGCACCGAAGGCGACCGCGACATCTGCGGCACCACCTACGCCGGCCTCGCCACCGACGTCACCCCCGGCGAACGCATCCTCGTCGACGACGGCAGGGTCACCCTCGAAGTCACCGCCGTCGACGGCCCCCACGTCCGCACCACCGTCATCGAGGGCGGCGTGGTCTCCGACCACAAGGGCCTCAACCTCCCCGGCGTCGCCGTCTCCGTACCCGCCCTCTCCAAGAAGGACGAGGACGACCTGCGCTGGGCGCTGCGCACCGGCTTCGACGTCATCGCCCTCTCCTTCGTCCGCAGCGGACGCGACATCAAGGACGTCCACCGCATCATGGACGAGGAGGGCCGCCGCCTCCCCGTCATCGCCAAGGTCGAGAAACCCCAGGCGGTCGAGAACATCGACGACATCGTCGCCGCCTTCGACGGCATCATGGTCGCCCGCGGCGACCTCGGCGTCGAGATGCCCCTCGAACAGGTGCCCATCGTCCAGAAGCGCGCCATCAAACTCGCCAAGCGCAACGCCAAACCGGTCATCGTCGCCACCCAGATGCTCGACTCGATGATCGACAACGCCCGGCCCACCCGTGCGGAGGCCTCCGACGTCGCCAACGCCGTCATCGACGGCACCGACGCCGTCATGCTCTCCGGCGAGACCAGCGTCGGCAAGCACGCCGTCGAGACGGTGCGCACCATGGCCCGCATCGTGGAAGCCGCCGAGGAGGACATCCTCGCCAAGGGCCTCCCGCCCCTCACCGCACGCAACAAGCCCCGCACCCAGGGCGGCGCGGTCGCCCGCGCGGCGGCGGAGATGGGCGACTTCCTCGGCGCCCGCTTCCTGGTCGCCTTCACCCAGTCCGGCGACACCGCCCGCCGCCTCTCCCGCTACCGCTCCCCGATCCCCCTCCTCGCCTTCACCCCCGACCCCGCCACCCGCTCCCAGCTCAGCCTCACCTGGGGCGTGGAGACCTTCCTCGGCCCCCACGTCGACTCCACGGACGCGATGGTCGACCAGGTGGACGAACTCCTCCTGAGGTACGCCCGCTGCGAGAAGGGCGACACGGTCGTCATCACGGCGGGCTCCCCACCGGGCGTCTCCGGCTCGACGAACCTGGTCCGGGTCCACCACATCGGCGAGGACGACAGCCCGAAGTGACCGGGCCGGGCCCCGGGGCGGTCAGTACTTGGGGCCCACGTGGAGATCCATGAGGGCTACGGAGGCTCTGCGGGCGATGGAGATCGTGACCGCGGCGCGGCTCTGGTTGAGCGGCTTCCACTCGACACCGACGCGATCGAGGGTGTCCGTGAAGAGACGGATGATGTCGGCCGAGGTGTTGGTGAAGAAGTGCCGAGGGTATTCGTAGCGCTTGCGCTCTCCGGCGATGATGCGGGTCGTCCAGTTGGTGACGCGGCAGCCGTCCGAGTGGATGAGCCCGCGGACGAACCGCCAGGGGTGGTCATCGACGATGGCCTGTTGCCAGGGCTCGAGGGCGATGGTGCGGGTGTGCTTCATGCCCGGGCCGTGCTGGGGGAAAAGACAAGGCCAGTGCTTGCTGGTACTGGTGACCGAGACGCATCCCTGTTTCTGCACGCGGAAGACGCTGTTGTCCGGGCGGGTGGTGCGCAGTGCCGTCTCGCACTCGTCGATGATGCCCGGCCAAGCGTTGTCCAGGACGATGCGCATGAAGTACACGCCTCTGCGGTGGGCGCTGATACAGCCGTCGCCGAGGTAGAGGCCGAGAAGATAGGCGTGGCCGCGGGGTCGTCGGGTGCGCTGGGGGCGTCCTGACAGCGAGGGCAGGGTGTACCTGCGTGTCTGAGCGGCTCGATGCGTGTCTGCCAGGAGCGGATGGCGTATCTGGAGATACCTGTCTCTTTGCTGACAGCGTTCAGACTGCGTCCTTGTGCCACCAACGCCAGCGCCCGCTTACGCGTGCCCATGTCGTACATACCGACCACTTTGGGTCGCTCATCGTGATCGCATGCGGCAAAAAGCGGATGTTCACGGGAACGTGGACATCCGCTTTTCGTGTCGACCTTGCGATTGAAGGAAAAGTACCCCGGGTGGGATTCGAACCCACGCTGTCGGTGGTTTGAGCACCGTGTCTCTACCGCTGGACTACCGGGGCATCCTTTGAATCAAAGGTTGGCGGTTACCCGCCGTGCCCCCACTTTACCGCAGCTAGGTACGCTCTTGTCAGCAGTACCGGTCTGCCCCGCACCAAGGAGCCCACGTGAGCGCCCCCGAGTCGCCCCAGCCTGTTGACGTGCCCGATGACGACAAGTCGCACGTGCCTCCGATGACGACCCGTGTCGTGATCGCCGAGGACGAGGCGCTGATCCGGCTCGATCTCAAAGAGATGCTGGAGGAGGAGGGGTACTCCGTCGTCGGTGAGGCCGGTGACGGCGAACAGGCCGTGGAGCTGGCCCGCGAGCACCGGCCCGACCTGGTGATCCTCGATGTGAAGATGCCGAAGCTGGACGGCATCTCCGCGGCGGAGAAGATCGCGGAGGAGAGCATCGCCCCGGTGCTGATGCTGACCGCGTTCTCGCAGCGCGACCTGGTGGAGCGGGCGCGGGACGCGGGCGCGATGGCGTACCTGGTGAAGCCGTTCAGCAAGAGTGACGTGGTGCCCGCGATCGAGATGGCGGTGTCGCGGTTCACGGAGCTGAAGGAGCTGGAGCGCGAGGTCGCGGACCTGAGTCTGCGGCTGGAGACGCGGAAGCTGGTGGACCGGGCGAAGTCGGTGCTGCAGACGCAGTACGGGCTGACGGAGCCGGCGGCGTTCCGGTGGATCCAGAAGACGTCGATGGACCGGCGGATGTCGATGCAGCAGGTGGCGCAGGCGGTCATCGACGACGCCGAGGAGAAGAAGGCGTCGAAGGGCTGAGGGCCCGCACACGGCCGGAGGCCCGCGCTCCCTGTACGGCAGGGGGCGCGGGCCTCGTCGTACCGCTCAGTCCTCGCCGAGGTAGGCCTTGCGGACGGACTCGTCGTGGAGGAGGTCCTGCCCGGTGCCGGAGAGGACGATCTTGCCGACCTCCATGACGTGGGCGTGGTCCGCGAGGGAGAGCGCGGCCTGGGCGTTCTGCTCGATGAGCAGGATGGTGGTGCCCTGGGACTTGAGCTCGGCGATGGTCGCCATGATCTTCTGCATCATGATCGGGGAGAGGCCCATGGAGGGCTCGTCGAGCATGAGCAGTTTGGGCTGGGACATCAGCGCCCTTCCCATGGCGAGCATCTGCTGCTCGCCGCCGGAGAGGGTGCCCGCGGCCTGCTTGTGGCGTTCCCCGAGGATGGGGAAGAGGTCGTAGGCGCGTTTGATGTCCTTCTCGATGCCTTCCTTGTCGTTGCGGAGGTAGGCGCCGAGGCGGAGGTTGTCCTCGATGGTCATGCGGGGGAAGATGTGCCGGCCCTCGGGGGAGTGGGCGAG
The DNA here is from genome assembly GCF_042898795.1 of Streptomyces sp. NPDC000348. NCBI lineage: Bacteria > Bacillati > Actinomycetota > Actinomycetes > Kitasatosporales > Streptomycetaceae > Streptomyces > Streptomyces sp. NPDC000348. Next base: position 182,616 of record NZ_JBIAZD010000005.1, read on the forward strand.
CCCCAGGGACACGATCTTGTGTGCCGGGATCTTCTTCAGCGACTGGCCGTCGAAGCTGATCCGGCCGGAGACCGGCTGGAGCAGTCCGGACAGGGTCCGGAGCGTGGTGGTCTTGCCGGCGCCGTTGGTGCCGATGAGGGTGACGACCTCGCCCGCGTCGACCTTGAACGAGATGCCCTTGACGGCCTCGATCTTGCCGTAGGCGACCCTGAGGTCCTCGACCTCCAGCAGTGCGGTCACTTGTCGTCCCCTTCTGTGGTGCTGTGCGCCTCGGCGGCTTCGACCTCGGCGGCTTCCTCCTGGCCGGGGGCGCCTTCGAAGGGGGTGCCGAGGTAGGCGGCGATGACGCGTTCGTCGGCCTGGACCACTTCGGCGGGTCCCTCGACGATCTTCTCGCCCTGGACGAGGACGGCGACCCGGTCGCAGAGGTTCATGATGAACCGGATGTCGTGCTCGATGACGAGGACGGCGATGCCCTGGTCGCGGATGGCGAAGATGAGTTCTTCGGCGGCGCGGGTCTCCTGCGGGTTCATGCCCGCGGTGGGCTCGTCGAGGAGGAGCAGGCCGGGCTCGCTGGCGAGCGCCCGGGCGATTTCGAGCTTGCGCTGTTCGCCGTAGGGCAGGTTGCGGGCGAGGTGGTCGGCCTTGGCGGCAAGGCCGGTGAACTCCAGGAGTTCCATGGCCCGTTCGCGGGAGGCCTGTTCGGCCTTCTTGAAGCCGGGCAGTCGCAGCAGGGCGGACCAGAGGCCTTCCTTGGTGCGGGTGTGCCGGCCGACGAGCACGTTCTCCAGGACGGTCATGTTGGCGAAGAGCCGGATGTTCTGGAAGGTGCGCGCGATGCCGGCCTGGGTGACCAGGTGCGGCTTGGGCGGCAGGACGGTGCCCTTGTAGGAGACCTTGCCCTCGGTGGGGACGTACAGGCCGGTGAGGCAGTTGAAGAAGGTGGTCTTGCCGGCGCCGTTGGGTCCGATGAGGCCGACGATCTCGCCGCTGTTGACGGTGAGGTCGACGGAGCGCACTGCGGTGAGACCGCCGAAGCGCATGGTGACGTCGGTGGCGTCGAGGACGGTCGTGGTGGTGGGTGCGGTGGTGGTCATGGCGGTCACGCCCCTGCCTTCGCGACGCCGGTCGCGCCGTCGGGGAGCGGCTTGTCGTCCGGTACGTCGAGCTGTCCGGTGTCGTGGAACTCGAGCTGCTTCCTGCGGTCGGCGACCAGTCCTTCGGGGCGGAAGCGCATGAGGAGCATGAGCGCGGCGCCGAAGAGGAGCAGCTGGTACTCCGCCATGAACTGGAGCTTGGCCGGGATCAGGTAGAGCAGCGCGGCGCCGATGAGGGGGCCGCTGATGGTGCCCATGCCGCCGAGGATGACGGCGGCGAGCAGGAAGGCCGAGTTCGGCGGCACGGAGCCGGCGAACTGGTACTGCTCGGGGGTGACGCTGTAGGACACGTGGGCCTGCACGGTGCCGGCGAGGCCGGCCAGGCAGGCGCCGAGGGCGAAGGCGAGGAGCTTGAGGCGGAAGCCGTTGATGCCCATGGCGGTGGCGGCGGTCTCGTCCTCGCGGATGGCGACCCAGGCGCGGCCGATGCGGGATTCCGCGGAGCGGCGGAAGACCAGGACGACGACGGCCGTGAACAGCAGCATCAGCAGGTAGTAGTTGCCGGAGCGGGTGAGCTCGTGGCCGAGGACGTCGTGCGGCAGGCCCAGGTTGAATCCGAAGATCTCCAGGTCGGGGATGTTCGGGATGCCGTTGGAGCCGTTGGTGACGTCGGGTCCGCTGTTGCCGTTGAGGTTGTTCATGGTGATGCGGAAGATCTCGCCGAAGCCGAGCGTCACGATGGCGAGGTAGTCGCCGCGCAGCCGCAGGGTGGGTGCGCCGATCACCACGCCGAAGATCAGCGAGGCGAGGGCGCCGGTGAGGACGGCCGCCCAGAACGGGAAGTGCACGCCGATGCTCGACTGCGGGGAGCCGGAGACCAGGGCGGCGGCGTAGGCGCCGACGCCGAGGAAGGCGACGTATCCGAGGTCGAGGAGGCCGGCGAGGCCGACGACGACGTTGAGGCCCAGGGCGACCGTGGCGAAGATCAGGATGTTGGCGCCGATGAGGGCGAACTGGTCGTTGCTCTGTGTGAAGGGGAAGCAGATCGCGGCGGCGAAGGCGGCCGCGAGGGTGACGTTGCGGTGCTTGGCGGTGAGTGCCGAGAGCCGCTTGAGGAGCCCCGCGCGGATGACCGCGGTGAAGCCGAACGCGGCGGTGATCAGGAAGCCGATGAACAGCTCGGAGTACTCGGTGCCGATGCCGTACGCGAAGACGTACAGGCCGGTGCCGAAGCCGGCGGCGATGATGAGGATCTCGGCCCAGGCGGGCAGGTCCCGGGGACGGCCGGGCTCGGGGGCGGTGAGGGAGTGGCGGATGCGGCCCCACAGGCCCGGGTGCGGCTCGTCGGCGTCGTACGGCTGGTCGGCGGGGAGGCCGAGGGCGCCGACGACGGCGACGAGGGCGCCGACGCCGGAGACCCAGGCGCCCGGTTCGAGGTTGACGAGGCCGCCGAGTTCCTGGCTGATGGCGCCCATGGCGTAGCCGGTGGTGCCGAGGACGCCGAGGGCGCTCAGCAGGGCGGGGCTGTTGGTGCCGCCGGGGGTGAGCCAGCCCAGTCCGCGGATGCCGTGGCCGGACAGGGCGAACAGCAGGGTGAGGAGGGCGCCGACGAGGGTGAGGACCTGCAGGCCGCCGGGGTAGCCGGTGACGGTGAGGTCGCCGGGGAACTCGTCGGTCCAGGTCCAGGCGAGGAAGGTGCCGGCGAGGGCGACGGCGGCGCCGGCGACGGTGGTCGCACGGGCCGCGGCGGGCGGCAGCGGGACGACCGGGGCGGCCGGTGCCGTGGCCGCCTTGGTGGTGGCGGTGCCGGTGGTGGGAGTCTTCGTGGTCATGGGTATCACGCCCGATCCGCGACGCGTTCGCCGAGCAGGCCTTGTGGCCGGAAGAGCAGGACGAGGATGAGCAGGGCGAACGCCCAGACGTCCTTCCAGGCGCCGCCGCCGAAGAGGTCCATGCCGGGGACGTTGGCGACGTAGCCGGTGGCGAGGGCCTCGGCGACGCCGAGGACGATGCCGCCGAGCATGGCGCCGTAGATGTTGCCGATGCCGCCGAGGACGGCGGCGGTGAAGGCCTTGAGGCCCATCAGGAAGCCCATGCGGAAGCCGACCTGGCCGTTCTTGAGGCCGTAGGCGACGGCGGCGATCGCGGCGAACGCGGCGCCGATGGCGAACGCCATCACGATGATGCGGTCGGTGTTGACGCCCATCAGCTTGGCGGTGTCGGGGTCCTGGGCGGTGGCCTGCATGCCGCGGCCGGAGCGGGTCTTCGACACGAAGAGGCCGAGGGCGATCATGCACAGCGGGGCGGCGACGATGACGAAGAGGTCACCGCGCTGGATGGTGGCGCCGAGGACGTCGATGGCCTCGCCCTCGAACTGCGGGAAGGAGCGGTCCTTCTTGGCCTCCGGGTACCACATCCACACGATCTGCTGGAGGACGATGGACAGGCCGATGGCGGTGATCAGTGGTGCGAGCCGTGGCGCGGTGCGCAGGGGCCGGTAGGCGAAGCGTTCCGCCGCGGTGGCGAAGGCCACCGAGACGATGACGCCGCCGAGGATCATGAGCGGGATGGCGGCGCCGAGGGCGAAGCCGTCGGGAAGTATCAGGAACACGGTGAGGGCCCCGAAGCCCCCGACCATGAAGATCTCGCCGTGGGCGAAGTTGATGAGCTGGACGATGCCGTAGACCATCGTGTAGCCGATCGCGATGAGTCCGTACATCGCGCCGAGGATGAGTCCATTGGCCAGCTGTTGCGGCAGTTCGTTCACCGCAGGGCCTCCGTGGAGTGGTTCGGATACGGCGCCGCGCGGGAGCGCTGGTGGGCGCTCCCGCGCGGCCTGGGGTCAATGTGTGAGGGGGAGTGTCCTCAGGTGGGGGTCCCTGGCTCAGTCCACCTTGGGCGAGGCGCTGTACTCGGGAGCCCAGGCGTTGCCCTTGACCTTGTAGGCGGTCATCAGGGTGTTGGTGGTGTCACCGAACTCGTCGAAGGAGACGGTGCCGGTGACGCCGTCGAACTTGACCTTGCTCATGGCGTCCAGGACGGCCTTGCGGGCGTCGGTCGGGACCTTGCCGTCGTTGCCGTCGACGGCCAGCTTGATGGCCTCGATGATCGACCAGGTGGCGTCGTAGGTGAGGCCGCCGTAGGCCTCGTACGCGTCCTCGAAGCCCTCGGCCTTGTAGTTCGCGATGAACTCCTTGGCGGAGGGGAGCTGCTCGACCGGCTTGCCCACGGAGGTGGCGAGGTCGCCCTCGGCCTTCTTGTTGAGCTTCGGGAACTCGCCGGAGTAGATGCCGTCGCCGCCCATCAGCGGGATGTTCTGGCCGCTGTCCTTGAGCTGCTGGCTCAGCGGGGCGGCGGCCGGGTACTCGCCGCCGTAGTAGAGGGCCTCGGCGCCGGTCTTCCTGATCTTGGCGACGACGGCGTTGAAGTCGCGGTCGTCGGGGTTGATGTGGTCGTTGCCGACGATCTTGCCACCGAGCTTGGTGAAGTTCGTCTTGAAGGAGGCGGCCAGGCCCGCGCCGTAGGTCTTCTGGTCGTCGATCAGGTAGACCTTCTTCTTGCCGGCCTTGGTGTAGAGGTACTCGGCGGCGAAGGCACCCTGGATCTCGTCCGTGGTGGCGGTGCGGAAGAAGGTGTCGAACTGGCGGACCGAGTCGCCGGTCTTCCAGCCGTCGCCCTGGGTCAGCTCGGTGCCGGTGTTGGCCGGGGAGACCTGGACCAGGCCGGCGTCGTTGAACGGCTTCTGCATCTGCTGGGAGACGCTGGAGTTCAGCGGGCCGACGACGCCGAGGACGTCCTTGTTGCTGATGAACTTCTGGGCGTTCTGCTGGCCGACGGAGGGCTGCGCCTGGTCGTCGAGGGGCTCGAGCTCGAACTCGACTCCCTTGACGTACTCCTCCTTGTTGGCCGTCTTCACGGCGAGCTCGGCGGAGTTGCGCATGCCGAGACCGAGGGCCGAGAGGTCGCCGGTCAGCGGGGCGTCGATGCCGATCACGACAGTGGTCTTGTCGCCGCCGCCACTGCCGTTGCTGCTGTCGTCGCGCGACCCGCATGCGGTGAGGGTGAGCGATCCCGCCGCGAGTGCCGCGGTGAGGGCGATGAGCGAACGTTGACGCACGATCCAGTCCTTTCCCCTGACGGCCGTTCCCCGATGGAAATGGCCGAGTCGAGCGCTGGGCCGACGTGACAATCGGGCTGGCGCGGTGACTGGCCGTGACTCTAAGCGGGTGGGGGGAACGGGGAGGAGGGTCTGGCCAAGGCTGTGACTCTCTTGTTATGACACGACGTATTGCAGAGCGGTACTGCCTGGGGGGAACGGCGGAATTCTCGCCGTTTTGCCCTGTCCGCATGGTGAGAAACCGCAGGACCCGGCGCGGTGCGTTCAGGTGTATCGAGGGTTTTGGTAATGACCCGGAAGTGTTGCCGAAAGCGACTCCCGGGGCCCGGGGGAGGGGTGTGCGCCCCAGGGTCGGCGGAGGTGGGGCGGGTGGCCGTATTGCGCGCGTATTACACAGAGTTACGTCCGGGAAAGGGGGTCCGGCGTTTCCGGTTCTTTCTCCCATTCCGCCGCGGATGGGGTGACGGAGGGCGCCGTGTGGGGTATGGGGGCGGAGGGAGAATTCCGTGTAATGGCCACTGAAATCCGGGGTTCCGTACCGCGCCGGACGCTGAATTCGGCGTTCCGGATTATCGGTCCATAGGCTTTGGCCTGCGGTTCTTCATCAACCGCCGGGCGGATTCGGGGACATCGCCACGGTCTGTCGCCGCGGTATCGGTCGATGCACTCCCCGAGTACCTGACGAACCGTCAACTTCCCTGCCTCATCCGTGCCTTGACGTTTCCCGGCGGGGTGTGCGGCGTCCACGGCCGCGCGGGGTGTCCTGCTGTCCGTTGGGCGGGCCCACGGGCCGGCGGCCGTCGTCGGGCCCCGCGGGAGCGGGGCCCGGGGGGCCGCGCGCACGGTTCCTCGTCGGAGGCGGCGCGCGGTGACGGCGGCACGGCGCCGGTCCGCCTGCCGGACACGGTGCCCGTGCGCCCGCCGGACGCGTGGCCGGAACCGGACGCGCCGCAGCCGGTCACCACGGGGCCCGTCACGAACGCCGCCGGGGAAGACGCGTCCGAGGAGCCCCGGCCGCCCCGTGCCCGCACGGCGGGACGGCCGGCGCCCGGCGGCAGCGGTGGTGCGGGGCGGACGCTCCCCGCACCGCCCGCGGTCAGTCCGCCGCCCGCTCCCCGTCGCCGGGCCGGACGTCCCGCAGCAGGCAGGTCAGCCGCGCGGTGCACACCCTCTTGTCCGCCTCGTCGGTGATGACGATCTCGTACGTCGCCGTGGACCGCCCCCGGTGCACCGGAGTGGCGACCCCGGTGACCAGGCCGGAGCGGACGCCGCGGTGATGCGTGCAGTTGAGGTCGACGCCGACGGCGATCCTGGAGCTGCCGCCGTGCAGCATCGACCCCACCGACCCCAGCGTCTCGGCCAGTACGGCGGAGGCGCCGCCGTGCAGCAGCCCGTACGGCTGGGTGTTGCCCTCCACCGGCATCGTCCCGACGACCCGCTCCGCCGACGCCTCCAGGATCTGCACGCCCATGCGCGTGCCCAGGTGACCCGCCGAGAACAACGCCGGCAGGTCCACACCGAGCGCTGCGTACTCCTCGACGACCTCCTGCGGGAACTTCACCTGCTGCTGCTCTCCCATGGGCCCGGCTCCTTCGTCGCGCGTCGGTACGGCTCTCTGCTGAGCGAACGCTCAGTCGGTCGCCGATTGTTCCAGACGCACCACGACGGACTTGCTGGCCGGGGTGTTGCTGGTGTCCGCGGTGGCGTCCAGCGGCACCAGGACGTTCGTCTCCGGGTAGTACGCCGCCGCGCAGCCCCGCGCCGTCGGATAGTGCACGACGCGGAAACCGGGCGCCCTGCGCTCCACCCCGTCCTTCCACTCGCCGACCAGATCGACGTAACTGCCGTCCACGAGCCGCAGCTCCCGCGCGTCCTCGGGGTTGACCAGCACCACGCGGCGGCCGTTCCTGATGCCCCGGTAGCGGTCGTCGAGACCGTAGATCGTGGTGTTGTACTGGTCGTGCGAGCGCAGCGTCTGCAGCAGCAGCCGGCCCTTCGGCAGCTCGGGGTACTCCACCGGCGCGGCGGTGAAGTTGGCCTTGCCGGTGGCGGTGGGGAAGCGGCGCTCGTCGCGCGGGGCGTGCGGGAGCGCGAAGCCCTCGGGACGGGCCACGCGCGCGTTGAAGTCCTCGAAGCCGGGGATCACCCGCGCGATGCGGTCGCGGATCGTCGCGTAGTCCTTCTCGAACTCCTCCCACGGCACCGTGTCGTCCTCGCCGAGGACGCGGCGGGCCAGCCGGCACACGATGGCAGGCTCGGACAGCAGCTGCCCGCTCGCCGGTTCGAGGCGTCCGCGCGAGGCGTGCACCATGCCCATGGAGTCCTCGACCGTCACGAACTGCTCGCCGCCGCCCCGCAGATCGCGCTCCGTGCGGCCGAGCGTCGGCAGGATCAGGGCGCGCGCGCCCGTCACGGTGTGCGAGCGGTTCAGCTTGGTCGACACGTGCACCGTCAGCCGGGCCCGGCGCATCGCGGCCTCGGTGACCTCCGTGTCGGGGGAGGCGGAGACGAAGTTGCCGCCCAGGGCGAAGAAGACCTTCGCCCTCCCGTCGCGCAGGGCGCGGATGGCCCGTACGACGTCGAAACCGTGCTCGCGCGGCGGTGCGAAGCCGAACTCCCTCCCCAGGGCGTCCAGGAACGCGGGCGCGGGCCGCTCGAAGATGCCCATGGTGCGGTCGCCCTGCACATTGGAGTGACCGCGCACCGGGCACACGCCCGCACCCGGGCGGCCGATGTTGCCGCGCAGCAGGAGGAAGTTGACGACCTCGCGGATCATGGGCACGGAGTGCTTGTGCTGGGTGAGCCCCATCGCCCAGCACACGATGGTGCGCTCCGATGCGAGGACCATCCGCAGGCACCGCTCGATGTCCCCGCGCGTGAGACCGGTCGCGGTGAGCGTCTCCGCCCAGTCGGCGGCGCGCGCGGCCTCGGCGAACTCCTCGTAACCGTGCGTGTGCTCGCGCACGAACTCCTCGTCGACCGCGCCGGGCGTGTCGAGGATCAGCTTGTTGAGGAGGCGGAACAGGGCCTGGTCGCCGCCGATGCGGATCTGCAGGAACAGGTCGGTCAGGGCGGCGCCGGTGGTGAGCCCCTTGGCGGTCTGCGGGTTCTTGAAGCGCTCCAGACCCGCCTCCGGCAGCGGGTTGACACTGATGATCCGCGCTCCGTTCGCCTTGGCCTTCTCCAGGGCGGACAGCATGCGCGGATGGTTGGTGCCGGGGTTCTGGCCGGCGACGATGATCAGGTCGGCCTGGTGGAGGTCCTCCAGCAGGATGCTGCCCTTGCCGACGCCGATCGTCTCCGACAGGGCCGAACCGGACGACTCGTGGCACATGTTGGAGCAGTCGGGCAGGTTGTTGGTGCCGAGCCTGCGGGCGAACAGCTGGTAGAGGAAGGCGGCCTCGTTGCTGGTGCGTCCGGAGGTGTAGAAGACGGCCTCGTCCGGGGAGCCGAGGGCGGCGATCTCCTCGGCGACGATGTCGAAGGCCCGCTCCCAGGTGACCGGCTCGTAGTGCTCGCCGCCCTCGGGGAGGTACATGGGGTGCGTCAGCCGGCCCTGCTGGCCCAGCCAGTAGCCGCTGCGGCCGGACAGGTCGGCGACCGGGTGCGCGGCGAAGAACTCCGGGGTGACCCGGCGCAGGGTGGCCTCCTCGGCCACGGCCTTCGCCCCGTTCTCACAGAACTCCGCGCGGTGCCGGTGCTCCGGCTCCGGCCAGGCGCACCCCGGGCAGTCGAAGCCGTTCTTCTGGTTCACGCTGAGCAGCGTCAGCGCCGTCCGCTTCACGCCCATCTGCTGCTGGGCCATCCGCAGGGTGTGCCCGATCGCCGGCAGCCCCGCGGCCGCGTGCTTCGGCTCGGCGACCTGCGGCGCGTCCTGGACCGGATCACCCTGGGGCGGCTTCGTCGCCATCGCGCACTCCTTGTTCCCGCACGTGTGAGGTACGCCTCCGATCCTGTCACGCGGCCCGTGTCCCGGGAACGGGGCGGGAAGGGACGGGGGCGGACCCGTTCCGCCGGCCGCGGACGGGACCGACTGTCGGTGCCACGTGGCAGGATCGGACACGTGGCAGAGACAGCATCGAAGAAGACCGAACGGACCCCCGGCGGAACCCGCCCCCGCCTGATGCTCATGGACGGGCACTCCCTCGCGTACCGCGCGTTCTTCGCGCTGCCCGCGGAGAACTTCACCACCGCGACGGGCCAGCCGACGAACGCGATCTACGGCTTCGCGTCGATGCTGGCCAACACCCTCCGTGACGAGGCCCCCACCCACTTCGCCGTCGCCTTCGACGTCTCCCGCAGGACATGGCGCTCGGAGGAGTTCACCGAGTACAAGGCGAACCGCTCCAAGACCCCGGACGAGTTCAAGGGCCAGGTCCAGCTCATCGGCGAGCTGCTCGACGCGATGCGCGCCGACCGCTTCGCCGTCGAGGGCTTCGAGGCGGACGACATCATCGCCACCCTCGCCACCCAGGCCGAGGCCGAGGGCTTCGAGGTGCTGATCGTCACCGGCGACCGGGACTCCTTCCAGCTGGTCTCCGAGCACACCACGGTGCTGTACCCGACGAAGGGCGTCTCCGAGCTGACCCGGTTCACCCCGGAGAAGGTCTTCGAGAAGTACGGCCTGACCCCCGCGCAGTACCCCGACTTCGCGGCGCTGCGCGGCGACCCGTCGGACAACCTGCCCGGCATCCCCGGCGTCGGCGAGAAGACGGCCGCGAAGTGGATCAACCAGTTCGGTTCCTTCGCCGAGCTGGTCGAGCGCGTCGAGGAGGTCAAGGGCAAGGCCGGGCAGAACCTGCGCGACCACCTGGAGTCCGTCAAGCTCAACCGCCGGCTCACCGAGCTGGAGCGCGCGGTCGAGCTGCCCAAGGGCGTCCTCGACCTGGAGCGGGCCGCCTACGACCGCAAGGCCGTGACGATGATCCTGGACACCCTGGAGATCAGGAACCCGTCGCTGCGGGAGCGGCTGTTCGCCGTCGACCCGGGCGCGGAGGAGGCCGAGGCCACCCCGGTCGCCGAGGCCGGCGTGGAGCTGGACGGCACGGTGCTGGGCACCGGCGAGCTGGCCGGCTGGCTCACCGAGCACGGCACCGGCCCGCTCGGCGTCGCCACGGTCGACACCTGGGCCCTCGGCACCGGCTCGGTCGCCGAGATCGCGCTGGCCACGTCCGCCGGACCGGCCGCCTGGTTCGACCCGTCCGAGCTGGACGAGGCCGACGAACGGGCGTTCTCGGCCTGGCTCGCCGACGCGGACCGGCCCAAGGTGTTCCACAACGCCAAGGGCGCGATGCGGGTCTTCGCCGAGCACGGCTGGACCATCGAGGGCGTCACCATGGACACCGCGCTCGCCGCGTACCTGGTGAAGCCGGGCCGCCGCTCCTTCGACCTGGACGCGCTGTCCCTGGAGTACCTGCACCGCGAGCTGGCGCCCGCCGCCGCGCCCGACGGCCAGCTGGCCTTCGGCGCCGACGACGGCGCCCAGGCCGAGGCGCTGATGGTGCAGGCCCGTGCCGTCCTCGACCTGGGCGGGGCGTTCGGGGGCCGCCTGGAGGAAGTGGGCGCGGCGGACCTGCTCCGTGACATGGAGCTGCCCACGTCCGCGCTGCTCGCCCGCATGGAGCGGCACGGCATCGCGGCCGACCGGGAGCACCTCCAGGCGATGGAGCAGATGTTCGCGGGTGCCGTGCAGCAGGCGGTGAAGGAGGCGCACGCGGCGGCGGGCCACGAGTTCAACCTGGGCTCGCCCAAGCAGCTCCAGGAGGTCCTCTTCGGCGAGCTGGCCCTGCCGAGGACGAAGCGGACGAAGACCGGTTACACCACGGACGCCGACGCCCTGGCCTGGCTCGCCACACAGACCGACAACGAACTGCCGGTGATCATGCTCCGCCACCGTGAGCAGGCGAAGCTGCGCGTCACCGTCGAGGGCCTGATCAAGACGATCGCCGCGGACGGCCGTATCCACACCACGTTCAACCAGACCGTCGCCGCGACGGGCCGTCTGTCCTCGACGGACCCCAACCTCCAGAACATCCCGGTCCGCACGGACGAGGGCCGCGCGATCCGCCGCGGCTTCGTGGTCGGCGAGGGCTTCGAGTCGCTCCTCACCGCCGACTACAGCCAGATCGAGCTGCGCGTGATGGCCCACCTCTCCGAGGACGCCGGCCTGATCGAGGCGTTCACCTCGGGCGAGGACCTGCACACCACGGCGGCGGCACAGGTGTTCTCGGTCGAGCGGTCCGCGGTGGACGCGGAGATGCGCCGCAAGATCAAGGCGATGTCGTACGGGCTGGCGTACGGGCTGTCCGCCTTCGGCCTCTCCCAGCAGCTGAACATCGAGGCGGCGGAGGCGCGCGCCCTGATGGACGCGTACTTCGAGCGCTTCGGCGGCGTACGGGACTATCTGCGCCGGGTCGTCGACGAGGCCCGGGCGACCGGCTACACGGCGACGCTCTTCGGCCGCCGCCGCTACCTGCCCGACCTCAACAGCGACAACCGCCAGCGCCGCGAGGCCGCGGAGCGCATGGCGCTGAACGCGCCGATCCAGGGCACGGCGGCCGACATCGTCAAGATCGCCATGCTGAACGTGGACCGGGCGCTGCGCGAGGCGGACCTGAGCTCCCGCATGCTCCTGCAGGTCCACGACGAAATCGTCCTGGAACTGGCCCCCGGCGAACGCGCCGCGGTGGAGGACCTGGTCCGCCGGGAAATGTCCGCCGCGGTACGGCTCCGAGTCCCCCTGGGTGTCTCGGTGGGCGCGGGCGCCGACTGGGAGTCGGCGGCCCACTGACCCGCCGCAGGCGAGGGCCGGGGCCGGGACGCCCCGGCCCTCGCCCTCGCCGAGCGAGACCCGGTCCCCCCGTTCCCGCCGCGACGACGAACACCACGGCGCGTCCCGGCGACGCCGAGCCGGCCCCCGGGGGGCAGCGCCCCGTGACCGGCCCGCCCGTGCCGTCTCCGCCGTCGTCGCCGGGACGGGGAGCACCGCCAGGGCGCAGTCCGGCGGTGCCGGGCCGGTCCGGTCCTGGCGGGTCACCGCGATGACGTCCGGCGGTGCCGGGCGTGCCCGTACCCCCTGCGCGAGCCCGCCGCCCGACCCCGCCGCCCCGGAGGGACCTTCACTCGCGTGGCCCCCGCGGAAAAGCCGCCGCCGGGACGGGCGGACACCATGCCATGCATGGGCATACGCATGCTTCACCGCACAGCGGCAGGCAACGCACCCCCGCGCCCCGGCGGACATCCGGTGTCCCCACCGGTTCCGGTCTTCGCGGCCGCCGCAAGCACCGCCCGCACCCCCGCGACCGCGCTGCGGAACGTCACGGCGCACCTCGGCCGCCGGGTCGCCGACGGCCGCCGGAGAACAGCCCGCACCCCCACCGCCGTGGGCCCCGCGGGCGAGCAGCCGCCGTGGCGGCTGTGGGCCGAGCTGGCCCGCGCCTACCTCACCCTGGCGCTCACCCTGCTGCCCCGGCCCCGCCCGGTCCGCACCGTCACCGTGTTCGTCGCGGCGAGCGACACCCTCAGCGTGCGCCCGTACGATGCGGCCGCCGCGCACCGGCGCCCGCAGGGACCCCCGTGGCCGGACGCCACACCCTGACGGCCACCGCGTACAGCGGCAGCGCGAGGACCAGCCCCGCGCCCGCGCCGAAGCACACCGTCGGAACCAGCTCCCAGGGCTTCGCGGTCGAGCCCCAGTGATCCCACCACCGCGAGGCCCGCTGCACCGCCGCCACCACCGCGCACCCGCCGAGCAGCGCCACGGCCCACCAGCGGTCCCCGGCGGACAGCGGCGGGACCCCCGAGGGCCCGGCGCCGTCCGGCACCCGCCGCAGCGCCCGCACCACGAACAGCGCGATGACGACCGCGGCCACCGCCGAGCCGCCGTACTGCAGGTACCAGTACAGCGGCGACCCGGCCACCTCCTCGCCCAGCACGGGGAACACCCGCATCCCCCACCGGTCGAGGTGCGTGAAGGCGTCCCAGACCACATGCGTCGTCGCCCCCGCCACGGCCGAGACGTACCAGCGCGCCACCAGTGACGGCCGCACCCGCGCACGCGGCGCCCCACAGCGCAGCAGCGCCGCCGCCCGCCCCTGGAGGGCCCGCGGCAACAGCGCCACCAGCGGTTCCCGCACCAGCAGCCACAGCCCCACCAGCACCCAGGCGATGAGCACGTCGACCGTGAACACACCCCGGAACCCGTGGGTGACGTCACCGAACTCCATCGCCCCGGACCGGACACTCGCCGCGTAATAGGTCATGTCGGGAGCGAAGCTGCCCGCGACCAGCACGGCCGGAACCAGGGAGCCCCGTCCGCTCCCGTCCGTGCGCACGGCGGGCAGCACCGCCGCCGCATGGCTCAGCGTGAACGGCAACGGGGCTCCTCACGAAGGTGGTTGACCGGACCCGTGGACCCGCCCGATCGGCAGGCCCCAGTATGCGGGACGCCCCGCACCGACCCCCCGCCACGCGGGAACGTGGCCAACCGGTGAATACCGGGCAGGAACGGGTGCCGGAGCAAAGGAAGTTGTCGTAGGGTCACGAGAACCGTCGCGCCGGACGCCCACAGGAGGGCAACCAGAGGGGCGGTCGGATCGTCACACCAGGGCGAACACAACACAGGCTGACGGACGCCACGGCGTCCACGGGAGGGGTTCACTCTATGGCGGCGCAATTCGGCAGGAGGCTGCGCAAGGGAGTGACGACCACCGCCGTCGCCGCGGCGGCGGTCGCGGCGCTCGCCGCCTCCCAGGCTCCGGGCGCGACCACCGACGACCAGGGCAGACGGACCACCTCGGACACCACGCCCTCGCCCGAGGAGGCCGCCGACGCCGCCGGTGCGACCGGCAACTCGCCGTACTACACGGACCTGCCGCCGCTCAACAGCCCGAACCCCGCCCCGTCCGCGAGCACCGGGACGGACGTGTCCGGCGTGACCGAGGCCGGCATACCCGCGACCGTCCTCGACGCCTACAAGAAGGCCGAGGCCGCGCTGCGCGAGAAGAAGCCCGGCTGCAACCTGCCCTGGCAACTGCTCGCCGCCATCGGCAAGGTGGAGTCCGGTCAGGCCCGCGGCGGACGCGTCGACGCCGACGGCACCACCCTCTCGCCCATCCTCGGCCCCCAGCTCGACGGCAACGGCTTCGCCCTCATCAAGGACACCGACGACGGCGCCTACGACGGCAACAGCTCCTACGACCAGGCCGTCGGCCCCATGCAGTTCATCCCCTCCACCTGGGAGTGGGCGGGCCGTGACGGCAACGGCGACGGCCGTCAGGACCCCAACAACATCTACGACGCCGCCCTCGCCGCCGGCCACTACCTGTGCCGCTTCGACTGGGACCTGTCCGACCAGCGCGACCTCGACCGGGCGATCCTCAGCTACAACAACTCGACGGAGTACCTGAACACCGTCATGTCGTGGCTGGAGTACTACCGCAGGGGCACCCACGAGATCCCGGACGGCACCGGCACACTGCCCACGGACCGCAGCGACAGCGCCACGGTGACCTCCCCGACGACGCCGAGCACGCCGGTGACGCCGAAGCCCGGCACGAAGCCGTCCAAGCCGGCCAAGCCGTCCGTCCCGGACTCCAAGCCGCCGGTCGACTCCGGTAACCCGAGCCCGCCGCCGACCGGCACCACTCCGCCCACCGCGACCGACACGGTGGACCACCTGGAGGACGCCGGCACCGCGACGCTCACCGCGATGGCGGGCGACGCGTTCACCGAGCGGATCAGCACCCGCGCGGAGACGGACGACGGCAAGGCCGTGGCCAAGGTGCGGATCCGGTTCACCATCGTCGGCGACACCGACACCACCTTCACCGGCGGCGAGAGCATGGCCGTCGTCGTCACCAACGGCTCGGGCGTCGCCGTGGCCCCCGCGCTCCAGGCGGGCGAGAAGACCGGTCCCGTCGCCGTCCAGGCCACGGTGGCCGGCCGTACGGTCAAGGGCGTCGCCTACAGGGCGACGGTCACCGAGCGCGCCGCCGACACCCTCGTCCGCACCGGCGAGGAGGCGCTCACCTGCACGCCGGGCGGCGAGTTCGCGGACACGGTCGAGCTGAAGGCCACGTACGAGGGCGTCGCCGCCGACCGGGTGGCCGCCACCGCCACGCTGATCAAGTCGGCCGACGACCCGGCCGTGAACGACAAGGGCCCCTACTTCGAGGACGCCGACGGCAAGGCCGTGCGCACCCTGAGCGGTCTGACGACGGACGCGGACGGTCTGCTGAAGCTGCCCCGGCTGTACGCGGACGACACCGCCGGCACGTTCCTGCTCCGCGTCACCACCGCGGGCGGGGCGACCGTCACGGTCGAACTGACCGTGGAGGCGGCGGCCGGGGCGGAGTCCCCGGCCCCGTCCGCCGACCCGTCGGCGAGCCCCACCGCCTGACGGAACGCGGAACCGATCACCGCCGGAGCCGGGCGTTGGTGTACCGGGTCGGCTCGGCGGTGGCCGGATCCTCCGGCCACGGGTGCCTGGGGTAGCGCCCGCGCAGTTCGGCCCGTACGCCCTGGTAGCCGTCCCGCCAGAACGAGGCGAGGTCGGCGGTCACGGCGGCGGGCCGCCCGGCCGGGGACAGCAGGTGCACCAGCAGCGGCACCCCGGCCACCCGTGGCGACTCCTGGAGCCCGAACATCTCCTGCAGCTTCACGGCGAGCACCGGCCGCTCCGGGTCGGAGTAGTCGATCCGGATTCCGGACCCGCTGGGCACGGTGATCCGCTCGGGGGCGAGCTCGTCGAGCCGTACGGCCTCGCCGGAGGCCCAGGGCAGCAGCCGCGCGAGCGCCTGCCCGGCGTCGATCCGCGCGAGATCGGCCCGCCGCCGGGCACGGCTCAGCTCCGGCTCCAGCCACTCCTCCGCGCGCGCGTGCAGCGCCTCGTCGGAGACATCGGGCCACGGCTCACCGAGCCGGCCGTGCAGGAAGGCCAGCCGCTGCCGCAGCACGGCCGCCCCGGCCGGCCACCGCAGCAGCCCGAACCCCTCCCGCCGCAGCCCGTCCAGCAGCGCGGCCCGTACGAGCGAGGGGTCGGCGCCGGTGTACGGCCGCACGGCCACCTCCACCGCCCCGAGCCGCTCGACCCGCCGCGCGACGACGTCCCCGTCGCCCCAGCACACTTCCTCCCGGTGCTCCAGCAACGCCCCCGCCGCGACCCGCGCGATCCCCTCGTCGACCACGCCCCCGAGGTGCACGCGCGCGTGCCCCCGCCCCACCGGGCGGTCGGCCACGGCAACGGCGATCCACTCGGCGCCCCGCACCTGCGATCCCGCCCCCGCCTCCGCCCGTGTCCCGCCCACCATCAGGTACGAACCGCCCTCCGCGCGGGCCACCCGCTCCGGGAACGCGAGCGCCACCACCAGCCCGGCACGCCCGTCCTCCCCGGCGAGCCCCGGTGCGGTGCGGCCGGGGGCCCGTGCGGCGGGCGCGGTCCCGGCGCGGCGCCCCGGCGCGGGAGAGGCACCCTGCGCCGGGGCGCCGAAGTCCTGTGCGGCCGGCGGGACGCCGGGCTCGACCGCGGCATCGGTCCCGTCCCCGGTGCCGGAGCCGGAACCGGCGTCGGACCCCGCCTCCGGCGGCGGCAGGGAGCCCCGTGCCGTCTCGCCGGCGGTGGCGGGGACCAGCCGGCGGAGGCGGTCGGCCTCCCTGCGCCAGCGGGTGGCGTACGGGTCGCCGCCGCGCCGGGCGGCCCGCAGCGCGGCGGCGAGGTCGTCGCCGTACTCACGCGGCGGCTCCTCGCCGATCAGGGCGACCACCTCGGCCGCGAGGTCCGGACCCACCACCGGTGCCGCGTCCAGCAGGGCGCGCCCCAGACGCGGGTGCAGGCCCAGGCCGGCCAGCCGCGCCCCGCGCTCACCGGCCCGCCCGTCGGGGCCCACCGCCCCGATCGCCGTCAGGACGGAGCGGGCCGCCGCCATCGCCCCGGCCGGCGGGGGATCCAGCAGCGCCAGCCCCGAGGCGTCCGGATCGCCCCAGCAGGCCGCCTGGAGCGCGAACGCCGTCAGGTCGGCCACCTTGATCTCGGGGGAGGGGAACCGCGGCAGCCGCGCGTCCTCCGCCTCCGCCCAGCACCGGTACACCGCCCCCGGGGCCTCGCGCCCGGCCCGTCCCGCCCGCTGCCGCCCCGCCGCGCGGGAGGCCCGTACCGTCGTCAGCGCGCCGAGCCCCCGCGCGTGGTCCACGCGCGGCTCGCGCGCCAGCCCGGAGTCCACGACCACCCGCACCCCCGGAACCGTCAGCGACGACTCCGCGACCGAGGTCGCCAGCACCACCCGGCGCCGCTCCCCGGCGGACAGCACCGCGTCCTGCACGGCGGCCGGCGCCCGCCCGTGCACCTGGAGCACGTCGACACCGCCGAGGTCCCCGAGCCGCCCGGCCACCCGGGCGATCTCGCCGACCCCCGGCAGGAACGCCAGCACGTCCCCGTCCCGCTCCGCCAGTGCCCGCCGCACCACCGACGCCACGTGCGCCAGCAGCGCAGGATCGACCCGCGTCCCGTGCGGCGGCCGCACCGCGCGCGGGGGAGGCGCCCACACCACCTCCACCGGGAACGCGGCACCGCGCGCCTCGACCACCGGCGCGTCCCCCAGCAGCCGGGCCCAGCCCTCCGCGTCCGTCGTCGCCGACGCCGCCACCAGCCGCAGCTCCGGGCGCAGGGCCTGGCGCACGTCCCACAGGAACGCCGCCGCCGTGTCCGCGTCCAGGTGCCGCTCGTGGCACTCGTCGAGCACCACCACGTCCACACCGGAAAGCTCCTGGTCGCGCTGGAGGCGCTGGAGGAGCACACCCGTCGTGACGACCTCCACGCGCGTGTGCCGTCCCACCGCCCGCTCCCCGCGCACGGTGAAACCGACCGACCCGCCGACCCGCTCGCCCAGCAGCCACGCCATCCGCCGTGCCGCCGCGCGGGCCGCGATCCGCCGCGGCTCGGCGACCACCACCCGCCGCGCGGGTCCGTCCCCGAGGAGCCCCGCCAGCGCTAGCGGCACCAGCGTCGTCTTGCCGGTCCCCGGCGGCGCCACCAGCACGGCGGTGCCGTGCGCGTCGAGCGCGCCGGTCAGCCCCGGCAGGGCCTCGCGCACGGGAAGGGCGTCCAGGGCGTCGTGACGGATCACGCACTCAGTCCCGCACGCACACGAAGATCGCCGTCCCCGGGATCAGATTCCCGCGCAGCGGCGACCAGCCGCCCCACTCGGAGGTGTTCCAGGCCGGCCACTCCGGCTCCACCAGGTCCACCAGCCGGAACCCCGAGGCGACGACGTCACGGACGCGGTCCCCGAGCGTCCTGTGGTGCTCCACGTACACCGCGCGGCCCCCCTCGTCCTGCTCGACGTAGGGAGTGCGGTCGAAGTACGACGCGGACACGCTCAGCCCCTCCGGGCCGGGCTCGTCCGGGAACGCCCAGCGGATCGGATGCGTGACCGAGAAGACCAGCCGGCCGCCGGGCCGCAGCACCCGCCGCACCTCGCGCAGCACCAGCCGCGGATCGGCGACGAAGGGCAGCGCCCCGTACGCCGAGCAGGCCAGGTCGAAGGAGCCGTCCGCGAACGGCAGCGCGCACGCGTCGGCGCACACCAGCGGGACCGGCCCGCCGATCCGCAGGGCGTGCTGCAACTGCCGGTGCGAGATGTCCAGCGCCACCGGCCGCGCCCCCTGCGCGGCCAGCCAGCGCGAGCACTGCGCCGCGCCGGCGCCCAGTTCCAGGACGTCCCGCCCCTTCAGCTCCTCCGGCGGGCCGAGCAGTTCCGCCTCCACCTCGTCCAGGCCCTCGGGCCCCCACACGAAGCGGTCGTCGCCGAGGAACGTGCCGTGCTCGATCTGGTACTCGTCCGCGTTGCGGTCCCACCAGCCCCGGTTGGCGCGGGAGCTCTCCGTGACACCGGCCTGCCGCCGGGTCGCCTCCGGTTCGGGTGCTTCGGGCTCTTGGATGATGGGCTCCCTCGTCGTACTCTTCCGTCCAGCCGGTCCCCGCCGTGTCGCCGAAGGGGTCTCTCCCTCGCCCCCGCACGGCCTCGGAGCACCGCAGTTGTGCCGGTTATGCGGCGATCCGCCCCGGGTGGGTGCTTCGCGCATTGACCCTGCCCGGCTGCCCCCGTATGCTACAAGTTGCGCTGCGAGCCTGCGCACCTCAGACGTAGCAGGCTGCGCTTGCATCTGTTGTATGTCCCCTCGGTTCTCGAGGCGTCATCACTGGTCAACGGTGGGACGCTTCCTTGGCTGTCCGGCTTCTGCAGAGCGAAACGGGCTCCGGCGTAGCAGTACCTACGACTTCAATGTCCGTACCGGAGCCCTTTCCCACATGACGAGCAGCACCGAGACCACCGCCACCACCCCGCAGGTTGCGGTCAACGACATCGGTAACGAGGAAGCCTTCCTCGCAGCGATCGACGAGACGATCAAGTACTTCAACGACGGCGACATCGTCGACGGCGTCATCGTGAAGGTCGACCGGGACGAGGTCCTGCTCGACATCGGTTACAAGACCGAAGGTGTCATCCCGAGCCGCGAGCTCTCGATCAAGCACGACGTCGACCCGAACGAGGTCGTCGCCGTCGGCGACGAGATCGAGGCCCTGGTCCTCCAGAAGGAGGACAAGGAAGGCCGCCTGATCCTCTCGAAGAAGCGCGCCCAGTACGAGCGTGCCTGGGGCACCATCGAGAAGATCAAGGAAGAGGACGGCATCGTCACCGGTACCGTCATCGAGGTCGTCAAGGGTGGTCTCATCCTCGACATCGGCCTCCGCGGCTTCCTCCCGGCCTCCCTGGTCGAGATGCGCCGTGTCCGCGACCTCCAGCCCTACGTGGGCAAGGAGCTCGAGGCGAAGATCATCGAGCTGGACAAGAACCGCAACAACGTGGTCCTGTCCCGCCGTGCCTGGCTGGAGCAGACCCAGTCCGAGGTCCGCCAGACGTTCCTCACCACCCTCCAGAAGGGTCAGGTCCGTTCCGGCGTCGTCTCCTCGATCGTCAACTTCGGTGCCTTCGTGGACCTGGGCGGCGTCGACGGTCTGGTCCACGTCTCCGAGCTGTCCTGGAAGCACATCGACCACCCCTCCGAGGTCGTCGAGGTCGGCCAGGAGGTCACCGTCGAGGTCCTCGACGTCGACATGGACCGCGAGCGTGTCTCCCTGTCGCTGAAGGCGACCCAGGAAGACCCGTGGCAGCAGTTCGCCCGTACCCACCAGATCGGCCAGGTCGTGCCCGGCAAGGTCACGAAGCTGGTTCCGTTCGGTGCGTTCGTCCGCGTGGACGAGGGCATCGAGGGTCTGGTCCACATCTCCGAGCTGGCCGAGCGCCACGTGGAGATCCCGGAGCAGGTCGTCCAGGTCAACGACGAGATCTTCGTCAAGGTCATCGACATCGACCTCGAGCGCCGTCGCATCAGCCTCTCGCTGAAGCAGGCCAACGAGGCCTTCGGCGCCGACCCGTCGGCGGTCGAGTTCGACCCGACCCTGTACGGCATGGCCGCGTCCTACGACGACCAGGGCAACTACATCTACCCCGAGGGCTTCGACCCCGAGACCAACGACTGGCTCGAGGGCTACGAGACCCAGCGCGAGGCGTGGGAGACCCAGTACGCCGAGGCGCAGCAGCGCTTCGAGCAGCACCAGGCGCAGGTCATCAAGTCCCGCGAGGCGGACGAGAAGGCCGCTGCCGAGGGTGGCGAGGCCGCCGCTCCGGCCGCGTCCGGTGGCGGTTCGTACTCCTCCGAGGGCGGCGACCAGTCCGGTGCGCTGGCTTCGGACGAGGCGCTGGCCGCTCTGCGCGAGAAGCTGGCGGGTGGACAGAGCTGAACGCTCTCCGCTGACGCCTAGCGGTTGACTGAGGGGCCGTACCTTTCGGGGTACGGCCCCTCAGTGCTGCGTTTCGGGAGGCGGGCCGGCCGCGGGACCGGTGGGGGCTCCCGCCCGGTTCCCCGCGCCCCCTGGGGGGAGTCGCCCGCGCCCTTGACGACGGGCCGCCCGCGCCCGGGAATGTCGGTGCCGTGTGTCACGTTGTGCTGTACGGACATGAGGAGGAGCGGTCACTGTGCTTGATCCGCAGGGTTTGTACGCATGGGAGCCGAAGGGGCTCGGCGTCGTCGACATGGCGCTGGCCCAGGAGTCGGCCGGACTTGTCATGCTCTACCACTTCGACGGATACATCGACGCGGGGGAGACCGGGGACCAGATCGTCGACCGGCTGCTCGACTCGCTGCCCCACCAGGTCGTCGCCCGGTTCGACCACGACCGGCTCGTCGACTACCGCGCCCGGCGCCCGCTGCTGACCTTCACCCGCGACCGGTGGAGCGACTACGAGGTGCCCGCCATCGAGGTGCGCCTCGTCCAGGACGCCACGGGAGCGCCCTTCCTGCTGCTCTCCGGGCCCGAACCGGACGTGGAGTGGGAGCGCTTCGCCGCCGCCGTCCAGCAGATCGTGGAGCGGCTCGGCGTACGCCTGTCGGTGAACTTCCACGGCATCCCCATGGGCGTCCCGCACACCCGGCCCGTCGGTCTCACCCCGCACGGCAACCGCGCCGACCTCGTCCCGGTGGCCGGCAGCGCCTTCGACGAGGCGCAGGTGCCCGGCAGCGCCGAGGCGCTCGTCGAGTACCGGCTCATGCAGGCCGGGCACGACGTCCTGGGCGTCGCCGCGCACGTGCCGCACTACATCGCCCGTTCGCCGTACCCGGACGCGGCGCTGACCGCCCTGGAGGCCATCACGGCCGCGACGGGCCTGGTCCTGCCCGGTGTCGCCCACGGGCTGCGCACCGACGCCCACCGCACCCAGACGGAGATCGACCGCCAGATCCAGGAGGGCGACGACGAACTCACCGCCCTCGTCCAGGGCCTCGAGCACCAGTACGACGCCGCGGCGGGCGCGGAGACCCGGGGCAACATGCTCGCCGAGCCGGTGGAGATCCCGTCGGCGGACGAGATCGGCCGCGAGTTCGAACGCTTCCTGGCGGAGCGGGAGGGCGACGGCTGACGCCGTAGGCTGCTCCCCATGCTGAAAGTGGGCCTGACCGGCGGTATCGGTGCCGGCAAGAGCGAGGTGTCGCGGCTGCTCGTCGAGTGCGGGGCCGTGCTGATCGACGCGGACCGGATCGCGCGTGAGGTAGTCGAACCGGGGACGCCCGGTCTCGCGGCGGTCGTGGACGCCTTCGGCCCGGAGGTCCTCACCGCGGACGGCCGGCTCGACCGGCCCAAGCTGGGCTCCGTCGTCTTCGCCGACCCGGAGAGACTGGCCGTCCTCAACTCGATCGTCCACCCCCTGGTGGGCGCCCGCTCCCGCGAGCTGGAGGAGGCCGCCGCCGAGGACGCCGTGGTGGTCCACGACGTCCCCCTCCTCACGGAGAACGGCCTGGCCCCCCTCTACGACCTCGTGATCGTCGTCGACGCGAGCCCCGAAACCCAGCTCGACCGGCTCGTGGGCCGGCGCGGCATGACGGAGGAGGACGCACGCGCGCGGATGGCCGTCCAGGCGACCCGCGAGCAGCGCCGGGAGATCGCCGACCTCGTCATCGACAACGACGTCCCCCTCGACGAGCTGGAACAGCGCGTCAAGGACGTGTGGTCCGGGCTCGTCCGCCGGGCGCGGACCTCCCACCCGGAATAGCGGGTGCCGGACGGGGCGTTGAACCCCTTCAGCGAGGGAAGGATCCCGCCGTGCCCGAGACCAGCGGTTCGACCGGACGTACGCCGGAAACGCATGTCATCGACTTCCGTGCCGCCGAGCAGCTGCTCGCCTCCCGCGATCCGAGGGGCGCGGTGAAGCTGCTCGACGGCGTCATAGACGTCCATCCGGAGAACACCGCCGCTCGGCTGCTGCGCGCCCGTGCCTTCTTCGCGGCGGCCCAGCTGCGCCCCGCCGAGCTGGAGTTCTCCCTCGTCCTGGAGCGCGAGCCGGACAACGCCTTCGCCCACTTCGCGCTCGCCCGCACCTACCAGCGGCAGGGCCGCCCCCACCCGGCCAAGCGCCACTTCCGGCTGGCGGCCGCGCTGGACCCGAACCCCGAGTACCTGAAGGCGGCCCGCTTCGACGCGTGACGGCCCGCGCTACGGGCGGCTCCTCGGCGGCTGGTACGGAGGCACGTCGCGCCCCGGCTGGTAATGCGGGCCCTGGCGGATGTGCCGCAGGACGACGACCAGGTCGACCGTGACGACCAGCCACAGCAGCCCGCAGACGAGGGCCCAGCCCGGATACCCCGCGAGCGCGAACGCCACCGTGCCGGACACCGTCCAGACCACGCCCCACACGCTCAGCCAGAAACGCATCCGCAGAGGACTGCGCGCGGTCGCCGGCTCACTGCCCGTACGCATCGCGGTCACCACCCCGTCCGCACCGGTCTCGTGCGTTCCGGGTTCCCCGAACCGGGGCCGGGACCACGCGTCACTCGGTCGGATGAACCAGAACGAAGAGGGAACGGGCGTGCGGAGACCGGCCGTTTGACGGATATGGAACGGAACATGCGTGAGGGCTACGAGGGGACGGGCCCCGGGGCGATCACCCCGGACGGCTGCGCGGTGGAGCTGTACGCGCGGCTGCCCGTCGGGGACGAGCCGGACATCATCGCCGCCGCGGTGCCGGCGCGGGCGCGGATCCTGGAGCTGGGCAGCGGCGCGGGGCGGATGACCCACGCGCTGCTGGAGCGCGGCTTCGAGGTCACGGCGGTGGACGAGTCCGCCGAGATGCTGGCGCGGGTGCGCGGGGCGCGGACGATATGCGGCCCCGTGGAGCGGCTCGACCTCGGCGAGACGTTCGACGTGGTGCTGCTCGCGTCGTTCCTGGTGCACGCGGGGGACGTCGAGGTGCGGCGGGGCATGCTGCGCACCTGCGTGCGGCATCTGGCGAAGGGCGGGTGCGTGCTGATCCAGCGGGAGGGCGAGGACTACCACACCGATGTGCCGCGCGAGCGGGTGGACCCGGCCGGCTTCACGGTGCGGATCGTGTCGGTGGAGCCGGCCGGGGACGGGGTCGACTCGGTGCACGCGGAGTACGTGTTCCCGGACGCGACCTGGACCCAGACGTTCCGCGCCCGCCCCCTGACGAGGGAGCGGTTCGAGGAGGCACTGGCGGAGGCGGGCCTGAAGGTGGACCGGTACCTGACGGAGGACCGGGTGTGGGTGAGGGCGGTGCCGGTGTCCGGGACCTGAGCGCGCGGCCCGCGTTCACGGCCGGGCCGCACCACCGGTCCCCTTGCCCCGGGGCTTGCGTCCGCCTGCCGTCCCGCGTCCGGCGGACCCACCCCGCCTGCCGGTTCCGCCGGGCGCGGCGCCCGGGTCACCGCTGCCGCCCGGTCCGCCGGGTCCCCCGGGCCCGCCGAACGGGCCGGGCCCGCCCAGCCCGCGCAGCCGCTCCATCTCCCGGCGGTCGCGCTTGGTCGGGCGGCCCGCGCCGCGGTCGCGGACACCGGCCGGGGCGACGGCCTCGCGGGGCGGGGGCGGCGGGGAGTTGTCGATGTAGCACTGGACGGCCACGGGGGCGCCGACCCGCTTGCGGATCAGCCGCTTGACGACGACGATCCGCTCCCGGGTCTCGGCCCGCAGCCGCACCTCGTCACCGACGCGGAGGGAGTGCGAGGGCTTCACGCGCTCGCCGTTCACCCGGACGTGCCCGCCCTTGCAGGCGGCGGCGCCGAGCGACCGCGTCTTGACCAGCCGCACCGACCAGATCCAGCTGTCGATCCGCACGGACTCACCACTGCCCGGACCCGCCGCCTCGGCGGCGGCCACGGCGGCGGCGGTCCTGGGGTCCTCGGCACTCTCAGAAGCCATGGTCCCGACCTTAACTCCCGGGCCCGGCCGGTGGTGCGGGGTTTTCTCCCGCCCCGAACACCTACCGTGGAGCCATGGACCCCCATGGCCTCGACCGGCTCGACCGGCGCATCGCCGGCTGCCGTGCCTGCCCCCGGCTGGTCGACTGGCGTGAGGAGGTCGCCCGGACCAAGCGGGCCGCGTTCGCGGACTGGACGTACTGGGGGAGGCCGGTGCCCGGATTCGGGCCGGCGGACGCCCGGCTGCTGATCGTCGGCCTGGCGCCCGCCGCCCACGGGGGCAACCGCACCGGCCGGATGTTCACCGGGGACCGTTCCGGGGACGTGCTGTACCAGGCGCTGTACGACGTGGGGCTCGCCTCGCAGCCGGACTCCACCCGCGCCGGGGACGGTCTGGAGCTGTACGGCGTGCGCGTCACCTCGCCCGTGCACTGCGCCCCGCCCGCCAACAGGCCCACCCCCGAGGAGCGGGACGCCTGCCGGCCCTGGCTGGTGCAGGAGCTGCGTCTGCTGCGGCCGACGGTACGGGCCGCGCTCGTCCTGGGGGCCTTCGGCTGGCAGGCCGCGCTGCCCGCGTTCGCCGAGGCCGGCTGGACCGTGCCCCGGCCCCGGCCCGCCTTCGCGCACGGAGCCCACGTCACCCTGGACGCCCCCGACGGATCCGGCCTCCACCTCTTCGGCTGCTTCCACGTCAGCCAGCGCAACACGTTCACGGGCCGGCTCACCCCCGAGATGCTCCGCGACGTCCTGCGCGCGGCGGCCGGGGCGGCGGGACTGCCCGCGCGGAAATGAGATGAGCGGCCCCGCCGCCGGCACTACGGTGTTCCGATGGCCAGGTATCCGGAGATCGAACCGTACGACCACGGCATGCTCGACGTCGGTGACGGCAACCGCGTTCATTGGGAGACCAGCGGCAACCCGCGGGGCAAACCCGCGGTGGTGCTGCACGGCGGGCCGGGCTCCGGCGCCGGCCCGAACCTCCGGCGCTACTTCGACCCCGCCGCCTACCGCATCGTGCTGCTCGACCAGCGCGGAGCCGGTCGTTCGACACCGCCCGCGAGCGACCACACCACCGACATGCGCGTCAACACGACCGCCCACCTCATGGCGGACCTGGAGCGCCTGCGCACCCACCTCGGCATCGAGCGGTGGCTGGTGTGGGGCGTGTCGTGGGGCTCGGTGCTCGGACTGCGGTACGCGCAGACACACCCGGGGGTCGTGTCCGAACTCGTGCTGACCGGAGTCGCCACCGGTTCCCACGCCGAAGTGGCCCTGCTGACCCGCGGGCTGGGGCGGGTCTTCCCGGAAGCCCACGAACGCCTCCTCGCCGCGCTGCCCGCCGACGAGCGCGACGGCAACCTGGCCGCCGCCTGCAACAGGCTGCTGGAGTCACCCGACCCGCGGGTCCGGGAACGGGCCGCGAAGGCCTGGACCGACTGGGAGACGGCGATGATCCCCGCGCCCCCGGACTCGGTCCCACGCTTCCGGGACCCGGTGTTCCGCATGGGCTTCGCCCGTACCGTCACCCACTACTGGGGCAACGACCACTTCCTCGGCGACGGCGGCGACGACCAGGAGGTCGTCCTGCGCGACGCCCACCTCCTCAAGGGCGTCCCCGGCACCCTCGTCCAGGGCAGCCTCGACCTCGGCAACCTCCTCGGCATCGTCTGGCGCCTCCACCACGCCTGGCCGGACAGCGAGTTGACGATCGTGGACGAGGCCGGTCACGACGCGGGCGACGCCGGTGACGCCGCGCTGGTGGCGGCGACGGACCGGTACGCGCGCCGCGGCGGATGAGCGCCGTCCCCCCTTGCTCCAAGGGAGGGAAATCCGGCTCTCCACAGGCATGATCCGCACGGTGGACCTACGCTTTCGACGAGGGGAGGGAAAAATGTAATTCCAGCCGAGGAGGGCCGGTGGCCGAACGCATCGCGAAACGACGAGGCTATCGAGAAGGCATCGCCGGCGATATGCTCGCCGAATTCCTGGGCACGTTCGTCCTGCTTCTGCTGGGTATCGGATCCGTGGCCGTGGCCGTCGTCGGACTGCCCGGCTCGGGCCGGCAAATGGTGGAGTTCGGGCCCGCCAACTGGCTCATCATCTCGTGGGGCTGGGGACTCGCCGTCGTGTTCGGCGTCTATGTGGCCGGCGGTGTCAGCGGCGCCCACCTCAATCCCGCCGTGACGCTGGCCTTCGCCGTACGCCGGGACTTCCCGTGGCGCAAGGTGCTTCCCTACTGGCTCGCACAGGTCCTGGGCGCCTTCGTCGCCGCCGCACTCGTCTACGCCTGCTACCGGTGGGCGATCGACGCGGCCAACGCCAAGGAAGGGATCACGCGGGAGGAGTCGCTGGGGACCTATTCCATCTTCGCCACGTTCCCCGCCGAATACTTCGGGGATTCCTGGTGGGGTCCTCTGCTCGACCAGATCGTCGGAACGGGAATTCTGCTCCTGCTGATCTGTGCGCTCATCGACACCCGCAACACGGCTCCGATGTCGAATCTCCATCCGTTCCTCATCGGTCTGGTGGTCGTCGCCATCGGCCTGACGTTCGGTACCAACGCCGGATACGCGATCAATCCCGCACGCGATTTCGGCCCCCGGCTGTTCACGTTCTTCGAGGGCTGGGGGTCGATCGCCCTGCCCGGATCGTTCGAATGGTTCAGCGGGTACTGGTGGATTCCCATCGTCGGCCCGCTCATCGGCGCGATCCTCGGAACCGTCGTGTACGACCTGTTCATCGGCCCGGTGCTCAAGACGAGGGCGGGGGAGCCCGAAGAGGGCCCGGCCACCGAAGAATCCTAGGCACACCAGGAGGTGGCAGCGATGCCCGAATTCGTCGGCGCCGTGGACCAGGGGACCACCAGCACCCGCTTCATGATCTTCGACCACTCCGGGAACGAGGTGGCCAGGCACCAGCTCGAGCACCAGCAGATCCTCCCGCGCTCGGGCTGGGTGGAGCACGACCCGGTGGAGATCTGGGAGCGCACCAACACGGTGATCCAGAACGGCCTCCGTGACGGAGGGCTGTCGGCCACCGATCTGGTGGCCATCGGCATCACCAACCAGCGCGAGACGACCGTGGTCTGGGACCCGCGCACCGGCCGCCCCTACTACAACGCCGTCGTCTGGCAGGACACCCGCACCGACAGCATCGCCGCCGCCCTCGAACGCGACGGCCGCGGCGACGTCATCCGCCACAAGGCGGGCCTGCCGCCGGCGACCTACTTCTCCGGCGGCAAGATCAAGTGGCTGCTGGAGAACGTGGACGGACTGCGCGAGGCCGCCGAGGCGGGTCACGCCCTGTTCGGCAACACGGACGCCTGGGTGCTGTGGAACCTCACCGGCGGCCCGGGCGGCGGCGTGCACGCCACCGACGTGACCAACGCCAGCCGCACCATGCTGATGAACCTGGAGACGCTGGACTGGGACGACGAACTCCTGGACGTTTTCGGCATCCCCCGCGCGATGCTGCCGGCCATCCACCCCTCCTCCGACCCCGAGGCGTACGGCACGGCCCGCACCTCCCGGCCGCTGGGCGCCGCCGTTCCGATCACCGGCGTACTGGGCGACCAGCACGCGGCGACCGTCGGCCAGGTCTGCTTCTCCCCGGGCGAGGCCAAGAACACCTACGGCACCGGCAACTTCCTGGTCCTCAACACCGGCACGGAACCGGTGCGCTCGGAGCACGGGCTGCTCACGACGGTGGCGTACCAGTTCGCGGGCAGCCCCGCGGTGTACGCGCTGGAGGGCTCCATCGCCGTCACCGGCGCCGCCGTGCAGTGGCTGCGCGACCAGCTGAAGATCATCAGGAGTGCCCCGGAGAGCGAGCAGCTGGCCCGCCAGGTGGACGACAACGGCGGGATGTTCTTCGTCCCGGCCTTCTCCGGCCTGTTCGCCCCGTACTGGCGCTCCGACGCCCGGGGCGCCATGGTCGGGCTGGCCCGCTACAACACCGGCGCCCACATCGCCCGGGCCACGCTGGAGGCCATCTGCTACCAGAGCCGTGACGTGGTCGAGGCCATGGAGCAGGACTCGGGCGTCCACCTGGACGTGCTCAAGGTCGACGGCGGCGTCACCGCGAACGACCTGTGCATGCAGATCCAGGCCGACGTGCTGGGCGTCCCGGTCAGCCGCCCCGTGGTCGCCGAGACCACCGCGCTGGGCGCCGCCTACGCCGCCGGGCTCGCCGTAGGCTTCTGGCGCGACACCGACGAGCTGCGTTCCCACTGGCAGGAGTCGAAGCGCTGGGAGCCGCAGTGGAGCGAGGAGCGGCGCCGCGACGGCTACCAGGACTGGAAGCGCGCCGTGGAACGCACCCTGGACTGGGTCAAGATCACCTGAACCGCGCTCCGCGTCCGTGCCTCAGCGGTCGGCGATGTCCTCGCGCAGGCCGTCGGAGAACTCCCACCACGCCAGCGAGAGCCAGTCACCGTTGACGAAGGCGTCGACGGACGAGCCGCGACCGCGGACCGTCACGGTCGTCCCCGGCGGGTAGACGGTGCCGGAGAGCCCCGGCACCGGAACGAGCAGGGTTCCCAGTCTCTGTGCTGCCATTTCCCGCCTCTTTCCGTTCTCGGCGCGGTACCGGACACGTATGACCCCTTCGTTCGCAGATTACCGGTTTGCCCGACCCGGTAGACCGCGGAACCATGAGAGATGAGTCACGCGCGGAACGGAGGTCACCGCCATGAAGGCCGTCGTGTACAAAGGACCGTTCAGTGTCGCGGTCGAGGACGTCGACAAGCCGAGCATCCAGCACCCGAACGATGTGATCGTGAAGGTCAGTTCCACCGCGATATGCGGCTCCGACCTGCACATGTACGAGGGCCGCACCTCGGCCGAGCCCGGCATCGTCTTCGGACACGAGAACATGGGGATCATCGAGGAGGTCGGCCAGGGCGTCACCGCGCTGAAAGAGGGCGACCGCGTGGTCATGCCCTTCAACGTCGCCTGCGGATTCTGCCGCAACTGCGCCGAGGGATTCACCGGATACTGCCTGACGGTCAATCCCGGTTTCCCGGGCGGCGCCTACGGCTACGTCTCCATGGGCCCCTGGAAGGGCGGCCAGGCCGAGTACCTGCGCGTGCCCTACGCCGACTTCAACTGCCTGAGGCTGCCGCCGGGACAGGAGCACGAGACCGACTTCATCCTGCTCGCCGACATCTTCCCCACCGGTTACCACGGCTGTGAACTCGCCCAGGTCCGTCCCGGCGAGAGCGTCGCGGTGTACGGCGCGGGGCCGGTCGGCCTCATGGCCGCGTACTCGGCCCTGCTGCGCGGCGCGAAGAAGGTGTTCGTCGTGGACCGGGTCGCCGAGCGGCTGCAGAAGGCCGAGGAGATCGGCGCGGTCCCGATCAATTTCGCGGAGGGCGACCCCGCGGAGCAGATCAAGGAGCAGACCGAGGGCGTCGGCACGGACAAGGGCATCGACGCCGTCGGCTACCAGGCGACGAAGGGCGCCACGGACCGCGAGGAACCGGCGACGGTCCTGAACTCGCTCGTCGGCACGGTCCGGGCCACCGGAGCGCTCGGCGTGCCCGGTCTCTACGTCCCGTCCGACCCGGGAGCCCCCGACGAGCAGGCCAAGCAGGGCATGCTCCTCGTCGCGATCGGCAAGCTCTTCGAGAAGGGCCTGCGGGTGGGGACGGGGCAGTGCAACGTGAAGCGCTACAACCGGCATCTGCGCGACATGATCATCGAGGGCAGGGCCAGGCCCAGCTTCGTGGTCTCCCACGAACTCCCCCTGGACCAGGCGGCGTCCGCCTACGACAAGTTCGACAAGCGGATCGAGGGCTACACCAAGGTCGTACTGCACCCGTAGGCACACCGCGCCCACGGCCGCCACACGTACCGGACGTCCGGCTCCCGCTCCTCGTTGCGGGAGCCGTCCGTCCGCTCCACGGCCGTGAAACCGTGCCGCTCGTAGAAGCGGTGCGCGGGCGTGTTGACCTGGAACGTCCACAGGGAGAGCCCCTCGGGCCCGTGCTTCTTGGCCAGCGCGACGAACCGGTCACCGATCCCGTGCCCGCGCCACTCGGGGGCGAGGTACAGCTGCTCCAGCTCCCCGCCCCCGAGCACCATCACACCGACGAGGTCCCCGTCCGCCTCCGCGACCCACGTCTCCCGCAGCGGCACGAGGACATGACGGAAGTAGTCCCGCACCTCGTCGTCGGAGCGCGGCCGGACCACGCCGGGCAGCGCGGCGGCGAAGGACCGCAGCCAGACACCGGCCGCGGCCTCGGCGTCGGCGGACAGCGCCCGGCGCAGGCGCACCGTACGGTCGCCGGTCGTCACCGGTTCCCCGCGTCCGGCACCACCGCGGTGGCCGTGATCTCCACCAGTTGCCCGGTGTACCCGAGACAGGCCACGCCCACCAGGGTCGACGAGTGGGGCCCCGCGCTCAGCCCGGACGCCTCGACCACGTCCCACACGGCGGAGAGCACGGCGGGCTCACCGCTCACGACGTACACGTCCGTCGCGACGGCGTGGTCCGGGCCGGAGCCGGCCGCCCGCAGTTGTTCCTCGAGGTTCGCGATCACCTGCCGGGCCTGCCGCACCGGATCCCCCTCGCCCACGAGCTTCCCGTCGGCGTCCAGCGGGACCGCCCCGGCGAGGAACGCCGGCCGGGTGCCCGCCTCCACGACGGAGGCGTGGGAGCAGGCGGGCGGCGGAAAGAGGCCGGGGGCGGTGACGCGCCGTATCACGCGGGTTCCCCTCTGCCGGAGGGCGGCGGACAACCCACTGATCATGAGGCCTCTGCGGCACCCCCGCATCCGTATTTCACGAGCCTGCCCGGACGTCCCCGCGGCGCACACCCTGCCTGTGCGGGAGCCGTGTCAGCCGCCTGCCCCGGACAGTCCTCACCCTCAGGGATGAAACCCCCACGGGCACGTCCTCGGCCTGCTCTCCATGGCGGCGGCGAGCGGACGAGGAGCGTTTCCCCCGTTCGCGGTACCGGCCGGTCGGCGCAGTACGACGCGCCACTCCAAGGAAAGTACTACCAGTGATCATATGGTCGATTCGCGACTTCGGCGCGAGCCGTCTCCTGCCCCGGTAAACGGCCCCATTCCTTCTCGTGTCGCGCGGAGTCATGGAACTCATTGGTCAACCGAGGAGAATTCATGCGTGTGGCCGTTACGGGTGGCGGCGGTTTCCTGGGGTCGCATCTTTGCGAAGCGCTCCTTCGGCGCGGGAACGAAGTCGTGTGCCTTGACGACTTCTCCACCGGAGATCCCGCGAACGTCGCCGCGTTTCTCTCCGACCCCGCCTTCGAACTCGTCCGTTGCGACGTCAGCCGGTCGGTCGATGTGCGGGGTGCCGTGGACGCGGTGGCGCATCTGGCCAGCCCCGCCTCGCCGCCCGACTATCTGAGACGTCCGCTGGAGACGCTCGCGGTGGGCAGTCGCGGTACGGAGAACGCGCTCCGTCTCGCCTTGCGGCACGGGGCCCGCTTCGTCCTCGCCTCCACGAGCGAGGTGTACGGGGATCCCGAGGTGCATCCCCAGGAGGAGACGTACTGGGGGCATGTGAACCCCGTCGGCCCGCGCAGCGTCTACGACGAGGCGAAACGGTTCGCCGAGGCACTGACACAGGCCTACCGGACTTATCACGGCGCGAACACGGGAATCATCCGGATTTTCAACACCTATGGCCCACGCATGCGTCCGCACGACGGCCGGGTCGTCTCCAGTTTCGTCGTCCAGGCCCTCGGGGGAGAACCGCTGACCGTCTACGGAGACGGAAAGCAGACGCGCAGTTTCTGCTACGTCGACGACTTGGTGCGCGGAATTCTCGCCATGCTCGACCACGGCGAACCCGGTCCGGTGAATCTCGGGAACCCCGTCGAACTGACGGTTCTGCACCTCGCGGAACTCGTCATCGGCCTGACGGGATCCCCGGCCGGGATCCAGTTCCACCCGCTGCCCGTCGACGACCCGACCCGCCGCCGGCCGCTGATCACCCGGGCGTCGGAATCTCTGGGCTGGCATCCGGAGGTGGGCATCGAAGACGGCCTGCGGCGAACGGTGCGGTGGTTCGCGTCCAGGCCCGAAGACGTCACCGCCGCCCTCAGGGCGATCCGCGGCGGCCAGCAGGACGGTGTCGTCGCCGAGTCCCGCGCGGTCGGCGTGACCTCCACCGCGTCGTGACACGGAACGGCCCCGGCCCGGCGGCCGGCACGATCCTCGACGAGGGTCCGTACAAGGAGGAAACAGCCGACGAGGCGCTGAGAACCCACCTTCTGACCCTCTCGGCGGGCAATGTCGTCGGCGTTCCGGCCGACGGACCGGTCTTCGGCAGGCCGCGCCCCACACGCATCCCGGGGACAGGGCTCTGGGTCCCCCGGCTGCGGCGGCCGGACCGGGCGAGGACGAGCCTGCTGGCGCTGTGCTGGCTGATCGCCCTGGTCTGCTTCTGGGCGTGGTGGCTGCGCCCGGAGCACCGGGTCGGCTGGGCGGGATTCGCCGTGAACAGCGCACTCCTGCTGTACCTGTCACTGCTTCCGCTGTACTTCGTCGTCGTGGTGATCCGGCTGCGCGCCGTCGACCCCGCCGTCGGGGTGCCCCGGCTGCGGACCGCGTTCGTCGTGACCCGGGCGCCGTCGGAGCCCTGGAAGGTCGCCCGCGCCACTTTGACCGCCATGCTGAGCCAGGACTTCCCGTACCCCTACGACGTGTGGCTGTGCGACGAGGACCCGGACGACGAGATCCTCCGCTGGTGCACCGCCCACGGGGTGCGCGTTTCCTGCCGGCGCGGTGTCGCCTCGTACCACCGGGACGCATGGCCCCGGCGCACCCGGTGCAAGGAGGGCAACCTCGCCCACTTCTACGATCACTGGGGATACCGGGACTATGACGTGGTGGCCCAGCTCGACGTCGACCACGTGCCCGGGCACGGCTATCTGAAGGAGGTGGTCCGGCCGTTCGCCGATCCGGCGGTCGGCTATGTGGCCGCCCCCAGCGTGTGCGACGCCAATGCCCGTGCGTCCTGGTCGGCCCGCGGACGGCTGCACCGCGAGGCGACCTTCCACGGGCCGATGCAACTCGGCCACACCGACGGCCTGGCACCGCTGTGCATCGGTTCGCACTACGCCGTCCGGACCCGGGCCCTGCGCGACATCGGCGGGCTCGGGCCCGAGCTGGCCGAGGACTTCTCCACCAGCTTCCTGCTCAACTCGGCCGGCTGGCACGGCGGCTTCGCCATCGACGCCGAGGCGCACGGCGACGGCCCCCTCACCTTCGCCGCCATGGTGACGCAGGAGTTCCAGTGGTCACGGAGCCTGATGGTGATGCTGCTGGGCATGCTTCCGAAGCATCTGCGGCGCATGCCCGGCCGGCTCAGGTTCCGGTTCGGGTTCGCGCTCTCGTACTATCCGCTGCTGGCCCTGACCACCACCACCGGACTGCTGCTGCCGCCGGTTGCCGCGATCACCGGCATTCCGTGGATCAACGTGAACTACGTGGCGTTCCTCCTGCACTTCTGGGCCATGTCGTTCTTCCTGCTCCTGCTCACCCTGCTGCTGCGCCGACGCGGGCTGCTGCGGCCCGTCGACGCGCCGCTGCTGAGCTGGGAGGGCTGGCTGTTCGGTCTGACGCGCTGGCCGTACGTGGCATGGGGGGTCGCGGCCGCGCTGGTGCAGCGCGCTCGGCCGAAGACGGTCGTCTTCAAGGTGACGCCCAAGGCCCGCGACGGATGGGAGCCGCTGCCCCTGCGCCTGATGCTCCCCTACCTCCTGATCACCGTCGTGCTGTCCGGCGCGGCACTCGTCGCGGAGCCGGCCGGCTCCGCGATCGGCTACGTGTTCCTCTGCCTCCTGGGGGCCGCGGCCTACGGGACGGTGACGCTCGCGGTGAGTGCCCTGCACATCCGCGAGGCCGCGCGATCCGCCGGTGTCCCCGTCCACCGGGCACTGCACACCGCCGCCCTGCCGCTGACGACGGGACTCGTCGCGCTCGTGCCGCTGGGCTGGGCGCTGCTGCTTTTCCTCCCCCGCCTGCGCGGGTTCGTCGCGGGCTGACGTCCGCCGCACACGACCCGCCGTGTGTCCGGACGGTCCCGTCCGGACGTCTCCTTCTCCCGACGAAACGAGGTACCCCCATGACCGAGACCGTCCTGGTGACAGGCGGCGCAGGTTTCATCGGCAGCCACACCTGTGTCGAACTGCTCGCCCACGACTACGAAGTCGTGGTCGTCGACAACCACGCCAACAGTTCCCCTCAGGCGCTGGACCGCATCGCCAAGACCGCAGGACGGCCGCTCGCCGGCGCCTACCGCGTCGACGTGCGCGACCGGGGGGCGCTGTCGGAGGTGTTCGCCTCCCACCCGGTGGACTCCGTCATCCACTTCGCGGCCCGCAAGGCGGTCGGAGAGTCGGTGGTCCTGCCGGTCGAGTACTACGACACCAACGTGGGCGGAACCTGCACGCTGCTGTCGGTCATGCGTGAACACGGCGTGCACCGGCTGGTGTTCTCCTCGTCGTGCTCCGTCTACGGCGACGCGGAGTCCGTGCCGCTGACCGAGCGGAGCCCCGTGGCGCCCACGAATCCCTACGCGCGCACCAAGCTGGTGTGCGAGCGGATCATGGAGGACGTGTGCGCCTGCCTCGGGGAGATGAAGGTGCTCGCCCTCCGCTACTTCAACCCGGTCGGCGCCCACCCGAGCGGCCTGATCGGCGAGAACCCGCGGGGCGTCCCCAACAACCTCATGCCGTACGTCGCACAGGTCGCCATGGGCTGCCGGGAGCGGCTGAGCGTCTTCGGCACCGACTACCCCACACCCGACGGGACCGGGGTACGGGACTACATCCACGTCATGGACGTCGCCGAAGGGCACCGGGTGGCCGTCGAGCACCTGGACGACCGCACCGGCATGCGGGTGTTCAACCTCGGCACCGGCACCGGCACCTCCGTGCTCCAGCTGGTCGCCGCCTTCGAGGAGGCGAGCGGGCGCCCCGTGCCGTACCGGATCGCCGACCGCAGGGCGGGCGACGTCGCCACGCTCGTCGCCGACGCGAGCGAGGTGGCCCGTGCCTGGGGCTGGACCACCACGCGTGACCTCACCGCCATGTGCCGTGACGCCTGGCGGTTCCAGGAACTGAACCCCGACGGTTACTCCCGCTGACCTCACCGCGTCGGCGGCACAAGAACAGGAGAACCTCCATGCGGTTGACCGTCATCGGTACGGGATACCTCGGCGCCGTGCACGCCGCGTGCATGGCCGACATCGGACACGATGTCCTCGGGGTCGACACCGACGCGGGGAAGGTCGAGGCACTCGCCGCCGGCCGGGCGCCGTTCTTCGAACCCGGCCTGCCCGAGATCCTCATCAGGAACACACAGGCCGGCCGGCTGCGCTTCACGACCTCCCTCGCCGAGGCCGCCGACTTCGCCGACCTGCACTTCGTGTGCGTCGGCACACCGCAACGTCCCGACTCCCTCGCCGCCGATCTGCGCCATGTCGAGGCGGTCGTCGACGGCCTGGTACCACTCCTCACCCGTGACAGCCTGATCGTCGGCAAGTCGACCGTGCCGGTGGGCACCACCCGGTCGCTCAGCCGGAGGATCGCGGCCGGGCAGCGCCCGGGAGTCGAGGCCCGGATCGCCTGGAATCCGGAGTTCCTGCGCGAGGGATTCGCGGTCCGGGACACCTTGCGCCCTGACCGCCTGGTGGTGGGGACCACCGAGCCCGGCGCCGATCGGCTGCTGCGCCAGGTGTACGAGCCGATGCTGCGAGCCGGTGTCGCCTACATCGGCACCGACCCGGCCACCGCGGAACTCGTGAAGGCCGCCGCCAACTCCTTCCTGGCGACGAAGATCTCGTTCATCAACGCCATGGCGGAGATCTGCGACGCCACGGGCGCCGACGTGGTGACGCTCGCCGACGCCCTCGGCCGTGATGCGCGCATCGGACGCCGCTTCCTGTCCGCCGGTCTCGGATTCGGCGGCGGCTGCCTGCCCAAGGACATCCGCGCCTTCCTCGCCCGGGCGGAGGAACTGCAGGTGGGCGAGGCGGTGTCGTTCCTGCACGAGGTCGACCGGATCAACCGTCGGCAGCGGCGGCGCACGGTCGACCTCGCCCGTCGGCTCCTGGGCGACACGTTCGCCGACCGGCGGGTCGCGGTACTGGGGGTCACCTTCAAACCGGACAGCGACGACGTACGGGACTCACCCGCGCTGGCCGTCGTGGCGGAGATCGTCGCCCAGGGCGCGGATGTCCGCGTGCACGATCCCGAAGGCATCGACAACGCACGGCCCGCGCTGCCCGGTCCGTCGTACCACACGGACGTCATGGAGGCGTGCCGGGACGCGGACGTGGTGCTGCACCTGACCGACTGGCGGCAGTACCGGGCGATCGACCCGGTGAAACTGTCGGAGGTGGTCCGGGCCCCGCTCATGCTCGACGCGCGCAACGCCCTGGACCGGGAGGTCTGGCGTGCGGCCGGCTGGCACGTCCGTGCCCTGGGGCGGCCCGCCCACGCACCACAGCCGGGGGGGACCGACGGCCTGCGGGTGACGATTCCTCACGCTTCCGGCCCGGCCTGCGCGGCCCCCGCACCGGGGGATCCGGTCAGCGGCGTTCCGAAGTAGTCGACGGGCCCGGGGTCGATGCCGGCCGTCCGCAGGTCCACGGCCGCGGCGGTCAGCGCGTGGGCGCACCGGGAGACCAG
The DNA here is from genome assembly GCF_042898795.1 of Streptomyces sp. NPDC000348. Taxonomy (NCBI): domain Bacteria; kingdom Bacillati; phylum Actinomycetota; class Actinomycetes; order Kitasatosporales; family Streptomycetaceae; genus Streptomyces; species Streptomyces sp. NPDC000348. The sequence goes on from NZ_JBIAZD010000005.1 coordinate 220,257, forward strand.
TGCGCCCCTCTCCGGGCCGTGGGCGTGGGGGCCGGTGCCGTCCGCGGGCAGCGGGGCGTCGACGAGACAGGGATCGGCGCTGGTTCCGGTCGCCCGTGGGCCCTGCGTTTCCTGGCCCGTCTCGGCGCGCCAGGCGGCCAGATCGGTGTACCGGCGGTCGCCCCACCACAGGGTCCAGTCCCGCGGGCTGTGGTAGTCGTTGCCCTGCATCAGCACCTCCGACCTCGCGAAGGGCTTCTGGGCCACCACCACGGGGGCGCCGTCGGTGGCGAACACGTTGTTGCGCACGGACACCGTCCCGAGGCTGGGCCGGAGCCGCAGCGCGGGGGCCCTGACCGGCCCGTTCGCCGTCACCAGGACGGTGTTCTGGTGGACGGCGACGTTCCCGACGTGCGATCCGAACACGACGACGGCACCGTAGTCCTGGAGCTTGCGGCTGTCGTTGCGGCTGATGTTGTACCGGATCTCGTTGTCACTGTGCGCCGTGTTCGGGGCCGCGGAGTACACCTGGAAGCCCGGGCCGTCGTTGCCGTAGGACAGGTTGTACTGCACCAGCGAATAGGACACGTTGTTGTCCAGGCCGAACCCGCCGCCGTCCACCCGGGACCCGGTGTGATTGCCGTGGGCGACGTTCCGCTGGATGACCATCCGCGTCGAGTCGTACGTCCAGATGCCGATGGGACCCTCGACGGCGATCGCCGAGGACGACCGCCCGTTGTCATGGGCGACCGACTCCTCGACCACACCGCGCCGGACGCTGCCGAGGACGATCCCGCTGCCGGTGTTGCTGTCGTTCGCCCGGGGATCGCCCCGGTTCGCGAACGCCACGACCCTGGAGACCGTGACCTGTTCGTGCGCGTAGGCCGGCTCGTCCGCGTCGAAGGCGGGGCCGTCCGTCACGAGCCCCGCGTCCTGGTTGTCGTGCACCGCACAGTCGTGGATCACCACGTCCCGGAAGCCGGACGCGCCGGCACCACCGTGCAGCCGGATGCCGTTGCGGAAGCCCGACACGTCGACGCCCGTGACCCGGAGGTGGGGCAGCCTGCGGCCGCCGGGCAGATCACTGACGAACGCGATGCCGTCCTGCGCCCCGTAGGACGCGGCGTCCCCGGTGACGATCAGGTTGCGGACGACGACGCCGCTCGTGTTGTGCACCTCGATGCCGCGCGAGCCGGCAGACATGATCATCGCGCGGCCGCCTCCGTAGGAGTCGAGCATGACGGGTCTGCGGGCGCTCCCGGCCTCCCCCGGGCCGATGCTCAGGGAGCCGGGAAAACGCGCCCCGCCCCTCAGCAGCAGACGGTCACCCGGCTTCAGCCGCACGGCGTCGGCGTGACGCAGCGTGCGCCAGGGAGTTTCGGGAGTGCGGCCGTCGGCGTGGTCGTCGCCCTCCGGACTGACGTAGAACGTGCGTCCGCCCTGCGTGTTCTCCGGTACGGGAACACGCGGACCGGACCCGGCCAGCAGCAACGCCACTACGCACATACTCACCACCACGTGGCACGGCCAGAGGCGCGCGACCGCCCGCATCCGGCCCTCACCGACTCTGCTGCAAGCGTCCCACCAGCGCAACACCGCTCCCGCCTCTTCGACGGCCGAACCGCCTTCGGCCCACGGACACCACGGGCCCACCGTGACACGCGGACCCGCGGCCGGCGGGCCAGCACGCGGAGCTCGGCCCGGGACATGCCCGATCGGCCGCCCACGACCGTCACGGACGCGGATGCGCCGGGGCCGTCGCACGGGGCCCCTGCCGGCGCCGCCCACGACGAACGGCAGCGGAGTGACCCGGCGAGGAACACCGGCCCGGCGTCCGCGTCGACGACGGAGACGTGGGAGTCCACGGGCGGCGGGAGGATGCCGGGGACGGTGAGGCACCGGATCGCACGGGCCCCGACCGTCCGGGAACGGAGGGCGGACGACCCACCGGTCATGCGGTTCCCGGTCCGCCACCGCACCCGTATTTCCCTCTCCCCGGTCGCGGGCGCCGTCGCCGTGGCCGCGACCCACACCGCGCACGCGGTGACGGCGGCACGCGGGGAGCGGGTCACCAACGAGAAGGGGCTGCTCCACCGCGCGGGTCTGCGGGGCGTGGACGAGATCGTCGCCGGGATGCGGGCCACCCCGGCGTCGCTCGCCGTCGCGGACGCGGAGACCCCGTTCGCGGAGTCGGTGCGCCGACGCGGTGCCGTGTCAGTGCCGGGCGAACTGGACGCGCGTCGGCTGTACGGCGTCCGGGCGCACGGCGATGCCGTCGACGGTCAACCGCTCCCCGTAGATGTCGGTGAGCCTCAGCTCGCCGCCGCAGCCGGTGCCGTCGGGGGAGAGGAAGTAGTTGTACTCGGTGCGGGTCAGCCGCTGCCAGCCGGAGCCGGTGGCGACCTCGAGCCGGGCGAGCGGGTTGCGGTGACCGATCGCCTGGATGCCGCACCAGTGGCTGCTGGAGCCGGTCTTGTAGCGGATCGAGACGGTGCCGGACGTGCCGGGGCTGAGCAGGCTCCACGTGACCGGGATCCTCCCGGCGGAGAGGCCGGCCAGTTCGGCGAAGGCCTCCCTGCTCAGGTCGAGCTGTCCGGGGGCGCAGGGCGCGGGGCACTCGTTGGTGATCCGTACCGTCACGGAGGCGCCGCCGGCCGCGCGGACCAGGACGTACGCCCCGCACGCCCTGGACGTCTCGTAGTCGGCGGTGTTCATCGCCGCGGTCATGCGGTCGGGGCTCGGACCGTACAGACAGGCGCCGTCGCCGTCCCCGGCGTCGTAGTGGGTGGCGACTCCGCTGTAGGCGGTGCCGGGCTTGATCCGGCCCGCCAGGGGCGCCCCGCCGGAAGCGGGGCGCGGGGCGGTCGTGGCCGAGGGGGTGCCGCCGCGCGACGGGCGGGCCGACGCCTTCGTCGCGGAGGGTTTCGGGGCGGCCGGGGACGCGGTGGACGGCACCGCCTCCGGTGTCCCCCCGGTCGCCGTGGGCGGGGCGCTCGGCCGGGCGGCGGCGCCGGCACCGGTGGCGGACGCGGCCGTGGCCCGCACGGTGCCGGATCCGCCGTCGTGGGTGAGGGCGACGACCAGCGATATGAGGAGCCCGACGGCGGCCACGGCGACGGCCGGGGCCAGGAGGCCGCGCCGCTTGCCGCGCGGACGGCGGTGGGAGGGGGATGCCACGGATGAGTCCTTACGTGGTGCGGGGGAACACACGCTTCCGACCGGATGGTCGTCACAGCCGCCGGAAAGGTTGCCGGGCTTTCGACGGCGGAGTGGCGGGAGGAGCTCCGCCCACACGGTTCCGGCGGGGTGCCGTCCTCTCCCGCAGGGAACAGGCAGGACCGTCGGCCCGTTCACCATGATGGAGACCGGGGATGAGCGGGGACAGGGCCGGTCCCGAGTGGTTCAAGGGCCGGTCCCGAGTGGTTCAAGAGCAGTCACGGTGCCGGGGACGGCGGAGCGTGCGTCGAAGTGGCCGCCGGGAGCGGTGTCCTGCACGTGCGTGACCCGAAGGACGAGGTCGGCCCCGTGGTCGGCCTGACGCCGGAGGCGTGGGTGCGGTTCGTCGGGTCCGCGGCCCGGCACACCGCGCGGAGCGAGGAGCACCGCGGTGCCCCCGTGACCGCCGACCGGGGTCACAGGGACACCGGACCGCTTCCGTCCGCATCGTCACATCACGGAAACTCGGCCGTTCGCTCTCCTTCCGCCCCACCGATTACCGTGGAGACACGTTTCCTCCCGCCCGGTCACCGTCGCCCGCGAGCCTGTCCCGTTTCCGATGCGACGACTGGAGCCCCGTGACCCGTGCCGTACCCCCATGGCTGGCCCATGCCCTGCGCGCCCAGCGCGGACCGGTCCCGTGGAACGCCGTCGCGCGCGGCGCACTGGGCGGCGGTCCGCTGCTGCTCGCCGCCGTCCTCGCCGGACGGCCCACGCTCGGCGTCGTCGCCGCCATCGGCGCCATGTTCGCGGGGATCAACGACCGGCCGGGCAGCCGTCGCGCCTCCGTCGGACGCATCGGCGGTCCCGCGCTCGCGGGGGCGGCCGGGCTGGTCGTGGGGACGTACGCGGGGGATCACGTCTCCGCCGTCCTGCTCACCCTGCTGCTGACCGGGCTCGGTCTCCTCGCCGGCGCGGTCAGCGCGCTCGGGCCCGTCGGCTCCGCCGTCGGCACGCAACTGCTGGTCGGCGCCGCCGTCGGCGCCGGGATGCCGCTGCCCGAACCGGGCTGGCAGCGCGCGCTCGCCTTCCTCGCCGGCGCGGGATGGCTGCTCCTGCTGAGGCTGGCGCTGCCCACGCCCGGCTCGCTCGCCGGGGGCTTCCGGTTCGACGGGGAGCGGAACGCCGTCGCCGGGGTGTACGACGCCATCGCCGACCTGCTCGACGCCACCGGGTCGGACACCGCCACCGCACGGCGCGCCGCGCTCACCGCCGCCCTCGACCACGCGCAGGACGCGCTCGCCGGGCCCCGGCTGCGGCGGTACGCCTCCTCCTCCGCCGAGCGCCGGCTGCACGCCCGGTACGCCGCCGCCCTCCCGCTCGCCGAGGCCGCCACCGCGCTCGCCTGGGCCGGGGAGCCGGTACCGTCCCGCACCTCCGAAGGACCCCGGCGCCTCGCCGCCGCCGTACGCGGCGGCACCCCGACCGGTCCGCTGCCCGCCCCCTCCCGGACCGTCCCCGCCCTGCGCGCCCTCGACGACGCCCTCCTGCGCGCCGCCGAGGCCTTCGACCGGGGCGAGGGCGGCGACCTGCACAGCCGCAGGCGGTCCCGGGCCGCCGGGATGCGGACCGTCCTCGGCGCCCGGGGCCGGGAGTACGGGCTGCGGGTCGCCCTCTGCTTCGGAGTGAGCGCCGCCCTCGCCCAGGCCCTGTACCACGCCCGCTGGTACGGGCAGCACGAACACTGGTACTGGCTGCCCGCCACCGCCGTCTTCCTCGTCAAACCCGACCTCGGACCGCTCGCCTCCCGCGTCCTGTCCCGGGCCGCCGGAACCGTCCTCGGGGCGCTCCTGTTCGCCGGGCTCGCAGCCGTGGTGCCCCACCCGGAGGGACTCGTCGCGCTGGTCGCGGTCAGCGGGGCGCTGATCCCCGTCGCCACCCGGCACTTCGCCGCGCAGACCGCCGTCGTCACCGTGCTCGTCCTCGCCCTGGTGATGGCCGGCGGCGAACCCCAGGCGTCCCTCGGCCGTATCGGCGAGACCCTGCTGGCCTGCGTCGTCGTACTCGTCGTGGGACATCTCCCGATGCCGGGACAGCGCGGCGGCGACGCCATCCGCGCCCGGCTCACCGAAGCGGCCGGCGCCGCCCAGGCGTACCTCGACCACGTGCTCGGCGAGTCCGACGACCGCGCCGCCCGCTGGGCGCTGCGCCGTGAGGCCTACCGGACCCTAGCCGAGGCCCGTGCCGCCATCGCCCTCGTCTCCGCCGAGCTCCCCCCGCTCGCCCGGCACGCCGACGGCACCGACGAGATCGCCGCCACCCTCGAAGTGCTCGTCGACACCGTCACCGCCGCCGCCGTCCACCTTGACGACACCGGCCGCGTCGACCCCCGGCACGTCCAGCGGCTGGCCGAGCTCGCGGACCGGGTACGGACGCGCGGGCAGGTCGCGGTTCGGCTCACGCCGGGCCACGACCGCGTCGTACGTTGACGGTATGACGCCCGCTGGCGCGGAGAGCCCGGCCGACGTCGTCATCACCGGATGCACCGTCCTCCCGCACGACGACCGGGAACGGATCGGATCCACGCCGGACGCGGCGATCGTCGTGCGCGACGGGACGGTGGAGGAGGTGACGAGCGCCGAGGCGGCCCGGGGGCGGGCGGCCCGGGCCGGCCGACCGGAGCCACGGGCGGCGGATCCAGGAGTACGACACCCGACACGGGCAATACGACAAGTGCGCCGGCCGATACGAAGGGTGGCCGATTGGTGCGATCAGCCGAGAGTCCGATCACACTTGGCGGTGAACGGGTGTCAACTACGTCTCAGTACCGTCACTGAGCAAGGCGTTCACCCCATGGTTGGCGTTTAACTCTACGAGGACAACGCAGCATGGAGGTGGCAGGGTGAACGGGCGAACGGTGCTCGAGCGCTTTCCCGCAGGTGGACCGCGTGGCTCATGGCCGGCGGAGGAGTTCGCCCACGCGCGCCGCCTGGAGGGTCTGCCCGCCGAGGTCGTCATGGACCTCGCGACCGACATGTTCCTGGTGATCGTCCGCGCGGACGGCGGGGGCGGCGACGTCACGGCCTGACGAGGGCCGGGGTGCGTGGCTATGCGGTGACGGGGCGTGACCAGGTGGGAGTCGTGCCCGTCAGGCGGCACAGGGCGAGATAGAGCGGTATCGGCGGCGTGTAGGGGAGTGTGCCGTCGGGGCGGTGGATCAGACCGGGGAGGCCCGGGGCGCCGGGGGTGTCCGAAGGGCCGGGGAGGACCGCGCCGGTGGCGTAGTGGGCGGGGGCCGGCCACTCCAGGGCGTAGTCGGAATCGGACGGGACCAGCCACCACCAGTGCGCGTCGTCGGCGTACACGCAGCCCACGCGGGGCAGCCGGGGCAGCACCAGCGGGCCGAAGCGCGCCGGTACCGCCACGGCGTCGCAGCCCATGGGCGCGGTCATGCCGTCGGGGACGGGGAGCCGCCGGGGGACGGCAGGGGTGTGCCGTCCGCGCTGGATCCGCACCAGCGAGTCCAGGCTCAGCGCGCCGATGCCGGGCGCGCCCGTCACGCCCGGTCCCGGTGGTGGGAGGTGCGTTGGCGCGGGGGGAGCACCCGGGCGGGGGCCTGGCCCTTCCTCGGGCCGTGGGACTGGTCCGGCTCGTCGCCGGTGTCGTCGTCCGGGGTGCCGGGCGGGCCCGGCTTCGGGCGGGCGCCCCAGCCCAGGTCGTCGGTGGGCTCCGCGGGACCGTGCCCGGTGTCCGCCGCGCGGGGGAGGTCGGCCCAGACCAGCAGTCCGGGGCCGTTCTCGCGCGCGCCCCACGAGTGGCACAGGGCGTCGACGAGGAGCAGTCCCCTCCCGTGTTCGTCCTCCGGCTGCTGCCGGGTGTTCGCCCGCGGCTGGTCCGGCGCGCACCCCTCGTCGCGCACGGCTATGCGCACCAGCTCGCCACCGTCGTGCAGCTCGCAGACTATGTGGCTGCTCGCGGTGTGCACGATGGCGTTGGTGACCAGTTCGGAGACGACCAGGGCCGCCGTGTCGCAGGTGTCCTCGCACACCGACCAGCCGGTCAGCCGTGCCCTCGTCAGGCGTCTGGCCTGAGCCGGGGAACCCGGATGAGCGGCCAGTTCGAAACGGAACCGGCGCTCGGCGGCGGACCCCGAGGGGTCGGCTTCCGAGGCGGCGCCGAGGCCGATGGACCCTGCGGCGGCGTCTGTTCCTAAGGGCGCGGACGGAATCACGCTTGCCACTATCGCCCCGCCGTGAACACTTGGCAAGTGTCACTCTGAAAAATGCAGAGTGCGCTGTGACGTTCTGGACGGGCGTGGCACACTGCTCGCAACAGCATCTCGTGCGGCGCCAGTTGAGATTGCCGAAGATTTGTTCGAATGCGTATTCGGGTGAGAGGGATCTTCGGATGGATCTTCGAGTGGCGCCGCCGGGCTGTCGGCTTTTGTTCGAGGGAGGTGGAGTGTGAGCGAACCCCGGTCCGCGCCGACGGTCGGACAGGTCGTCCTCGGCCGGCGCCTTCTGGACCTGCGGGAGAGCGCGGGGCTCAAGCGCGAGGAAGCGGCCCGCATCCTCCGTGTCGCGCCCGCCACCGTCCGCCGCATGGAGATGGCCGAGGTCGCGCTGAAGATCCCGTACCTCCAGCTCCTGCTGAAGGCGTACGGCGTCTCCGACGAGGAGGCCGAAGCCTTCGTGCAGCTGGCCGAGGACGCCAACCGGCCCGGCTGGTGGCAGCGCTTCCACGACATCCTGCCCGGCTGGTTCTCGATGTACGTCAGCCTGGAGGGGGCGGCCTCCCTCATCCGCAGCTACGAACCCCACTTCGTCCCCGGACTGCTCCAGACCGAGGACTACGCACGCGGCGTGCTGCGCTCCGGGGCCGTCGGGCAGACCCGGCCCGAGGACATAGAGCGCCACGTCGACCTGCGCATGCGGCGGCAGGAACTGCTCACCCGTAAGGACGCGCCCCGGATGTGGGTCGTGATGGACGAGACCGTGCTCCGCCGTCCGGTCGGCGGCCCGGAGGTGATGCGTGCGCAGATCGACAAGTTGCTCGAGGCCACGAAGCTGCCCCATGTGACGCTGCAGATCGCGACGTTCGCCGGTGGGCCCCATCCCGGCACGTACGGGCCGTTCGTGCTGTTCCGATTTGCCATGCCCGAACTGCCGGACATGGTCTACAGCGAGTACCTGACCGGCGCCGTCTACCTGGACGCGCGCACCGAGGTGGCGACCCACCTCGAGGTCATGGACCGCATGGCGGCGCAGGCCGCCACGGCACATCGCACGAAGGAGATCCTCCGGGATCTCCGCAAGGAGCTGTGAATGGAACTCATGAAGCCCCCGAAGCCCCTGAAGTCCCTGCCCCACCCGCGGGTGCGCACCGGAAGGATCTACAACGGCATGCCCGCGCGGGAGCTGGGCAGCGAGGGCTGGCACAAGCCGTGGAGCGGCGGCAACGGAGGGAACTGCCTGGAGGCGATGAAGCTCGAGGACGGCCGGATCGCCGTACGCCAGTCCACCGACCCGGACGGGCCGGCGCTCATCTACACCTCCGCCGAGATGACGGCCTTCATCGAAGGAGCGAAGGCGGGAGAGGCGGATTTCCTGCTGTCCTGAGCCCTGTTGCCCGCTCTACCTTTTTGTTCCCCCCGTTGAACTTGGCACCGTCTTGATCACTAACAGTTGCAGAGACTTATGGAGTCCGTCATGACCGGGCAGCACCCCGTGGAGATCGACACGAGCAGGCCGCATCCCGCGCGGATGTACGACTGGTACCTCGGAGGCAAGGACAACTACCCGGTCGACGAGGCCATGGGCCGACAGATGCTGGCCCTCGACCCCCGGGTGCCGGTGATGGCGCGGGTGAACCGCGCGTTCATGCAGCGGGCCACGCGCTGGCTGGCCGGGCAGGGCGTGCGGCAGTTCCTCGACGTCGGCACCGGCATCCCGACCGAGCCCAACCTGCACCAGGTGGCGCAGGAGATCGTGCCCGACGCCCGCGTCGTGTACTGCGACAACGACCCCATCGTGCTCGCCCACGCGGCGGCCCTGCTGCGCGGCACGGACGAGGGGGTGACCGAGTACCTCCAGGCCGATGTGCGTGATCCGGACGTCGTCCTGGAGGGTGCGCGGAAGATCCTCGACTTCGACGAGCCGGTCGCGCTGTCGCTCATCGCGCTGTTGCACTTCGTCTCCGACCAGGACGGGGCGCACGAACTGGTCGGGCGGCTGCTGGACGCACTGCCGTCGGGCAGCTACCTGGTCGTCACCCACGCGACGTCCGACTTCACTCCGGAGGAGTCGAAGGCGGCCACGGAGAAGCTCAAGGCGGCGGGCGTCACCCTGGCGCTCCGCTCCCGCGAGGAGTTCACCCGCTTCTTCGACGGCCTGGACCTCGTCGAACCGGGCGTCCAGGTCCCCCACCACTGGCGCCCGGAACTGGGCGCCCCGGTCCCGGGCCAGGACGACGACGTCATCCCGGGCTACGGCGCGGTCGCCCGCAAGCCGTAACACGGCTGGGGTGGTGGGACCCGGCGAGGTCCTGTGTTCCGGCACCACTCCGCCAACGGCGGCCCGCTGTGCTGTGTGGTACGGCGGGCCGCCGTTGTACGCGCGTGGCGCCCGGGGCCGGTGGGTGGGCCGGGGCCGGGTCGGGGGCACCCGCAACCTACCGGGCCACGCAGACCCCTTGTCCGCAGCGCAGCGCCGACTCGCTCACACGGTCATCGGACGGTCGTCCGGGGTGATCGGCGCCGGCAGGCGACTGGGCGCATCGGTCAGGTAGCGGTCCACCGCCGCCGCGGCCGCCCGCCCCTCGGCGATGGCCCACACGATCAGCGACTGACCGCGAGCGGCGTCCCCGGCAGCGAAGACACCCGGCACATTCGTGGTGAAGCCCGCATCCCGCGCGACCGTGCCACGGGGCGACAGCTCCACCCCCAGCTGGGCGACGAGCCCGTCCCCCCGGTCCGGCCCGGAGAACCCGAGCGCCAGCAGAACGAGATCCGCCGGCAGCGTCCGTTCCGTGCCCGGCACGGCCCGACGCCCGGCATCCACTTCGACCAGGTGCAGCGCAGACACCCGCCCGCCCCCGTCGCCGGTGAAGCGCAGTGTGGACGCGGCGAACAGCCGCGCGTCCGCGTCCGCCGCCGGCGACGTCCGCAGCTCGCCGGCCTCCTCGTGCGCCGCCGACAGCCGGTACACCTTCGGATACGTCGGCCACGGCTCGGCGTCCTCGTCGCGCTCGGAACCCGGCTGGGCGTAGATGTCGAGCTGGGTGACCGACGCCGCCCCCTCCCGCACCGCCGTGCCCAGACAGTCCGCTCCCGTGTCACCACCCCCGACGATGACGACATGCCGGCCCTCGGCCGACAGCGGTGACGACTCCAGGTCCCCCTCGCACACCCGGTTCGCGAGCGGCAGGTACTCCATCGCCTGGTGGATTCCCGCCAGTTCGCGTCCCGGCACGGCAAGCTCCCGCCATGCCGTCGCCCCCGTCGCGATCACCACCGCGTCATACCGGGCCCGCAACTCCGCCGCGTCCACATCGCGCCCGACCGTCGTGGACGTACGGAACTTCGTCCCCTCCGCCCGCATCTGTTCCACCCGCCGCTCCAGATGCCGCTTCTCCATCTTGAACTCGGGGATGCCGTACCGCATCAGCCCACCGATCCGGTCGTCCCGCTCGTACACGGCGACCGTGTGCCCCGCCCGGGTCAGCTGCTGGGCCGCGGCCAGCCCGGCCGGGCCCGAGCCGATGACCGCGACCGTCCGGCCGGAGATCCGCTCCGGCGGCGCCGGCGTGGCGAAGCCCTCCTCCCAGGCCCGGTCGGCGATGGCGCACTCGACGTTCTTGATGGTGACCGCCGGCTGGTTGATGGCGAGCACGCAGCCCGCCTCGCAGGGCGCCGGACACAACCGGCCGGTGAACTCCGGGAAGTTGTTGGTGGCGTGCAACCGCTCCGCCGCCGCCCGCCAGTCCTCCCGCGAGACCAGGTCGTTCCACTCCGGGATGAGATTGCCCAACGGGCAGGCCTGGTGGCAGAACGGCACACCGCAGTCCATGCAGCGGTCGGCCTGCGGACCGACGATGGGCAGCAGCGCTCCCGGGACGTACACCTCGTTCCAGTCGCGGACCCGTTCCTCGACGGGCCGACGCGGCCACTCCTCGCGGGGCGTGGTCAGGAAACCCTTGGGATCGGCCATGGCCGTGTTCCTTGCGTGCGCGGATGACGGGCCGTGCGGCGTCGGGCGGCACTCCTCCGGCCACGATACGTCCGCTCACCCGCCCCCGCAGAGCGCCGGGACAGCGCTTTCCGGGAGCCGGCCGAGCCTCAGACGAGGGCCAGGAGATACGCCACCGCCGCCCCGGCCGAGGCGAACGCGCGGACGTGGTTCCACCTCGTCCACTCGCGCACATAAACCGGCCAGTGCGCGACCGCCTCCGGGCCGCCCGGTTCGAGGCGGGCCAGCGCCTCGTTGCGCGGTACGTTCGCGACCACGGTCACTCCGAACGAGCCGACCAGGTACAGGGCACCGCCCACCAGCAGCTCGGCCGTCCCCCCGTCCGGCCACAGCACGAACGTCACCACCGTCACCACCGCGCACAGCATCGCCGTACCGAGGAACAGCAGCATGAAGGCCGGACGCACCGCCGCCGCGTTGACCGCCTGCATCGCGGCCACCCCCTGTGCCGGCGGCAGCGCCGCGAGCCCTCTCATCACGAACGTCGAGAAGGCGCAGAAGACCCCGGCCGTCAGCCCGGTCCCGAGCACACCCAGCACCGTCAGCACGAAGTACGGCCCGTTGATCACGTCAGCACCCCCGTCCCCGGCCGGGACCCTTCCCGGCCACCACCGTCACCACCAGTGAACGCGACCTCCGGTGCCCCCGGCCATGGCCCGGGAGCGCGAGCGCATGCGCGAACGTCCAGGGGGGTGGGACGCCCCGGGCGTCGCCCGGTCCCGCCGACCGCCGGCCCCGTACCGCCAGGAGACCCGCGCGGCCGGACGGGCCGTCGGCGCATCATGGCCGTGTGCGACTTGAAGCGATCACCTGGGACCGGCTCGGCGACCTCCTCGCCGAGCGCCTGCTGGAGCTGAGGACGGCCGACGGCGGACCCTGGCCGCGGGTCGCCTTCGACGGCGCCCCCGCCGCGCGTCCGGGAGACCTCGCCGAGCGGGTCGCCGAGTCGCTGCGGATACGCGGCCGGCCCTCCCTGGTCGTCGGCGTCGAGGGCTTCCTGCGGCCGGCCTCCGTCCGGCTCGAGTACGGCCACCAGGACCTGGAGTCCTACTACGGCGGCTGGTACGACACCGGCGCCCTCTGGCGCGAGGTGTTCGGCCCCCTCGAACCGGGCGGGAGCGGACGCGTCCTGCCCGACCTGTGGGACCCCATCACGGACCGCGCCACCCGCAGTCCCTATGCCCAACTCCCGCCCGGGGGAATACTGTTGCTCCACGGACCCCTCCTGCTGCGCCACTGGTTCCCCTTCGACCTGAGCGTCCACGTCCTCCTCTCCCCGGGCGCCCTGCGCCGCCGTACCCCCGAGGCCGAGCACTGGACCCTCCCCGCCTTCGAACGCTACGAGCGGGAGACCGACCCCGCAGGCACGGCCGACGTACTGGTACGGGCCGACGACCCCCGCCATCCGGCCTGGCGGGTCTGACCCCCCGGGCGCCACCCACGGGCCGCCCGGCGGGAACCGGGGACGCCGGGACCCCGGGAGGGGCCCGAAGACCGGCCTCATAGCCAGCGGCTGCGCCGGAACGCCCGGTACAGCAGCAGACACGCCACGGATATCACCCCGATGACCATGCCGTAGCCGTACCGCCAGTGCAGCTCCGGCATGTGGTCGAAGTTCATGCCGTACATGCCGCAGACCATCGTCGGCACCGCCACGATCGCCGCCCAAGCGGTGATCTTGCGCATGTCCTCGTTCTGCGCGACCGTGACCTGCGCCAGATGCGCCTGGAGAATGGAGTTCAGCAGCTCGTCGAAGGCCGCTATCTGCTCCTTCGCCCGCGACAGATGGTCCGAGACGTCACGGAAGTACGCCTGTGTCTCCGGGGCGACCACCCGGATCGGCCGTGTGGCGAGCTCCTCCAGCGGCCTGCTCAGCGGCACCACCGCCCGCTTCAGTTCGAGGAGTTCGCGCTTGAGCTGGTAGATGCGGCCCGGATCGACCCGCGCGCCGTTCTCCGCGAACACATCCGTCTCGACCTGGTCCATGTCCTCCTGGACCGAGTCGATGACGGTCAGATAGTCGTCGACCACATGGTCCGCGATCGCGTGCAGCACCGTGGACGGACCCTGGGCGAGCTGCCCGGGATCGGACTCCAGCCCTTCGCGCAGCGGCCCCAGCGAGCCGTGCCGGCCGTGCCGCACCGTGACCACGAAGTCCTTGCCGAGGAACACCATGATCTCGCCGGTGTCCACCACCTCGCTGTTCGCGGTGAGTTCCTCGTGCTCGACGTAACAGACCGTCTTGAACACGGCGAACAGCGTCTCCCCGTACCGCTCCAGCTTGGGCCGCTGATGGGCCTCGACCGCGTCCTCCACCGCCAGCGGGTGCAGGTCGAACAGCTCCGCGATGCCGGCGAACTCCCGGCTGGTCGGCTCGTGCAGCCCCAGCCAGACGAAACCCTCCCCGCTCCCGCGCACCTGCCTCACCGCGTCCACCAGGTCCCCGCGCGCGCCGGTGCGGTGACCGTCCCGGTACGTCACGCAGTTGACCACCGAGGAGCCCAGCGGGGAGCGGGCCGGATGGCTCAGGTCCACACGGGGCCGACGCCGGGCCAGCCGCGCCACCCGGCGCAGCCCGCCGACCCCGCCGAGGCTCGTGACCTTCCGCAGATTCCCTGCCATGGACATCCGGTTCTCCTTGCGTGGTTCCCCCGCGCCGTCCTGCTTCCCGCGCTCCGGCCCGCCAGTCTGCCAGTCCCGGACGAGTCGTGTGCGGGCCTGTGGGCAGGGGGCACTCCGCTTTGTTCCCGCCTGTGGACAGAGGAGTTCGCCCCTCGTGACGCCCGTTCGTCAGGCGGGCGCCGGCGGGCGGCCCCCTATCCGTTCCACCGCCTCCGCGCCCGCCCGGCAGCCTTCTCCCGCCGCCTGCTCCGGACCGGCTCCCGCGAGCAGGGCGGCGAGGAACGCGCCCGTGAACGCGTCACCGGCGCCCGTGGTGTCCCGGGGCACCGCCGGCACGGCCGGGACGCGGGCGTACACCTCCCCGGACCGGGCGAGCAACGCGCCCTCGGCACCCTGCTTGGCCACCACCAGCGGGACGTGCCGGCTCAGCCGCGCCGCGGCGTCGGCGGCCCCGGACGCCCCCGTGAGCAGGCACGCCTCGTCACGGCTGGGCAGCAGGACGTCCACGCCCTCGACCAGCGACAGGAACCGGTCGGTGCCCAGCCGCACGAGGAATCCCGCCGACGCCGGATCCAGGCTCACCGGTATCCCGCGGGCCCGCGCCGCCTTCAACGCCACCGCGGCCAGGGCCCTGCTCGGCTCGGTGAACAGCAGATAGCCCGACAGGTGCAGCCGCGCCACCCCGTCCAGCAACGCGTCCGACCAGTCACCGGGTTCCAGCCGCAGCGACGCGCCGCTGTCGGTGAGGAACGTCCGCTCGGCCGCCGCGCCCTCGTCGACCAGGCAGATCACCGTCCCCGTCGGCGCCCGTCCGTCCACGACCAGCAGCGGGCGGACCCCGCGGACGGCCAGCTCCCGCTCGTGCCAGGCCGCCGAGTCCTCGCCCACCCGCCCGAGGAGCCGCACCTCCGTACCGTCCCGACGCGCCGCCCAGCAGGCCACATTGGCGCCCGCGCCGCCCGGCACCGTCCGGATCGCCGCCGCCGTGTCGGTCCCCGGAGCGAGCGGTGCCCGGTGCCGGGCGACCACATCCGTGATCACATCGCCGACGACCAGCAGCGCCCCGCCCCGCACGGCGTCCGTCACTTCCCGGCGGACCAGGCCGCCGCGACCCGCGCGGCCAGACGTACGTTGCCCCGAACCGCCGCCAGGTTCGCGGCGAGGGACGCGCCGTCGGTGCGGCGGACCAGATGGTCCAGCAGGAACGGCGTGACCGCCTGGCCGGTGACGCCCTCCGTCTCGCATGCGTGCAGTGCCTCGTCGAGCACCCGCGCGTGCAGCCCGGGATCCAACTGCTCCGCCTCGGGAACGGGGTTGGCCACGATCAGCGCCGACCCGGGTCCGCCCAGCGCGTCCTGCGCCCGCATGACCTTTGCGACCTGTGCCGGAGTGTCCAGCCGCCAGTCCACGGGGTGTCCCGAGTCGGACAGGTAGAAGCCGGGGAAGCGGTCCGTGCCGTATCCGGCGACCGCCACCCCCAGGGTCTCCAGCCGCTGCAGGGTCGCGGGCACGTCCAGGATCGACTTCACGCCCGCGCACACCACGGTGATCCTCGTCCGCGCCAGCAGGCCGAGGTCGGCCGACTCGTCCTGGGTCACCGTCCACTCCCGGTGCACGCCGCCGAGCCCTCCGGTCGCGAACACCCGTATGCCCGCGAGCGCCGCCAGCAGGGCCGTGGCCGACACCGTGGTCGCCCCGCTCGCCCCGGCGGCCACCGCGAGCGGCAGATCGCGATGGCCCAGCTTGCGGATGCCGTCCTCGTCGGCGACCCGTTCCAGCTGCTCCTCGTCCAGGCCGACCCGGGGCCGCCCGTCCAGCACGGCGATCGTCGCCGGCACCGCGCCCTCCCGCCGTACGGCCGCCTCCAGCTCCAGCGCCACCCGGAGATTGCGCGGCCGGGGCAGCCCGTGGGCGATGATCGTGGACTCCAGGGCCACCACCGGGCGGCCCGCGGCGATCGCCTCCCGTACCTCTTCGGACACCATGAGCGCCACGCGTCTGCCTCCTGTCTGCCGGCTCTCCCTCATCCCTGGCGGGCCGGGCGCCCGGCCAAACCCCCTTGCGTGCCGTCATGGACGTCGCGGAGGCTGGGAGCCATGACGGACAACACGACTCGCCTCGACCACATCGTCCTGTGGGTGGACGATCCCATCGCCGCCGCCGGTTTCTACGAGAAGGCCGTGGGCCTGGAGCCCGTCAGGCTCACCGAGTACTCCGCCGGTGAGGCGCCGTTTCCCTCGGTACGGGTGAACGAGGAGACGATCCTCGATCTCATGCCGCGGGCGAAGGCGGAGCACATGCGGATGCTGCCCGGTGCCGCGGAGAGCTCGGGGCATCCCGTCAACCACGTCTGTCTGTCACTGGCGGCCTCGGACTTCGACGCCCTGCTCAGTCGGCTGGAGGAGGGCTCCGTGCCGGTGTCGGACGTCTCGCGCGACTCCTTCGGGGCGCGGGGGCCGGCCCGGCGCAGCTTCTACTTCCGTGACCCGGACGGCAACGTGTTCGAGGCGCGGCACTACGACTGACCGGAGGTTCCGCAACCCCGTGCGCCGGCACCGGCCGGGGGCGGGGCGCGCGGGGTCAGAACAACGGCTCGGGGAGGACGCCCTCCAGGGCCAGGAGATGGCGTTTGGTCTCCAGGCCCCCGCCGAACCCGCCGATGCCCCCGTCGCTCTCCACCACCCGGTGGCACGGCACGACCACCGGCAACGGATTCGCGCCCATCGCCATGCCCACGGCCTGGGCCGCGCCGGGGCGGCCGGCCCGGCGGGCCAGATCGCCGTACCCGACGACCGAGCCGAACGGCACCCCGGCGGCCAGCTCCCGCAGCACCTCGCGGTTGAAGCCCGAGATCAGCGACCAGTCCAGCGGCAGCTCGAAGTCCCGCCGCTCACCCGCGAAGTACGCCTCGACCTGACGTATCGCCTCGGCCAGCAGCGGGGAGGCGGGCTCCTCGACGGGTTCGGTGCCGAGCCGCGACGCCAGCCGCTCCAGCGCGCTGTCGCGCACCTGGCCGGTGGCGTGGAACACGACGTTGACCAGGCCCTCACGGGTCGCGGCCAGCAGCAGCGGGCCGATGCCGGTGCCGACGACACCCCACACCACCCGCTGTCCGTACCGCCCACGGCTGTCCATGGGCACCACCGTACGGCCCGCCACCGACAACGTCCCGGAAGTGCGGGCGGACGCCTCAGCCGCCCACCGCGTCCCGCACCACGTCGGGCGTGTTGGTGATGATCCCGTCGACCCCGAACCCGGCGACCCGCCGGGCGGCGTCCGCGTCGTTCACGGTCCAGGTGCATACCTCCAGCGGCTTTCCGTGCGCTCCCTCGAAGGTGTGCACGGCGGCGACGTAATCGGCGGAGAGGGAACCGTGCGAGGGATTGATCTGGTCGGTGAAGGCCGCGTAGACGGGCAGGTCCGACAAGGGCGGCGTCCCGAGGAGGCCCGTCTTCACCGCGGGCCGCAGATCGTGGACCGTCCGCACGCTGTCCGCGCTGAAGCTCTGCACGATCAGCCGGTTCTGCACGTGCCCGCGGTCGAGCCAGCCCTCGTTGCCCAGCACCTTGACGATCTGCCGCTCCACGCCGGGATACAGCTGGGGGTTCTTGATCTCCAGCAGCAGCTTCTGGCGGTGCCGCTCGACGCGGTGCACGAACTGCTCCAGCGTCGGCACGCGCGCGCCCGCGTACGCGGAGCCGAACCAGCTGCCCGCGTCCAGCCGGGCGATCTCCGCCGCGGTGAAGTCCTTCACCTTCCAGGGAGCCCGGTCGGGGAAGACCTCCTCGACGTCGGTGGTGCGCTGGAGGCTGTCGTCGTGCAGGACGACGAGTTCGCCGTCCCTGGTGCGCTGGACGTCGTTCTCCACCCAGTCGACGCCGAGCGCGGCCGCCTTGTCGACGGCCGCCAGGGTGTTCTCGGGCGCGTACGCGGACGCGCCCCGGTGGGCTATCACCAGGGGCCGCGCGGAGTTCTCCGCGGCCCGCGCGGGGGAGAGCGGGAACAGGAGGGCGGCGGTGCCCAGGAGCGCGGCGGTCGAGGCGGTGACAGCGCGTGCGTGCATGCGGACTCCTCGCGTCGGACGGTCACATTCAGCTCAACTGTGACAGCAGAGCGTCAACGCGAGGCGAGTGCGGGATGGCCGCGGATTGAACGGTGCTGCCCGAACTCCGCACACTGGTGCCACACACCTGGGGCAAGGACGTGTTTCTTTGCCGGAAAGTCGTTCGACCGTTCCGGTGGGGTCATACTCTCTGCGTCATCCCTGGCCGCCGTCACGGTGCCGGGAAGGGGGTATCGGGACGTTACGGGATACACGGGTCGGGAAGGGCAGCCGCGCATGCAAGGCACGGTCGACGGATTCAGCTACGGCCTGGTCACACCGCTGGTGGCCTTCCTCATGGCCTGTCTCGGCGGCGCCCTGGGCCTGCGCTGCACCGCCAGGGCCATCAGGGTGTCCGGCTCCTGGCGTCCCGGCTGGCTCGCCCTGGGGGCCGCGACCATCGGCTCCGGCATATGGACGATGCACTTCGTCGCGATGACGGGCTTCACCATCGAGGGCACGCCGATCCACTACGACCGGCTGATCACCTTCGCGAGCCTGGCCGTCGCCATCGTCATGGTGGGCATCGGGGTCTTCATCGTCGGCTACCGGGGCGCCTCCGGAACGGCCCTGTTCACCGGGGGCACCATCACCGGCCTCGGCATCGCCTCGATGCACTATCTCGGCATGGCCGGCATGAGCCTCGACGGACACCTGGAGTACAACGTCCTCACGGTCGCCGCGTCCGTGGCCATCGCCATGGCCGCCGCCAGCGCAGCCCTGTGGGCGGCCGGACAGGTGCGGGGCTTCCTGTGGAGCGTGGGCGCCAGCGTCGTCATGGGGCTCGCGGTCACCGGGATGCACTACACCGGCATGGCCGCGCTCGAGGTGCACGTCCACGGCGCGGCCGAGCCCGCCGCGGGGGAGCCGGCGGCCGCCCTGCTCGGACCGATGATGGTCGGCCCGCTCGCCTTCCTCGTCCTCGCGGGCGTCGTGGTGATCTTCGATCCGCTGATGGTCGCCGGCGGGTCCACCGCGGCCCCCGCCGAGCACAAGCCCGGCGTCCCCGCCCATCCCCCGGCCCGCCACCCCTCGGCACGCTCGCGGCTGCGGGCCCGCGGTCCCGTGGAACACCGCTCCCGGACCCCGCAGCGCCGCTGATTCCGGACCCGTTGTCAGTGGGGGGCCGTACGGTGGATGGCATGCGGCCCGTTTCCCAGATCGAACGCACGGTGGCGCCCTTCGAGGTCGTCAGCCCCTACCAGCCGAGCGGTGACCAGCCGACGGCCATCGCCGACCTCGCCCGGCGCATCGAAGCAGGCGAGAAGGACGTCGTCCTGCTCGGCGCGACCGGCACCGGCAAGTCCGCCACCACCGCGTGGATGATCGAGAAGCTCCAGCGCCCCACCCTGGTCATGGCGCCGAACAAGACCCTGGCCGCCCAGCTGGCCAACGAGTTCCGCGAGCTGCTGCCGAACAACGCCGTCGAATACTTCGTCTCGTACTACGACTACTACCAGCCCGAGGCGTACGTCCCGCAGTCGGACACCTACATCGAGAAGGACTCCTCGATCAACGAGGAGGTCGAGCGGCTGCGCCACTCCGCGACCAACTCGCTGCTCACCCGCCGCGACGTCGTCGTGGTCGCCTCCGTCTCCTGCATCTACGGCCTGGGCACCCCTCAGGAGTACGTGGACCGCATGGTCCCCCTCCGCGTCGGCGACGAGGTCGACCGGGACGAGCTGCTGCGCCGCTTCGTGGACATCCAGTACACGCGCAACGACATGGCCTTCACCCGCGGCACCTTCCGCGTCCGCGGCGACACCATCGAGATCTTCCCGGTCTACGAGGAGCTGGCCGTCCGCATCGAGATGTTCGGCGACGAGATCGAGGCGCTGTCCACGCTCCACCCGCTCACCGGCGAGATCATCAGCGACGACCGGCAGCTGTACGTCTTCCCGGCCTCCCACTACGTCGCGGGCCCCGAGCGGCTGGAGCGCGCGGTCAACGACATCGAGAAGGAGCTCGGAGAGCGCCTGACCGAGCTGGAGAGGCAGGGCAAGCTCCTGGAGGCCCAGCGCCTGCGCATGCGCACCACGTACGACATCGAGATGCTCCGCCAGATCGGCTCCTGCTCCGGCGTGGAGAACTACTCGATGCACTTCGACGGCCGCGCTCCCGGCTCCCCGCCGAATACCCTGCTGGACTACTTCCCGGACGACTTCCTCCTCGTCATCGACGAGTCGCACGTCACCGTCCCGCAGATCGGCGCCATGTACGAGGGCGACGCCTCCCGCAAGCGCACCCTCGTCGACCACGGCTTCCGGCTCCCCTCGGCCCTGGACAACCGGCCGCTGAAGTGGGAGGAGTTCCAGGAGCGCGTCGGCCAGACCGTCTATCTGTCGGCCACCCCCGGACAGTACGAGCTCTCCCGCTCGGACGGCTTCGTCGAGCAGATCATCCGCCCCACCGGCCTGGTCGACCCCGAGGTCGTGGTCAAGCCCACCGAGGGCCAGATCGACGACCTGGTGCACGAGATCCGCACCCGCGTGGAGAAGGACGAACGCGTCCTGGTCACCACACTCACCAAGAAGATGGCCGAGGACCTCACCGACTACTTCCTGGAACTCGGCATCCAGGTGCGCTACCTGCACAGCGACGTCGACACCCTGCGCCGGGTCGAGCTGCTGCGGGAGCTGCGCAGCGGCGAGTACGACGTCCTCGTCGGCATCAACCTGCTGCGTGAGGGCCTCGACCTGCCCGAGGTGTCCCTGGTGGCCATCCTCGACGCCGACAAGGAGGGCTTCCTGCGCTCGGGCACCTCCCTGATCCAGACCATCGGCCGCGCGGCGCGCAACGTCTCCGGCCAGGTCCACATGTACGCCGACAAGATCACCCCGGCGATGGAGAAGGCCATCGACGAGACCAACCGCCGCCGCGAGAAGCAGATCGCGTACAACCAGGCGAACGGCATCGACCCGCAGCCCCTGCGCAAGAAGATCAACGACATCGTCGCCCAGATCGCCCGCGAGGACATCGACACCGAGCAGCTGCTCGGCTCGGGCTACCGCCAGGTGAAGAAGGACGGCGGCGGCACCAAGGCACCCGTGCCCTCCCTGGGCACCAAGGCGGCCAAGGGCGCGAAGAGCGCCAAGGGCGCCCGGGGCAAGGCCGCCGAGACCGTGCCGACCGACCGCCCCGCCGCCGAACTCGCCGAGCAGATCGAGGAACTCACCACGCGGATGCGGGCCGCCGCGGCCGACCTGCAGTTCGAGATCGCGGCCCGGCTGCGCGACGAGGTCTCCGAGATGAAGAAGGAACTGCGGCAGATGCAGGAGGCCGGCCTGTCCTGACGGCCGCGCACGCGATGTGTTGCAAGACCGACACAAAGCGCGTACCTGGGTACGTCGCTGTCAGTGCTCCTGCGTAGGGTTCTGGTCAACCGTGATTGCGCGGCAACAGGGGAAGTTCGAGAGGGGAATCAGCGCGTGACCGTCAACATGACCAAGGGTCAGGCCATCAGTCTGCAGAAGAACGACGGCGGCAGCCTGACTGCGGTGCGCATGGGTCTCGGCTGGCAGGCGGCTCCCCGTCGCGGCCTGTTCGGCTCGCGCACCCGGGAGATCGACCTGGACGCCTCGGCCGTCCTGTTCGCGGACAAGCAGCCGGTCGACGTCGTCTTCTTCCGCCACCTGGTGAGCGACGACGGCTCGGTGCGCCACACCGGTGACAACCTCGTCGGCGGTGTCGGCCAGGGCGGCGACGACGAGGCCATCCTCGTCGACCTCTCGCGCGTCCCGGTCCACATCGACCAGATCGTCTTCACCGTGAACTCCTTCACGGGCCAGACCTTCCAGGAGGTGCAGAACGCGTTCTGCCGCCTCGTCGACGAGACCAACGGCCAGGAGCTCGCCCGCTACACGCTGGCCGGCGGTGGCGCCTACACGGCCCAGCTCATGGCGAAGGTGCACCGCACGGGCACGGGCTGGACGATGACGGCCCTCGGCAATCCGGCCAACGGCCGCACCTTCCAGGACCTGATGCCGGCGATCCTGCCGGTCCTCTAGGCACCGTGCCCGAGGCCGGGCACCGGCAGGCGGCACATCACACGCGACACGGGGGGACGAAGGCGATGACGGCCGAGCTGGTGCGGGGACAGAACCACCCGCTCTCCCAGTCCCGTCTGGAGATCCGGATCTCGGCCGGCACGCCGGTCGTGGCAGCGGCCGCGCTCGGCGACGAGAACGGCCGGATCCACGGAGTGGAGTGGGTGGCCCACCCGGGCGCGCCCACCCGGCCGGGTCTGGAGGTGTCGCGTCAGGCGGCCGCCGACCACCGTCTCGCGGTGGACCTGGACGCCATGACGGACGCGGTCCACCGCGTCAGTGTGCTGCTCGCCCTGCCCGCCCCGGGCGGCGGCCCGGGACCCGCCCGGTTCGGCGCCGTGGCGGCCCCCTTCGTCGCCGTCACCGGTCTGGACGGCGACGAGATCGCCAGCTACACCATCACGGGCCTGGAGACCGAGTCGGCCGTCGTCGCGCTGGAGCTCTACCGGCGGCAGGGTGCCTGGAAGGTGCGCGCCGTCGGCCAGGGCTACGCGGGCGGCCTGGCCGACCTCCTCACCGACCAGGGCCTGCCCGAGGCCGTACAGCTCGCGGCCACCGTCGACGAGGCCGTCGCGCGGGGCCTCGCCCGCTCCGTGCAGGCGCCCCCGCCCCGCCCGGCCGACGGTGACCGCTCCCGTCAGCCGGCCGCCCCCGCGGTCGGCCCCGACCAGAGCGGCACCGCACCCCAGGGCGCCCCCGGCCCCGTACCGCCGTCGTACGGCGGGCAGCCGGCCGGCGGACCGGGACAGACCGGACCGCAGCCGGCGTACGGCGGAACCGGTGCCGCGGACCCGTCCGCCGCCACCGGCGGCCCGATCGACTACAGCCACCCCGGCCGGCGGAACTCCGCCCCGCCGCCGCCCCCGCCCACCGCGCCGCCGGTGCAGCCCGGACAGCCCGCGCGGCCCGTCGCGGGGGACGCGACCGGCTGGTCCATGGAGGAGCGGCTGTACAACCAGGTCTGGGGCATGTTCGAGGACCTGGCCCGCACCACCGCCGCCTACCGCAGCGCCGTCGACTTCGCCGAGTCCCGCATGGACAAGGAGCTGGAGCAGGCCCTGTCCGACCCGCGCAGCCGGATCGGCGGTCAGGGCGACGCCGCGCGCGAGGCCGCCCGGGCCCGGCACGCGCAGCTCGTCGACCAGGCGCGAGAAGTCCTCGACCGGGACCTCGCCCAGCTCGTCGCCGAGGCCGACGTCGTCGAACCCGCACTGCCCCCGGCCTTCGCCCGCTGGGACAACCCCGTCTGGCACGCCTACCGGGTGCCGATGGAGATACCCATGGCGCTGCGCCTGGGCGACCTGCGGCTGCCCGAGGCCGACCGGATCCGCATCCCGATGCTGCTCCGGCTGCCGCTGGAGCGCGGCCTGTGGATCGACAGCGGGCGGGCCGACTCGGTCGACGGGACGTTCACCGACTCCCACGACATGCGGCGCCTCGCCATGGAGACGGCGGTGGCGCACGCGGCCCGGCTGCTCGCCGTCTACCCGGCGGGCGAGTTCACGGTGCACGTCATCGACCCGGCCGGATCCGGGGCGCAGCCGCTGGCGCCGCTGACGCGGACCGGTGTGCTGGCGGACCCGCCCGCCCAGGGTGCCGCGGGGGTGACGGAGGTGCTGGGCAGGCTCACGCAGCGGGTCGACCTGGTGCAGATGGCGCTGCGCGGAGGCGCCCCGGACGCGCTGCCGCCCGGCTTCGACACCTCCCAGCAGCTGCTGATCGTCAACGACTTCCCGCACGGCTTCGACGACCGGGCCGTGAACCGGTTGCGCTACCTCGCCGACGAGGGCCCGTCCGTCGGGGTCCACCTGATGATGGTCGCCGACCGCGAGGAGTCCGCGGGCTACGGCCCGCTCCTCGACCCGCTGTGGCGTTCGCTGCTGCGACTGACCTCCGTGCCCGACGATCATCTGGCCGACCCGTGGGTCGGACACGCCTGGACGTACGAGCCGCCGCTCGTGCCGCCGGGCAGTCAGGTCCTCCACCAGGTGCTCACCCGGGTCGCGGCGGCCCGCCGCTCAGGGGACAGGTGACGTCCCCGCACCTTGACCAAGCTCATGTAAAGCCTCACCACCTGGGGCTTTGTGTCTTTCTTTACTCGCCTCTTTACCAATCCTTGGTGATTGGGTACTGTTGACCGCACGGAGGGGAGTACTCCCTGTCTGTGCGGCGACCCCGTCAATACGGATCAGGCCAGATCCCGGGGCGTCGGCCCGAAGGACCGTCCGGACGCAGTCGAGCGCCGGAGGCCCGGGTGGAAGAGACCTCCGGCAGCGACGACGCTGACATTTGCCGTGTGACGTATCTGCCGGAGGCGCAGTGGATGTTTCCATGACCCTATGGGTCCTGACGATCGTGGGCCTTGGCGCCCTTATCGCCGCCGACTTCTTCATCGGCCGCAAACCGCATGACGTATCCATCAAGGAAGCCGGGATCTGGACCATCGTCTGGATCGTCCTGGCCGCGATCTTCGGGCTCGGCCTGCTGATCTGGGGCGGGGGACAGGCCGGAGGCGAGTTCTTCGCCGGCTACATCACCGAGAAGTCGCTCAGCGTCGACAACCTCTTCGTCTTCGTCCTGATCATGGCGAAGTTCGCGGTGCCGTCGCAGTACCAGCAGCGGGTGCTCCTGGTCGGTGTCCTCATCGCCCTGGTGCTGCGCGCGATCTTCATCGCCGCCGGCGCGGCGATCCTCGCCAGCTTCTCCTGGGTGTTCTACCTCTTCGGCGCCTTCCTGATCTGGACCGCCTGGAAGCTCATCCAGGAGGCCCGGGCCGACGAGGAGGACGAGGAGTACGAGGAGAACAAGCTGCTCAAGGCCGTTGAGCGCCGCTTCGGCGTGGCCGACCGGTACCACGGCACCAAGCTGTGGATCGAGCAGAACGGCAAGCGGGTCATGACCCCGATGCTGGTGGTCATGCTTGCCATCGGCACCACGGACATCCTGTTCGCGCTCGACTCGATCCCCGCGATCTTCGGCCTGACGCAGGACCCGTACATCGTGTTCACGGCGAACGCGTTCGCGCTGATGGGCCTCCGGCAGCTGTACTTCCTCATCGGCGGCCTGCTGAAGAAGCTGGTCCACCTGTCCTACGGCCTGTCGATCATCCTGGGCTTCATCGGTGTGAAGCTGGTGCTGCACGCACTGCACGAGTCCGGGGTACACGTACCCGAGATCAGCATCCCGGTCTCGCTGGGCGTGATCTGCGGGGTCCTGGTCGTCACCACGATCACCAGCCTGCGGGCCTCCCGCAAACAGGCGGCGGCCGAGGCGGCAGCGGGCCGGGGCGAGGGCTCCGTGAAGGACAGCATCGACGTCTGACCCTGTCGGACATCGGAACGACGGTACCGGGAGCGGAGGTCAGCACATCGCCGACCACCGCTCCC
This sequence comes from Streptomyces sp. NPDC000348, assembly GCF_042898795.1. NCBI lineage: Bacteria > Bacillati > Actinomycetota > Actinomycetes > Kitasatosporales > Streptomycetaceae > Streptomyces > Streptomyces sp. NPDC000348. Next base: position 245,794 of record NZ_JBIAZD010000005.1, read on the forward strand.
GGTCCTCTCCGTTCCCACCCCGCGCCGCCCGCCGGCGCCGACCGACTTCGACCCGCACGAGGAGGCCATGCGTGACCATGACGACCCCGAGGCGATCAGGATCGCGGAGCGGAGGGGCAAGCCGTACAGCGGTGACACCCCCCGCGCCCCCCACGGTCGGCCGGTGGTCGGAGGGCCGCGGTGAGGTGCGCCGCCCGTTCGCGTCTGCGACGATCTCCCCATGACCGCTCGGCTCAGGTCACTGGCGGCACAGTGGACGACCCTGGTGCCGGTGTTCGCCGTAGTTCTGCTGGTCCTGACCTGGGGACGCGAACTGCCCGGCTGGATCATCGTGCTGGTGACCGCGGTTCTCGCGGGGTCCGTGCTGGCTGCCGTGCACCATGCCGAGGTGGTCGCGCACCGGGTCGGTGAGCCCTTCGGCTCCCTGGTCCTCGCGGTCGCCGTCACCGTCATCGAGGTGGCACTGATCGTCACCCTGATGCTCGACGGCGGGGACAAGAGCGCGACGCTCGCCAGGGACACCGTGTTCGCGGCCGTGATGATCACCGTCAACGGAATTCTCGGACTGAGCCTGCTGGTGGGCTCACTGCGCCACGGCACGGCGGTGTTCAATTCGGAGGGCACCGGCGCGGCCCTCGCCACGGTCGCGACACTGGCGACCCTCAGCCTGGTGCTGCCGACGTTCACCACGAGCAAGCCGGGTCCGGAGTTCTCCACCGTCCAGCTCACGTTCGCGGCGGTCTCCTCGCTGATCCTCTACGCCCTGTTCGTGACGACCCAGACCGTCCGGCATCGCGACTACTTCCTGCCGATCGTCGAACAGGGCGAGGCGGCCGCCTCCGAGCAGGAGCACGCCCAGGCGCCCTCCACGCGCACCGCCCTGATCAGTCTCGGGCTGCTGGGCCTGGCCCTGATCGGCGTGGTCGGGCTGGCCAAAGGGGTCTCGCCCACGATCGAGTCCGGGGTGGAGGCCGCCGGGCTGCCCCACTCCGTCGTCGGTGTGATCATCGCCCTGCTGGTCCTCCTCCCGGAGACCATCGCCGCGGTGCGCGCCTCGCGCCGCAACCAGGTGCAGACCAGCATGAACCTCGCGCTCGGCTCGGCGATGGCCAGTATCGGTCTGACCATCCCCGCCGTCGCGCTGGCCTCCCTCTGGCTCCCCGGTCCGCTCGTCCTCGGCCTCGGCAACACCCATATGGTGCTGCTCGCGCTGACCATGGTGGTGGGCGCGCTGACCGTGGTCCCCGGGCGGGCCACACCGCTGCAGGGAGGCGTGCACCTGGTGCTGCTCGCGGCCTATCTGGAGCTGGCGGTCAACCCCTGACGGGAAGGCCGGCGGCGCGCGGCCGCCCGTTGCCCGGCGGCGTGGGCCGCGTCCCTCCCCGGGGTTCCCGGGCCGCCCGAGGACCCGGGTCCTCGGGAGGCCCGGGAGAACAGCGCCGAGAAGCACCACGTCACGGCTGTCCGGGCTCGGGTACGGCTCGACGGCCGTGCGCCGCACCGTGATAGACCGGGTCCGAGCAGCGGTTCCGGCGAGGACCGCCCCACCCCGACGGACCGGAGGAACCGTGCCCCGCAACCTGGCCAACGCCCCCATCATGATCCTCAACGGCCCCAACCTGAACCTGCTGGGACAGCGCCAGCCGGAGATCTACGGCTCCGACACGCTCGCCGACGTGGAGGCCATGTGCGCCAAGGCGGCGGCCGCGCGGGGCGGCACGGTGGACCTGCGTCAGTCCAACCACGAGGGCCAGTTGGTGGACTGGATCCACGAGGCCCGGCTGAACCACTGCGGGATCGTCATCAACCCCGGTGCCTACTCGCACACCTCCGTCGCCGTCCTGGACGCCCTCAACGCCTGCGACGGCCTGCCCGTGATGGAGGTCCACATCTCCAACATCCACCGGCGCGAGTCCTTCCGGCACCACTCCTACGTCTCCCTGCGGGCCGACGGTGTCATCGCGGGATGCGGGGTGCAGGGGTACGTGTTCGCGGTGGAGCGGATCGCGGCGCTGGCCGGTCCGGGAGCGGCCGAGGCGTAGAGCCCCGTTCGCCCCGTCGGGCGCTCCTCGCGAGGGCCGGCTCCGCCGCTCACCAGCCCCGCGCGTGCCACTCCGGCAGATGCGGGCGTTCCGCGCCCAGGGTGGTGTCGTTGCCGTGCCCGGGGTAGACCCAGGTCTCGTCCGGGAGGACATCGAAGATCTTGGTCTCGACGTCATGGATCAGACTGGCGAACGCCTTCGGGTCCTTGTGGGTGTTGCCCACACCGCCCGGGAACAGGCAGTCCCCGGTGAACACATGCGGATGCCCGTGGGGGTCGTCGTACACGAGGGCGATCGAGCCGGGCGTGTGCCCGACCAGATGGCGGGCGGTGAGCTCCACCCGGCCCACGCGGACGACGTCGCCGTCGTCGAGCGGCACGTCGGTCGGCACCGGGATGCCCTCGGCGTCCTCCCGGCCCGCGTGGGTGCGGGCGCCGGTGGCCGCGACGACCTCGGCGAGCGCCTGCCAGTGGTCGCCGTGCCGGTGGGTGGTGACGACGGACGCGATGCCGTCGCCACCGATCGTCCCCAGCAGGGTCTCCGCGTCGTTGGCCGCGTCGATCAGCAACTGCTCGTCGGTGGCCCGGCAACGCAGCAGATAGGCGTTGTTGTCCATGGGGCCGACCGCGACCTTGGTGATCATCAGGTCCTTGAGTTCGTGCACGTCGGCTGGCCCGCCGACCGTCACCCGACCGCTGTACGTCATGACCGCCAGCCTATAGCGGGAACCCGCGCCGGACAGGCGTCAGAGCGGCGGAAGCGACGGGAGGCCGCCGCCCTTCACCGTCAGGGCGGCGCCGTCCCGGCGGCCGGCCAGCCAGCCGAGCAGGTCGGCGGCCGTCCCCTCGACCGAGACCGGGCCGCCGTCCGCCCCGCCGCCGGTCGTCCAGGTCCTGCCGTCCACGGTGGCCAGGGTGGTCGGCGGCACGTCCCGGTGACCGGCGAACCGCGCCGCGAGGAAGGCGATCTCCCGTTCCGTGAACCCGGCCGGCAGATCCTCCAGCTCGTAGCCGATCCCGAGGTCCACGTGGTGCAGCTCCACCTCGACCCACCGTCGGAACGGAACCCGCTCCGCCCGGTCCGTGACGCCGTTGCGCAGCTCCACCGTGCGCGACCAGTCCGCCGGGACCGCGCCCGCCGCACGGAACCGCTCCCCGCTCTCCCGCAGGTCGGCGAGGTGCGCGTCGAGGGGGCGCGGCGCGTCCCGCTCGATGTCGGCGTCCCGGGCCTCGCCGGAGACGTACATGGGGCGGTCCTCGAAGACGTTCACCAGAGCGTCCGCGTTGCGGGCCAGGTGGGCCAGGACGTGGCCACGGGTCCAGCCGGGCAGCCGTGACGACTGGGTCACAGCCGCGTTGTCCAGTGCGGCGACCGCGGTGAGCAGCCGCTCGGTCGCTGCTTGTACAGACGCCAGGTCATCAGCGTGATCAATCATGGTGCTGACCCTAGCCCTGTCACACCATCGGGTGAAGGTGGCGAAGCCGCGCCCTGAATCGAATGCACGTGCTATATGGTCGTGTTCGGCGTCGGGCATGCTGGAGAGCCGGGGTTTGTTGACAACCCGTGAATCCGAACCGGCGTTGTCAGTGGCTCCCCCTAGTCTGGGAAAGACGGGGGCCCCGCCCCTGTCACTTCTCTCAAGAAAGGTGCGGACCGGCGTGGCCGACCGTCTCATCGTCCGTGGAGCGCGCGAGCACAACCTCAAGAACGTCTCGCTCGATCTCCCGCGCGACTCGCTCATCGTCTTCACGGGCCTGTCGGGGTCGGGCAAGTCCTCACTGGCCTTCGACACGATCTTCGCCGAGGGGCAGCGGCGCTACGTGGAGTCGCTCTCCTCGTACGCCCGGCAGTTCCTCGGCCAGATGGACAAGCCGGACGTCGACTTCATCGAGGGCCTGTCCCCGGCGGTCTCCATCGACCAGAAGTCGACCTCCCGCAACCCGCGCTCCACGGTGGGCACCATCACCGAGGTCTACGACTACCTGCGCCTGCTCTTCGCGCGCATCGGCAGGCCGCACTGCCCCGAGTGTTCCCGGCCGATCTCGCGCCAGTCGCCGCAGGCCATCGTCGACAAGGTCCTGGAGCTGCCGGAGGGCAGCCGCTTCCAGGTGCTGTCGCCGCTGGTGCGCGAGCGCAAGGGCGAGTTCGTCGACCTCTTCTCCGACCTCCAGACCAAGGGCTACTCCCGCGCGCGGGTGGACGGCGAGACGATCCAGCTCTCCAGCCCGCCCACGCTGAAGAAGCAGGAGAAGCACACCATCGAGGTGGTCGTCGACCGCCTCACGGTCAAGGACGGTGCCAAGCGCCGCCTCACCGACTCCGTCGAGACCGCCCTCGGCCTCTCCGGCGGCATGGTCGTGCTCGACTTCGTCGACCTCCCCGAGGACGACCCCGAGCGCGAGCGCATGTACTCCGAGCACCTGTACTGCCCGTACGACGACCTGTCCTTCGAGGAGCTGGAGCCGCGCTCCTTCTCCTTCAACTCGCCCTTCGGCGCCTGCCCCGAGTGCACCGGCATCGGCACGCGCATGGAGGTCGACCCCGAGCTGATCGTCCCCGACCCGGACAAGAGCCTCGACGAGGGCGCCATCCACCCGTGGTCGCACGGCCACACCAAGGACTACTTCGACCGTCTGATCGGCGCCCTCGCGGACGCGCTCGGCTTCCGCACCGACATCCCGTTCGCGGGACTGCCGCAGCGCGCCAAGAAGGCCCTGCTGCACGGCCACAAGACCCAGGTCGAGGTCCGCTACCGCAACCGCTACGGCCGCGAGCGCCGGTACACCACGGCCTTCGAGGGCGCCCTCCCCTTCGTCAAGCGCCGGCACAGCGAGGCCGAGAGCGACGCCGGCCGCGAGCGCTTCGAGGGCTACATGCGCGAGGTGCCCTGCCCCGCCTGTGAGGGCACCCGGCTCAAGCCGGTCGTCCTCGCCGTCACGGTCATGGGCAAGTCCATCGCCGAGGTCTCCGGCATGTCCATCAGCGACTGCGCGGACTTCCTGGGCGAGCTGAAGCTCACCGCCCGCGACAAGAAGATCGCCGAGCGCGTGCTCAAGGAGGTCAACGAGCGGCTGCGGTTCCTGGTCGACGTCGGCCTGGACTACCTCTCGCTCAACCGCGCGGCGGGCACCCTCTCCGGCGGCGAGGCCCAGCGCATCCGCCTGGCCACCCAGATCGGCTCCGGACTCGTCGGCGTGCTCTACGTCCTCGACGAGCCCTCCATCGGCCTGCACCAGCGCGACAACCACCGGTTGATCGAGACCCTGGTCCGGCTGCGCGACATGGGCAACACGCTCATCGTCGTGGAGCACGACGAGGACACCATCAAGGTCGCCGACTGGATCGTCGACATCGGCCCCGGCGCCGGCGAGCACGGCGGCAAGGTCGTGCACAGCGGCTCCCTCAAGGAGCTGCTCGCCAACGCCGAGTCGCAGACCGGCCAGTACCTGTCCGGCAAGAAGGCCATCCCGCTGCCCGACGTCCGCCGCCCGCACGACCCGTCGCGCCGGCTCACGGTGCACGGCGCCCGCGAGAACAACCTTCAGGACATCGACGTGTCCTTCCCGCTGGGCGTCTTCACCGCGGTCACCGGCGTGTCCGGCTCCGGCAAGTCCACTCTGGTCAACGACATCCTGTACACCCACCTCGCCCGCGAGCTGAACGGCGCCCGCAGCGTCCCCGGCCGGCACACGCGGGTGGACGGCGACGATCTCGTCGACAAGGTCGTCCACGTCGACCAGTCGCCCATCGGCCGCACCCCGCGCTCCAACCCGGCGACGTACACCGGTGTCTTCGACCATGTCCGCAAGCTGTTCGCCGAGACCACCGAGGCGAAGGTCCGCGGCTACCTGCCGGGCCGGTTCTCGTTCAACGTCAAGGGCGGCCGCTGCGAGAACTGCGCGGGCGACGGCACGATCAAGATCGAGATGAACTTCCTCCCGGACGTGTACGTCCCGTGCGAGGTCTGCCACGGCGCCCGTTACAACCGGGAGACCCTGGAGGTCCACTACAAGGGCAAGTCCGTCGCCGACGTCCTGAACATGCCGATCGAAGAGGCCATGCACTTCTTCGAGGCCGTCCCGGCCATCGCCCGCCACCTGAGGACGCTCAACGACGTCGGTCTCGGCTACGTCCGGCTCGGCCAGTCCGCGACCACCCTGTCCGGCGGCGAGGCCCAGCGGGTGAAGCTCGCCAGCGAGCTGCAGAAGCGCTCCACCGGCCGTACGGTCTACGTCCTGGACGAGCCGACCACCGGTCTGCACTTCGAGGACATCAGCAAGCTGCTGAAGGTCCTGTCCGGCCTGGTCGACAAGGGCAACACGGTCATCGTCATCGAGCACAACCTCGACGTGATCAAGACCGCCGACTGGGTCGTGGACATGGGCCCCGAGGGCGGTTCCGGCGGCGGTTTGGTCGTCGCGGAGGGCACGCCCGAGCAGGTGGCGGGCGTTCCGGCCAGCCACACCGGCAAGTTCCTGCGGGACATCCTGGGGGCGGAGCGGATCAGCGACGCCGCGCAGGTGCGGGCCCCGCGCAAGGCTGCGGCGAAGAAGACGGCCGCCGCCGGGGCCACCACCAGGAAGACGGCCACCAAGGCGGTCGACGGTACGGCCGCCAGGAAGACGGCCACCAAGGCCGCCGCGAAGAAGACGACGCGGGCGACCAAGGCCTGACCGGCCCGCACCCGCACGCGCCGTGCCGCACGGGAACCCCCGTACGGCACGGCGCGTGCGCGCGTCAGGCGGCCTCCGGCTCCAGTTCACGGGCGTACGGCGGTTCCGCGCCCGCACGGGAGCAGGTGACCGCCGCCGCGCGCGCCGCGAACCCGAGCAGGCCCGCCCAGCCCTCGCCGCCCAGCGCGGCCACCCCCGCGTCACTGAGCGCGTCCCGCACCGCGAGTCCGTGCAGCAGTGCCGCGTTCACCGTGTCACCGGCGCCGATCGTGTCCACCACCTCGACCCGCTCACCCGGCACGGCGTACTCGCCGCCGTCGCGGGTGAAAGCGGTCAGACCGTCCCCGCCCCGGGTGACCACGACCGCCGCCGGACCGGCCGCCAGCCACTCCTTCGGGGACCCGCCGAGCCACTCGGCGTCCTCCGCGGACAGCTTCAGCAGCGACACCGACGGCAGCCAGCTCCGGAACCGGGCCCGGTAGGCGTCGGGGTCGGGGATGAGGCCCGGCCGGACGTTGGGGTCCAGCGCGGTGAAGACGCCCCGCGCGGAGGCGGCGCGCATCAGCTCCTCGTACGCGCTCGCGCCCGGCTCCAGCACGAGGGAGCAGGTCCCGAAGGACACCGCGCGGGCGCCGGCCGGCAACGTGTCGGGGGCCGTGAACAGCCGGTCCGCGGTTCCCTCCACGTAGAAGGAGTACGCCGCCGAGCCGTCCGTGCCGACCGTGGCGACGGCCAGTGTCGTCGGCTCGTCCCCGCGCTGCACCGACGACACGTCCACACCGGTCTCCCGCAGCCGGTCCAGCAGTGCCGCACCGAAGGCGTCGCGCGACACCCGGGAGCAGAACGCGGTGGGGGAGCCGAGGCGGCCCAGCGCCACCGCCGTGTTGAACGGGCCGCCGCCGAGCGCCGGCGTCAGCGCCGTGAGCGCACCCGCACCGCGCGGTACCAGGTCGATCAGTGCCTCACCGGCTACGACGATCACGAGGGGTTCCCTTCTTCGAAGGATCGGGCTTCTCGGTCTGCGGGGTGCCCCGGTCCGTCCGGGCAGCCCCAGGACATGCGGTGCGCGAAGGCGCGCGGCAGGTGTCCGGTCCGCGCGGGACGGTCCGGTCCGGCGGGACGGTCCGGAGGACGCGCCCGGCCCGGGCGCCGGTGTCCCCGCCGGGCCGCGTGATCGCCGTGGGGCGGGGCGTGCGCGGATCCGCCCGCGCGGAGTCGTCGAGGGAACACCGCGCGATGTCCCCGGGCCCGGACGGCCCGGGCGCCCGCGGCGCCCCGATCGGCACGGCGTTGCCGGCGGTCACCGGCGCGGTGGGACGCGAACCGAGGGACAGCGGACCGACGACGGCCCGTTCCGCGCCCGCCGACTCCGCACAGCCGTGCACCACGTGTCACCTCTCGGGTGGGGACCGTATCCCATCCGCCGGGCGTGCGTAAACGCTTGCGGACGCTGCTCGACACCCCCGCGGCAGCCCCCGCCCGGCACCCCGCCCCGCACCCGCCCACAGCCGGGACCGTCACCCCCGGTATCGTCCCCGGTGTCCGCCCACGCACCGCCGTCCCACCCGTGGAGCCCTCATGCCCACCCGCCGACCCGCCGCGAGCCGCCGTACCGTCCTGCGGGGCGCGGCCCTCACCCCCGTCGCCGGACTGGGTCTCACCGCGTGCGGACGCACCGAGAAGGACCCCGTGCGGCTGACCGGCCCCGTCGAGCTGGGCCCCGAGAGCGAGGTCGCCGAGGACGGCGCGAAGCTCTACCGGGACCACAACGTCGTGGTCAGCCGGAGCGAGGACGGCACCCTCAAGGCGTACGACACCGTCTGCACCCACGCGGGATGCCCCATCAACAAGCTCGAGGGCACGAAGCTGATCTGCCCCTGCCACGGCAGCGAGTTCGACGCCACCACCGGCAAGGTGCTGCGCGAGCCGGCCGTGGCCCCCCTGAAGGCGCTGGTCGTCGAGGTGAAGAACGGCACCGTGATCGCCACGCCGCAGGAGTGACCGCGGTCACTCCCAGTCCCAGGCGATCCCCACATAACCCGGCCGCACGCGCGGTTCCACCAGGTGCACCGAGCGGTGCCGGCCGCTGAGCGCCAGCTCCTGACGGCCGCCGCGCGGTGCCGCCGCCGAGTGCTGGGTGAACCGGTGGCAGCCCACCGGGAGGACCCCGGAGTCGAAGCACACCTGGAGCGCGTACTGGCCGCCGGGTGACTCCGCCCCGCGCACGTACTCGCGCGAGACGCCCGCCGTGCCGTCCTCGACGGCGTAGCGGAAGAGGAAGGTGTCACCGGCCCGCAGCCGGGTGTCGAAGAGCAGCTCGGCCGCGAGCACCCCGGTGCCGTGGTGCCAGCGCACGCGCCCGGTGCGGCAGTTCTCCAACGCGCGCACGGTCATCCGCTCCGGCGCGGCACCGGGGTCGCCGTGGTGGACGGCCACGTAGCGGTCGACGCCGTCCCGGTGGGCGCGCACGATGTGGTGCGACTCGCGCTCCGCCAGTTCGCGGCGCGCCCCTATCCGTATCCGTTCGTGGTGCCCCAGGGTGTGCAGCCCGCCGTCGCGCGGGGCGCCGAATTCGGCCAGCAGCCGCTCCCGCACGCCCGAGGCCTCGACCAGGGACCGGTGGGACCGCCCGGGGGAGCACCGGTCCGCCACGTGCGCGTCCGGCTCGGCGAGCAGCCGGATCAGCGACTCCTTCGGCAACTGCAGGATCTCCTCCAGCGCCCGTACGGCGCGCAGCGACTCCGGGCGTTGCGGGCGGCGGGCCCCCTGCTGCCAGTAACTCAGACTGGTGACGCCGACCTTCACGCCGTGCCGCGACAGGTGGTGCTGCACCCGCTGCAACGGCAGCCCCCGCGCGGCGATCGCCGCGCGCAGGGCGACGTGGAAGGGGCCGCCGCGCAGGGCCGAGTCCAGTTCCGCGGTGACGACGTCCGCGTGCGGTGTGGCGTGCGGCATGCAGGGGCCTTTCTGTGAAGTCCGCGACGGCTGGTCGGACCGTCGCGCGGGCACCCCGGAGCCGTCCCCGCCGACGGGGCGGAGCCTTCACATCCGTACGCCGTCGTCCAGGGCCCGGAGTTCCCCCGCATTGAAGCGTGTCGGCCAAGTCCCGACAACACCTCACGCCCCACGGCGGCCCGCACCGGCCCTACGACGCGCCGGTCCCGCCCCGGCCCTCCACCCGCGTCCGCAGGCGCTTCGCGCGCACGACGTCGGGATCGCGCGGGTCGAGGGGGTCGACGAGGCCGGACGTCTCGTCGGCGTACCGGCGGGTCCGGGCCTGCCGTCGTGGTTTCTCGATCCGCGTCCGTCGCATCCGACCAGCCCTCCGACTCGTGACCGTCCGCCGCTCGCCCGAGGGACGGACCCCCCACCTTCCCGCTTCGCGCACGCCGTAACCCATCCGGACCCGGCCGGGCCGCCCGCGTCCACGGGCCCGCCGCGGTGTCGGTCCCCGCCAGTAGGGTGTGAGACATGGCCGACCCCTCCAGCTACCGCCCCAAACCGGGTGAGATCCCCGACTCGCCGGGGGTCTACCGGTTCCGCGACGAGCACCACCGGGTGATCTACGTCGGAAAGGCGAAGAGCCTGCGCCAGCGCCTGGCGAACTACTTCCAGGACCTGGCCGGGCTGCACCCGCGCACCCGCTCCATGGTCACCACGGCCGCGTCCGTGGAGTGGACGGTGGTGTCCACGGAGGTCGAGGCGCTCCAGCTGGAGTACTCCTGGATCAAGGAGTACGACCCCCGGTTCAACGTCAAGTACCGCGACGACAAGAGCTATCCGTACCTCGCGGTGACGATGAACGAGGAGTTCCCGCGCGTCCAGGTGATGCGCGGTCACAAGAAGAAGGGCGTGCGTTACTTCGGCCCGTACACGCACGCGTGGGCGATCCGGGACACCGTGGACCTGCTGCTGCGCGTCTTCCCGGTGCGCACCTGCTCGGCCGGGGTGTTCAAGAACGCCGCCCGCACCGGCCGCCCCTGTCTGCTCGGCTACATCGGCAAGTGCTCGGCTCCGTGTGTGGACCGCATCTCCGCCGAGGACCACCGCGGACTGGCCGAGGAGTTCTCCGACTTCATGGCCGGCCGTACGGGCGCCCACCTCCGCCGCCTGGAGCGGCAGATGGCGGAGGCGGCCGAGGAGATGGAGTACGAGCGGGCCGCCCGCCTGCGCGACGACATCGGGGCCCTGAAGAAGGCCATGGAGAAGAGCGCGGTCGTGCTCGCCGACGCGACCGACGCCGACCTGATCGCGGTCGCCGAGGACGAGCTGGAGGCGGCCGTCCAGATCTTCCACGTCCGCGGCGGACGCGTGCGCGGCCAGCGCGGCTGGGTCACCGACAAGGTCGAGGACGTCACCACCGGCGCCCTCGTCGAGCACGCGCTGCAGCAGCTCTACGGCGAGGAGACCGGCGACGCGGTCCCCCGGGAGGTCCTGGTCCCCGCCCTGCCCGACCCGGTGGAGCCGGTCCAGCAGTGGCTGACCGGGCGGCGCGGCTCCGGTGTCTCCCTGCGGGTCCCGCAGCGCGGGGACAAGAAGGCCCTGATGGAGACCGTGGAGCGCAACGCCCGGCAGTCGCTCGTACTGCACAAGACCAAGCGCGCCTCCGACCTGACCACGCGCTCGCGCGCGCTGGAGGAGATCGCCGACGCCCTGGAGCTGGACAGCGCCCCGCTCAGGATCGAGTGCTACGACATCTCGCACCTCCAGGGCGACGACGTGGTGGCCTCCATGGTCGTCTTCGAGGACGGACTGGCCCGCAAGAGCGAGTACCGCCGCTTCCAGATCAAAAGCTTCGCCGGGCAGGACGACGTCCGCTCGATGCACGAGGTGATCACCCGGCGCTTCAGGCGCTACCTCGCGGAGAAGGAGCGGACGGGGGAGTGGACCGACGGCGAGGAGCCCGGCGCCGAGGCCCCCTCCGCAGGCCTCGCCGAGCCGCCCGCGCGCACCCTCACGGAGGACGACGGCCGCCCCAGGCGCTTCGCCTACCCGCCGCAGCTCGTCGTCGTCGACGGCGGCGCGCCGCAGGTCGCGGCGGCCCGGCGGGCGCTGGACGAGCTGGGCATCGACGACATCGCCGTGTGCGGCCTCGCCAAGCGGCTGGAGGAGGTCTGGCTGCCGGGCGAAACCGACCCGGTGGTGCTGCCGCGCACCAGCGAGGGCCTCTACCTGCTCCAGCGGGTCCGCGACGAGGCCCACCGGTTCGCGATCACCTACCAGCGCGTCAAGCGCGCCAAACGCTTCCGTGCCGGCCCGCTGGACGAGGTCCCCGGTCTCGGCGAGACGCGCAAGCAGGCACTGATCAAGCACTTCGGTTCGGTGAAGAGGCTGCGCTCGGCGACGATCGACCAGATCTGCGAGGTCCCGGGCATAGGCCGCAAGACGGCCGAGACGATCGTCGCGGCCCTCGCCCGGGCGGCACCCGCCGCCCCCGCCGTGAACACGGCGACGGGCGAGATCATGGATGACACGGGAGAACCCGGGCAGGCGACGGGTTCTCCCGGGGAGCCCGTGTCCACGGGCGCCCCGGACGAACGACGGGGGCAGGAGCGATGACCGAGCACGAGACGGGACCGGCGCCGGAGCGGGACCGGACCCAGCAGGAGACAGGCGGGGACGGCACCGGCCGGACCGCCGCCCGCCAGGACGACGGAGCACAGGTGAGTACGGGCAAGGAAAAGGCCGGGGTGCCCGAGGCGGCCATCCCCGAGCTGGTGATCATCTCCGGCATGTCCGGGGCCGGCCGTTCGACGGCCGCGAAGTGTCTGGAGGACCTCGGCTGGTTCGTCGTGGACAACCTGCCGCCCGCGCTGATCCCCACCATGGTGGAGCTCGGCGCGCGCTCGCAGGGCAACGTGGCGCGGATCGCGGTCGTCGTCGACGTCCGCGGCCGGCGCTTCTTCGACAACCTCCGCGAGTCCCTCGCCGACCTCGACGCGCGGGGCGTCACCCGGCGGACCGTCTTCCTGGAGTCCTCCGACGACGCCCTGGTGCGCCGCTTCGAGTCGGTGCGCCGCCCGCACCCCCTCCAGGGCGACGGCCGCATCGTCGACGGCATCGCCGCCGAGCGGGAGCTGCTGCGCGAGCTGCGCGGCGACGCCGACCTGGTGATCGACACCTCCAGCCTCAACGTGCACGAGCTGCGCGCCAAGATGGACGCCCAGTTCGCCGGCGAGGAGGAGCCCGAGCTGCGGGCCACCGTCATGTCCTTCGGCTTCAAGTACGGCCTCCCGGTCGACGCCGACCTGGTCGTGGACATGCGGTTCCTGCCCAACCCGCACTGGGTCCCCGAACTGCGCCCGTACACCGGCCTCAACGAGGAGGTGGCGTCGTACGTCTTCAACCAGCCCGGCGCCAAGGAGTTCCTCGACCGGTACGCCGAGCTGCTGCGGCTGGTCGCCGCGGGCTACCGTCGTGAGGGCAAGCGCTATGTGACCATCGCCGTCGGCTGCACCGGGGGCAAGCACCGGTCGGTCGCCATGTCGGAGAAGCTCGCCGCCCGGCTCGCCGCCGAGGGCGTGGAGACGGTGGTGGTCCACCGGGACATGGGACGGGAATGACACCACGTACTCCGCGGCTGAGCCGGCTGCGCAGAGCGGTCCCCGAGGGACGCGTGAGCCGGCCGGCCGAGACCCGTGGCGCGAGGCCGCGCCGCCGGGGCGCCCAGCCCAAGGTCGTCGCCCTCGGCGGCGGCATGGGCCTGTCCGCCTCGCTCGCCGCGCTGCGCCGGATCACCGGCGACCTCACCGCCGTCGTCACGGTGGCCGACGACGGCGGCTCCAGCGGGCGCCTGCGCGACGAACTGGGCGTGCTGCCCCCCGGTGACCTGCGCAAGGCCCTGGCCGCGCTGTGCGGCGACGACGACTGGGGCCAGACCTGGGCCCGCGTCATCCAGCACCGCTTCCAGTCCCAGGGCGATCTGCACGAGCACGCGGTCGGCAATCTGCTGATCGTCGCCCTGTGGGAGCAGCTCGGCGACCACGTCCAGGCGCTGGACCTGGTGGGCCGGCTGCTCGGCGCGCACGGGCGGGTGCTGCCCATGTCCGCCGTGCCGCTGGAGCTCCAGGCCCTGGTCAGGGGCCACGATCCCGAGCGGCCCGACGAGATCGGCACCGTCCGCGGCCAGGCCACCGTCGCGCTCACCCCGGGCGAGGTGCAGTCCGTGCACCTCGTGCCGAACGACCCGCCCGCCGTCCCCGAGGCGGTCGCGGCGGTCCTCGACGCCGACTGGGTGGTGCTCGGCCCCGGCTCCTGGTTCTCCTCGGTCATCCCGCACCTGTTGGTACCGGAACTGCTGGACGCCCTCATCGAGACCAAGGCGCGCCGGGTACTCTCGCTTAACCTCGCCCCGCAGCCAGGAGAAACCGAGGGCTTCTCCCCGCAGCGTCATTTGGAGGTTTTGGGACGACACGCCCCTAAACTCGCCCTGGACGTGGTGCTGGCCGACGAGGCCGCCGTGCCCGACCGCGACTCGCTGACGGATGCCGCCGAGCGGTTCGGCGCCGCGGTCGAGCTGGCCCCGGTGGCCAGGCCCGACGGAAGCCCCCGGCACGACCCGGAGCTGTTGGCCGCCGCGTACGACCGTATTTTTCGGATGCATGGAAGGATCGGCCCATGGCGATGACGGCAGCGGTGAAGGACGAGATCTCCCGGCTCCCCGTCACCCGGACCTGCTGCAGAAAGGCGGAGGTCTCCGCCATCCTGCGGTTCGCCGGCGGCCTCCACCTGGTGAGCGGGCGCATCGTGATCGAGGCGGAGCTGGACACGGCGATGGCGGCCCGCCGCCTCAAGCGGGACATCCTGGAGATCTTCGGCCACAGCTCCGAACTGATCGTGATGGCCCCGGGCGGACTCCGCCGCGGCTCGCGCTACGTCGTCCGGGTGGTCGCGGGCGGCGACCAGCTGGCCCGCCAGACCGGCCTGGTGGACGGCCGCGGCCGTCCGATCCGCGGCCTGCCCCCGCAGGTGGTCTCCGGGGCCACCTGTGACGCCGAGGCGGCCTGGCGCGGTGCCTTCCTGGCCCACGGCTCCCTCACCGAGCCCGGCCGCTCCTCCTCCCTGGAGGTGACCTGCCCCGGCCCCGAGGCCGCGCTCGCCCTGGTCGGCGCCGCCCGCCGGCTGTCGATCGCCGCCAAGGCGCGCGAGGTGCGCGGAGTGGACCGGGTCGTGGTCCGCGACGGCGACGCGATCGGCGCGCTGCTCACCCGGCTCGGCGCGCACGAGTCGGTGCTGGCCTGGGAGGAGCGCCGGATGCGCCGCGAGGTCCGGGCCACGGCGAACCGGCTGGCCAACTTCGACGACGCCAACCTCCGCCGCTCCGCCCGCGCGGCCGTCGCCGCCGGCGCCCGCGTCCAGCGCGCCCTGGAGATCCTCGCCGACGACGTCCCCGAGCACCTCGCCGCGGCCGGCCGGCTGCGCATGGAGCACAAGCAGGCCTCCCTGGAGGAGCTGGGCGCGCTCGCCGACCCGCCGCTCACCAAGGACGCCGTGGCCGGCCGTATCCGCCGGCTGCTGGCGATGGCCGACAAGCGCGCCTCCGACCTGGGCATCCCGGGCACGGAGGCCAACATCGGCGAGGAGCTGGACGACAAGCTCATGGTCTGACGGCAGGTCAGGAGACCGGCGCCGGCGCCCACTCGGGTGACCGGCGCCGGTTCCCGTGTGTCGTGGCGGCACCCTTGACTCGATCATCATGTGTCATGAGCCTGGCATCTGTTCGCCGCCGTGGCGGACCACTTCCAGGGGGCCTCATGAGACACAGAGCGAGATCGATCCTCGCTGTCGGCACGCTCCTGATCGGCGGAGCGGGCTTAGCGCCCATCGCCCAGGCACAACCCGGAAACCCCGCGGCCTCCGACACCGACGAGGTCAAGGTCTTCCGCGCCGACGTCACCAAGGCGCAGGTGTCCCTGCTCCTCGCGGCGGGGCAGGACGGTCACGAACTCGGTGAGCGGGTGCCCGACAAGGGCACGGCCACCGTGGAGGTCTACCTCACCGAGGGACAGGCCGAGAAGCTGGAGGAACAGGGCGTCGACCTCGCCGAGCACGCGCTCTCCGCCCGCGCGGAGACCCGCGTCGAGGACGCCGCCGAGGGCGTGTTCCGTCCGTACAGCGGCGCGGGCGGCCTGCGGGAGGAGATCCTGCGCACCGCGCGGGAGAACCCCGGCCTCACCAAGGTCGTCTCCATCGGAAAGACGGTCAGGGGCCAGGACATCCTCGCCCTGAAGGTCACCAGGAAGGCCAGGAAGACGAAGGACGGGTCGAAGCCGGCCGTCCTCTACCTGTCGAACCAGCACGCGCGCGAGTGGATCACGCCGGAGATGACCCGGCGGCTGATGCACCACTACCTGGACTCGTACCGCACGGACAAGCGGATCAAGAAGATCGTGGACACCACGGAACTGTGGTTCGTCCTCTCCGCCAACCCCGACGGCTACGACTACACCTTCGCCGACGACGACAACCGCCTCTGGCGCAAGAACCTGCGGGACGTCAACGGCGACGGCGTCATCGGCACCGGCGACGGCGTGGACCTCAACCGCAACTTCCCCTACAAGTGGGGCTACGACGACGAGGGCTCGTCCCCCAACCCCACCAGCCAGACCTACCGCGGCGCGAGCCCGGGCTCCGAGCCCGAGACCAAGGCCGTCGACGCCTTCGAGAAGCGCATCGGCTTCACCTACGGCATCAACTACCACTCCGCGGCCGAGCTCCTCCTCTACGGGGTCGGCTGGCAGGTGGCCACGCCGACCCCCGACGACGTCCTCTACGAGGCCCTCGCCGGCACGCCCGGGAACTCGGCGATCCCCGGCTACCACCCGCAGCTCTCCTCCGAGCTGTACACCACCAACGGCGAGGCCGACGGTCACGCGGCCAACGTCAACGGCATGGCGATGTTCACCCCCGAGATGTCGACCTGCCAGACCGTCTCCGAGGCCGACCCCGACGACGAGTGGAACGCCGGCGACTGCCGGTCGGGCTTCCACTTCCCCGACGACGAGAAACTGATCCAGCAGGAGTTCGCGAAGAACATCCCGTTCGCGCTGTCCGTCGCCGAGTCCGCCGCCCACCCCGACCGGCCGTCCTCCCCGGTCGGCCTGGAGGCCGCGGACTTCACCCCGGCGGCCTTCGACACGTCGTACGCGCGCGGCGCCGGCCAGGAGGTCTCCGTCGTCGTCCGCAGGGCCGTGCGCGACAAGGAGCTCAAGTACCGGGTCAACGGCGGCCGTACGCACGACGCGGACCTCGGACGGTGGAAGGGCGGCGAGCGGTACGGCGGTGAGGACAACCTCTACTTCGACGAGTACCGGGCCGAGGTGAGGCACGCGGACCCGGGCGACAAGGTCGAGGTGTGGTTCACCGGCGAGGCCCGCGGGGGCCGGAACGTCTCCAGCGAGCACTTCACCTACACCGTCGCCGAACGGCCCCGCGCGGACGTCCTCGTCGTCGCCGAGGAGGGCGCGAAGAGCACGCAGGCCCAGAAGTACGTCGACGCGCTGAAGGCCAACGGCCGCCGCGCGGTGGTCTGGGACGTCGCAGAGCGGGGGGCCCCGGACGCGCTCGGCGTGCTGAGCCACTTCGACACGGTCGTGCACCACACCGGCGCCGGCGCCCCGGGCATCGCCACCCAGCTCCAGCTGCGGGCCTTCCTCAACGAGGGGGGCCGGCTGATCGAGGCGGGCGAGCAGGCCGGCGGCGGCGTCGACCTCGGCGGCGGCACGTTCTCCGACGACTTCGGCCAGTACTACCTGGGCGCCCACTCCCGCACCTCCACCCCGGGGGCCACGGCGTTCACCGGCTCCGGCGGCCTGGGCGGCTTCACCGGCCCGCTCGGCGACGCGCCCGGCAATCCGCTGGACGAGGCCGGCACCTACGGCGTCACCTCCGACGAGCTGCCCGCCGACCGGTACCCGCAGTTCGCGAGCGCCGGCGCCGGGGAGTTCCCCGGCACGGTCAACCCGTACGGGCCCTACGCCGGCTCGTACATGGCCGCCGCCGTGCACACCGACGACGGCTACAAGCGCCTCACCCGCACCGTCGACCTCACCGGCACCGCCGCGGCCGACCGGCCCACCCTGCGCACCCAGCTGCTGTGGGACACCGAGCCGGGCTACGACCACGTCGTCGTCGAGGCGCACACCACCGGCGCCGACGACTGGACGACCCTGCCCGAGGCCGGCGGCGCGACCCGCACCACCGTGCCGGCCGAGTGCGCGGCCGGGTTCTACCTGGGCGAGCACCCCTGGCTGGAGCACTACCTGACCCCGGGCGACGACGGCTGCGCCGCGACCGGCACCACCGGCTCCTGGAACAGCCTCACCGGCGCCTCCGGCGGCTGGCGGCAGGTGGAGTTCGACCTGAGCGCCTACGCCGGGAAGACGGTCGAGGTCTCCCTCGCCTACGTCACCGACCCGGGCAGCGGCGGCCACGGCGTCCTGGCCGACGAGGCCTCCCTCGTGACCGGCACCGCCGCGGCCGGCACCGAGGGCTTCGAGAGCTCGCTCGGCGCCTGGAGGGTGTCCGGACCGCCCGCGGGCAGCCCGGCCGTCCTGAAGGACTGGACGCGCACCGGAGCGCTGTTCCGGACCTACGGGGCGGTCACCACCGGCGACACCGTGCTGCTGGGCTTCGGCCTGGAGCACCTCACCTCCGCGGCCGACCGGACCGCGCTGCTGAGGAAGGCGCTGGCCGCCCTGGACGGGTGACACCACGCGCCGGCGCGCGCGGACGGTCCGTGGCCGAAACGAGTGACGACGGACCGCCGGGCCCGGGCGGTCCGCACCCTACCGACGGGTACGGACCGCCTCGCCGGGTACTGGGACAACTCGATGTCACGGCCGGGGCCCCGGAGAGGTAGGGTCGACAGTGGTCGGGGACATCCCAAATACAGCTCGCCGGCGACAAGAGCCGGCGTACCAACGAGGAGATCGGTTCGTGACGATCCGCGTAGGCATCAACGGGTTTGGCCGCATCGGTCGCAACTACTTCCGCGCGTTGCTGGAGCAGGGCGCCGACATCGAGATCGTGGCCGTCAACGACCTGGGTGACACGGCGACCACTGCGCACCTGCTGAAGTACGACACCATCCTGGGCCGCCTCAAGCAGGAGGTCTCGCACACCGCCGACACGATCACCGTCGACGGCAAGACGATCAAGGTGCTCTCCGAGCGCAACCCCGCCGACATCCCGTGGGGCGAGCTGGGCGTCGACATCGTCATCGAGTCGACCGGCATCTTCACCAAGAAGGAAGACGCCGAGAAGCACATCGCCGGCGGCGCCAAGAAGGTCATCATCTCCGCCCCGGCGAAGAACGAGGACATCACCCTCGTCATGGGCGTCAACCACGAGCAGTACGACGCGGCCAACCACCACGTCATCTCCAACGCCTCCTGCACCACCAACTGCGTGGCGCCGATGGCGAAGGTCCTCGACGAGAACTTCGGCATCGTCAAGGGCCTGATGACGACGGTGCACGCGTACACGAACGACCAGCGCATCCTGGACTTCCCGCACAAGGACCTGCGCCGCGCGCGTGCCGCCGCCGAGAACATCATCCCGACCACCACCGGTGCCGCCAAGGCCACCGCCCTGGTGCTCCCGCAGCTCAAGGGCAAGCTGGACGGCATGGCCATGCGCGTCCCGGTCCCGACCGGCTCGGTCACCGACCTGGTCGTCGAGCTCTCCCGCGAGGTCACCAAGGAAGAGGTCAACGCCGCCTTCCAGAAGGCCGCCGAGGGCGAGCTCAAGGGCTACCTCGAGTACACCGAGGACGCGATCGTCTCCTCCGACATCGTCAACGCCCCGGCGTCCTGCACCTTCGACTCGTCCCTGACCATGGTCCAGGACGGCAAGAGCGTGAAGGTCATCGGCTGGTACGACAACGAGTGGGGCTACAGCAACCGCCTCGTCGACCTGACGGTCTTCGTGGGCAACCAGCTCTGATCGCGGAGCGGGCAGCCTGATATGAGCGCAGGGCTCGGCCGGTGCGGCAACGCGCTGTCCGAGCCCTGACGCACGTATCGGAACAGCCGCCCTCTTTCGATCACGAGCGATCACGAGCGAACACGAGCTCAAGCCAGGGAGCCCTTATGAAGACGATCGACGAACTCCTCTCCGAAGGCGTCGCGGGCAAGCGGGTCTTCGTCCGCGCCGACCTCAACGTGCCGCTGGACGGCACCACCATCACCGACGACGGCCGTATCCGCGCCGTGCTGCCCACCGTCAAGGCCCTCGCCGAGGCGGGCGCCCGCGTGGTCGTCGCCTCCCACCTGGGCCGTCCCAAGGGCGCCCCGGACCCCGCCTTCTCGCTCGCCCCGGCCGCCGCGCGCCTCGGCGAACTCCTCGGCGCCGACGTCGCCTTCGCGACCGACACCGTCGGCGAGTCCGCCGGCGCCACCGTCGCCGGCCTCGCCGACGGACAGGTCGCGGTCATCGAGAACCTGCGCTTCAACGCCGGTGAGACGGCCAAGGACGACGCCGAGCGCGGCGAGTTCGCGGACCGGCTCGCCGCCCTCGCCGACGTGTACGTGGGCGACGGCTTCGGCGCGGTGCACCGCAAGCACGCCTCGGTCTTCGACCTCCCGGCGCGACTGCCGCACTACGCCGGATACCTCATCGCCACCGAGGTCGGCGTCCTGCGGAAGCTCACCGACGACGTGCAGCGGCCCTACGTCGTCGCCCTCGGCGGCGCCAAGGTCTCCGACAAGCTCGCCGTGATCGACGAGCTGCTCGGCAGGGCCGACCGCATCCTCATCGGCGGCGGCATGGCGTACACCTTCCTCAAGGCCCAGGGCCACGAGGTCGGCACGTCCCTCCTGCAGGAGGACCAGCTCCCGGCCGTCCGGGAGTACCTGGAGCGCGCCGAGAAGAACGGCGTCGAGCTGCTGGTGCCCGTCGACACGCTGGTCGCCGCGGAGTTCCCCGACATGAGGACCAAGGCGCCGGCCGACCCCGCCACCGTCGCCGCGGACGCCGTCCCGGCCGACCAGATGGGCCTGGACATCGGTCCGGAGACCCGCAAGCTGTACGCCTCGAAGCTCGCCGACGCCGCCACCGTCTTCTGGAACGGCCCCATGGGCGTCTTCGAGCACCCCGATTACGCCGAGGGCACCAAGGCGGTCGCCCAGGCCCTCCTCGACTCCCCGGGCTTCACCGTGGTCGGCGGCGGCGACTCCGCCGCGGCCGTCCGCATCCTGGGCTTCGACGAGCAGGCATTCGGCCACATCTCGACCGGCGGCGGCGCCTCCCTCGAATACCTCGAGGGCAAGACGCTCCCCGGTCTCGCCGCACTGGAGGACTGACCTCAATGACCACCCGCACGCCGCTGATGGCGGGCAACTGGAAGATGAACCTCAACCACCTCGAGGCCATCGCCCACGTCCAGAAGCTCGCCTTCGCCCTCGCCGACAAGGACTACGAGGCCGTCGACGTCGCCGTCCTGCCGCCCTTCACCGACCTGCGCTCCGTGCAGACCCTGGTCGACGGCGACAAGCTGAAGATCACGTACGGCGCCCAGGACATCTCGGCGCACGACGGCGGCGCCTACACCGGCGAGATCTCCGGCCCGATGCTGGCCAAGCTGAAGTGCACCTACGTCGCCGTCGGGCACTCGGAGCGGCGTCAGTACCACGCCGAGACCGACGAGATCGTGAACGCCAAGGTGAAGGCCGCCTACAAGCACGGCATCACCCCCATCCTCTGCGTCGGTGAGGAGCTGGAGGTCCGCGAGGCGGGCAACCACGTCGCCCACACCCTCGCCCAGGTCGAGGGCGGTCTGAAGGACCTCCCGGCCGAGCAGGCCGAGACGGTCGTGATCGCCTACGAGCCGGTGTGGGCCATCGGCACCGGCAAGGTCTGCGGCGCCGAGGACGCCCAGGAGGTCTGCGCCGCCATCCGCGGCAAGCTCGCCGAGCTGTACACGCAGGAGCTGGCCGACAAGGTCCGCATCCAGTACGGCGGCTCGGTCAAGTCCGGCAACGTCGCCGAGATCATGGCGCAGGCCGACATCGACGGCGCCCTGGTCGGCGGCGCCTCGCTGGACGCCGACGAGTTCGTCAAGATCGTCCGCTTCCGCGACCAGTGAGTAGGCCGTAGGACCGATCCGTCGTACCCTTGCGGGGTCCAGTCCTGTACTGGGCCCCGCGTCGTCCATCCGCATCCGAGGAAGTTGGTCCAGCCGTGGTTCTGGGGTTCTCCATCGCCCTGATCGTCTTCAGCCTGCTGCTGATGCTGCTGGTGCTGATGCACAAGGGAAAGGGCGGCGGCCTCTCCGACATGTTCGGTGGCGGCATGCAGTCCTCCGTCGGCGGCTCCTCGGTCGCCGAGCGCAACCTCGACCGGATCACCCTCGTGGTCGGGCTGCTCTGGTTCGCGTGCATCGTCGTGCTCGGCATCACCATGAAGATGAACAACTGATCCGAGGGCGTGTCACGCACCCATTTCCCAAGCATTCCGCACGTAAGGCCCCATGTTCGGTACGCGCAGCTGAGCGCGGCCTATCATGGGGCCTACGTCTGGATACGGGGGCGGTAACTCCCCACACTGGACGTGCGTTGGGCCTTACGTAGACTGAGGCGCTCGCAGCGAAGCGGAACGCCGACTCGCTTTGCGGCACCATCACGCAGGGAGTTACGACCGTGGCAAGTGGCAACGCGATCCGGGGAAGCCGGGTCGGGGCGGGCCCGATGGGCGAGGCCGAGCGCGGTGAGTCCGCGCCCCGGCTGCGCATCTCCTTCTGGTGCTCCAACGGGCACGAGACGCAGCCGAGCTTCGCGAGCGACGCGCAGGTGCCCGACACCTGGGACTGCCCCCGCTGCGGATTCCCGGCCGGGCAGGACCGCGACAACCCGCCGGACCCGCCGCGCACCGAGCCCTACAAGACGCACCTCGCCTATGTGCGGGAGCGGCGCAGCGACGCGGACGGCGAGGCGATCCTCGCCGAGGCGCTCGCCAAACTCCGGGGCGAGATCTAGACCGGTCCGCTTCGGATTCCCTCAGTCTTCTTCTCCCGTCCTGTTCACCGCTGATCAATTAGGTTGGGGCACAGCGGGGACACCCAAGGAAGAAGGCTGAAGTCCGAGATGAACGCAGACGGTCGTACCAGGCTCAACCAGACGCCCGAGTGGACCGCACTGGCCAAGCACCGTGAGGAGCTGGGCGAGGTGCGGCTGCGCGAGCTGTTCGCCGCCGACCCCGGCCGCGGCACCGGCTACACCCTCCGGGTCGGTGACCTGTACGTCGACTACTCCAAGCACCTGGTCACCGACGACACCCTGCGGCTGCTGCGGGAACTCGCCGTCGCCACCGACGTGTTCGGGCTGCGCGACGCCATGTTCCGCGGCGAGAGGATCAACACCACCGAGAACCGTGCGGTGCTGCACACCGCCCTCCGGGCCGCCCGGGACGCGGTGATCGAGGTCGACGGCGAGAACGTCGTCCCGGCCGTGCACGCCGTGCTCGACAGGATGGCCGACTTCGCCGGCCGGGTCCGCTCCGGCGAGTGGACGGGCCACACCGGCAAGCGCATCCGCACCGTCGTCAACGTCGGCATCGGCGGCTCCGACCTCGGCCCGGCGATGGCGTACGAGGCGCTGCGCGCCTTCACCGACCGCGACCTCACCGTCCGCTTCGTGTCCAACGTGGACGGCGCCGACCTGCACGAGGCCACCCGGGACCTGGACCCGGCCGAGACGCTGTTCATCATCGCGTCCAAGACCTTCACCACCATCGAGACGGTCACCAACGCCACCTCCGCGCGCACCTGGCTGCTGAACGCGCTCAAGGACGAGGCCGCCGTCGCCCGGCACTTCGTCGCCCTGTCGACGAACGCCGGGAAGGTCGCCGAGTTCGGCATCGACACGGCCAACATGTTCGAGTTCTGGGACTGGGTCGGCGGCCGCTACTCCTACGACTCCGCGATAGGCCTGTCGCTGATGATCGCCATCGGCCCGGACCGCTTCCGGGAGATGCTCGACGGCTTCCGCCTCGTCGACGAGCACTTCCGCACCGCGCCGGCCGAGTCCAACGTCCCCCTGCTGCTGGGCCTGCTGGGCGTCTGGTACAACAACTTCCACGACGCGCAGTCGCACGCGGTCCTGCCGTACTCGCACTACCTGTCGAAGTTCACCGCCTACCTCCAGCAGCTCGACATGGAGTCCAACGGCAAGTACGTCGGCCGGGACGGGCGCGAGGTCGAGTGGCAGACGGGACCGGTGGTGTGGGGCACGCCGGGGACCAACGGGCAGCACGCCTACTACCAGTTGATCCACCAGGGGACGAAGACGATCCCGGCGGACTTCATCGGCTTCGCCGAGCCCGTCGCCGAGCTGAGCGGTGAACTCAAGGCCCAGCACGACCTGTTGATGGCCAACTTCTTCGCCCAGACCCAGGCCCTCGCCTTCGGCAAGACCCCGGACGAGGTGCGCGGCGAAGGGGTGCCGGAGGAACTGGTCCCGCACAGGACGTTCAAGGGCGACCACCCCACGACCACCATTCTCGCGCGCGAGCTCACGCCGTCCGTGCTCGGCCAGCTCGTCGCGCTCTACGAGCACAAGGTGTTCGTGCAGGGCGCGATCTGGAACATCGACTCCTTCGACCAGTGGGGCGTCGAACTCGGCAAGGTGCTCGCCAAGCGTGTCGAACCCGCCCTCACCGAAGGGGCCGACGTGCCGGGCCTGGACCCCTCCACCGAGGCCCTCGTCGCCACCTACCGGGAGCTGCGCGGCCGGCGGTGAGCACGGTGCGGGAAAGCGGACGGCCGGGCGCCGTCCGCTTCCCGTAGACTCCCCCCGCGATCATCACGGCGAGCACTCGGGGGAGCGCAAGGTGGTACACAGGCCCGGGAGTTGGACCGGCGGCACGCTGAGGGCCCGGACCTTCCTGAAACCCCATCACGTCGCGAAGGCGGTGTTCCACCCCGCGTGGATCCCGGAGTCGCTCGACCCCTCCATCGAGCGGCTCAAGCGCTTCAGGGTCATCGCCGGAGCGGTCGCCTCCGTCGGCGTCTACACCGTCCTGGAGGGCGGCTTCGACGTCACGGAGCTGCTGGAGAACGCGCTGACCGCCTCGGCGGTGCTGCTGGTCCTCACCCCGCTGACGGTCGGCGCGATGCTCCTCGTCTGGCGGCGCACCGGCACCGTGCGCCGGCTGCGGGTACCGCTGCTCAACTCCCTGAAGCTGCTCCTGCTGTTCATCGGCTGCGTGGTCGCGCTGGTGCTGCTGGTGCAGATGACGAACGGGTCGGGCCACATGCTCACGACCCTGGGCATCGGCCTGACGATGATGTGGCTGATCGTCTTCGTGGTCTGCGGAGCCGTACGGGTGAGCGGCAACTTCTTCGGCACGGCCGCCGTGCACCGCTGTCTGCCGGCCCTGCTCGCCACGGTGACCAGCTGGCTGATGGCGATCCCCGACCTGGTCACCGGCGATCTGCACGGGCTCGGTCTCACCATGGGCGTCGTCTTCATCCTGGGCGCCCCGGTGACCGTCACGGCGATCGCCCTGGCGGAGGCGGGCCGGCTGAAGCGGCGCTACGGCATCCGGCTGGGCGCCCACCCGGCGAGCCTCCCGCCGGTCCCGGGCCCCGTCCCGCCGATGCCGCCGATGCCGCCGGCGGGACTGCCCCACGTACCGCCGCAGGGGAACCCCTACGTCCGCGGTGGGGGCGGCTGACGCCGGCAGTTTTCGCCCCCGCCGCCCCTTCCCGTTCCCGTCCCCCGGGGGCAGCGCCCCAGGTGCGGGACGGGAAGGGGCGGCGGGGGCGAGAGAAGCGAGTGACCGTAGGCGCCCCTGCCGCTCAGGCGACCGCGCTCAGCGTGTCCGCGAGGCGGCGGCGGGCCGCTCGCGCCGCCGGGAGGGCGGCGAGGGCCGCGGCCCCCAGCACCGCCGCCGCGCCGAGCAGCACGAGCAGTGCGGGGGAGGGCAGCCGGGCGATCCCGGCGCCGATGCCGCTCGACCTCCCCTGGGCGTCGATCAGCCAGTGCGCCAGCGGCAGCCCCAGGGCCATGGCGAGGAGCACGGCCGCCAGGGCCGTCCCGGCCGTGGCGGTCACCGTGACGGCGGTGATCTGCCGGGGGGTCAGGCCGATGGCCTTGAGCGCCAGCAGATCGCGTTCGCCCTCGCGGACCGTGCCGCCGATCGCGGTGAGCAGCTCGATCAGCCCGATCAGCGCGAGGACCACGATCAGCCCGAGGACCACCGCGCGCAGCGGGGACAGCCCGTCGGCGGGGTTGGCCACGGTGTGCACGTCCAGGTGGCCGCGGCCCGCCGCCGTCAGCCGCTCGGCGACCGCGGCCGGGTCCGCGCCGGAGTCCAGACGGAGCTGGTAGAGGGCCGGCCGCAGGCCGGGGTCGTTGGCGCGGAGGGTGTCCAGCGAGGTCGAGATGGTCCGGCCGGCGTTCTCCGGTTCGATGCTGCGGCCGACGATGTGCAGGATCTGCGGCCGGTCGCCGACGGTCATCCGCACCCAGTCGCCGACCCGTACGTGCAGCAGGTCGAGCAGCCCCTGCCCGGCCACCGCCTCGTCCGGCCCGCGCGCGGCGCGCCCCTCGGCCAGCGTGAACGGGTACGGCTCCGCACGGGTGCCCAGGCCGCGCAGGGCGATGGTGGCGGTCTGGCCGGGAACCAGCGCGGCCACCTCCACACCCGGGTAGGCGGCGGCGACCTGCGGGTCGCGCTCCAGCAGCGCGCGGGTCTCCCGGTCGCCCAGCGAGGCGTCCGCGCGGACACCGAGCGCCGTGGGCAGCCCCATCCGCTCCGGACTGCTGTGGAAACGGTCGATGGTGGTCCACGCGCTCAGCGCCACCACGATCAGCAGCAGCGGCAGCGTCAGTCTGCCCACCGCGCCCAGCGAACGCGGACGGCGCCGGTACGCCTTGTGCCAGCCCAGGACCAGCGCCGGCGGCACCCGTGCCCCCAGCGCCCGCCGCGCCACACCGGTCAGCCGCCCGGCCGGGGGCGCCGCCGGCCGCGGCACCGGCACCGGCGGCACCCGTCCCGCCCGCCAGGCGGCCAGCCAGGTGGTCGCGCCGATGAACAGCACCGCCCCGACCGGTACGGCGAACAGCGTCGCGGTGTGTCCGGGCAGCCCCTGCCACACGTCGACCGCGTCCCCGAGCCGCCCCGGCACCGCACTGCCCAGCGCCTCGGTGAGCACGGCGGCGGCCACGGCGCCGAGCAGGGCGTAGAGCAGATGCTGGATCAGGAAGACGCGGACGACCTGGCCGGGCGTGAAGCCGATCGCCTTGAGGATCGAGATGTCCCGCAGATGCCCCCGGATCCGGGTGGCGATCGCCCCGTGCACGGCGAACCCGGCGGCGACCAGCGCGCCCAGACCGAACAGGCCGAGCACCTGCCCGAGCAGCCGGTTGTCGCCCTGCGCCTCGGCGCGCGCCTGCTGCCAGGTGGCCACCTCGCCGATCGCCCCGGCGCCCAGCTCGGTCACCGCCCGCTGCACGGCGTACCCGGTGTCGCCCGGGTCGGTCAGCCGCAGCCCGACCACCTGGCCGCCCGGGTCCGTCACCGCCGACGGCAGGGCCCACACCAGGCCGGACCGCTCACCCGGCCGGTAACGCGGCTCGGCGCTGTCGGCGACGCCCACCACGGTCAGCCGCCGCGCGGTACCCGGCACGGTGAGCGTCTCACCGGGGGCGGTCAGCAGCGCACGCGCGAGCCGGCTCTCCAGGACCACGCCGTCGGGGGTCGCCGGGTCCAGCCACTGCCCCGAGGTGATCAGCGGACGGCCCACCTCGGGCTTCCCGAAGGTGCCGCGCAGTTCCGCGGAGGCCCGGCCGCCCCCCGAGGCGAGGGTGAGCGAGGCCGTCGGATAGGGGCCGGCGACGGACTCCACACCGTCCAGCCCGGCCAGTTCCCCGGCGTCGGCGGAGGCGGTGGTGTGCAGCGTGACGTGGGCGCCGCGCGCCTGGGTGAAGACGCGCTGCCAGGGGTTGGTGGCGTAGCCGAACAGGGCCGTGGCCAGCAGCAGGGACGCGACGATGCCCGCGGTGGCGAGCACCAGGAACAGCGCCTCGCCGCGGTGCGTGCGCAGATCGGAGTGCGCCCAGCGCAGGGTGGCTCGCACCGGCGGTCAGTCCCTCGGGGGTCGGTCGTGGACGCGCATGTCAGTCCCTGAGCTCCAGCACACCGGACGTCCCGGTCCGGCGCGGCGGTACGCCGCCGTCGAGCGTGGCGTCGTCGGCGATCCGGCCGTCGAAGAAGCTGATCACCCGGTCCGCCGCGCTCGCCAGCCGCGCGTCGTGCGTGACCAGCAGGATCGTCTGCCCACGCGCGTGGAAGCGGGACAGCAGCCGCATCACCTCGCGGGTGCCCTTGCTGTCCAGGCTGCCCGCGGGCTCGTCGGCCAGCAGCAGCGGCGGATGGTTGACCAGCGCCCGGGCCAGCGCGACCCGCTGCTGCTCACCGCCGGACAGCTCGCCCGGCATGCTCCGCTCCTTGCCCCGGAGGCCCAGCTCGGCGAGGAGTTCCTCCCGCCCGGCGCGGGCCTTCTTCGGCGGCACCCCGGCGAGCAGGGCGGGCAGCTCCACGTTGTCGGCGACCGACAGATCGGACACGAGGTTGAAGAACTGGAAGACGATCCCGATCCGCTTGCGCCGCTCCACCGCCCAGCGGGCCTCGCCGTAGCCGTCCGTGCGCTCGCCGTCCAGCCAGATGCTGCCCGCGTCCGGCCGCTGGAGCCCGCCGAGCAGATGCAGCAGCGTCGACTTGCCCGCACCGGACGGGCCGGTGATCGCCACGAACTCGCCGCGCGCCACCCGCAGGTCGACGCCGCGCACGGCGTGCGCCGGGGCGCCCTCGCCGTGGTGCGTCTTGACCAGGCCTTCGGCACGCAGCACTTCGGCGGTGCGCTCGCTCACTGAGGCTCCTCCAGCTCCTCCTGGCACCGCTCCAGCCAGTCGAGGTCGGCCTGCAGGTGCAGCATCGCGCCCTCGATCAGCAGGTGGGAGATGCGGTTGTCCCGGTCCTCGGCGGCGGCCAGCTTCGACAACTGCCGCATGGTGTTCAGGTACTGGCGCCGCTGTCGGTTGATCAGCGCGATCCGGTCGGCGAGACCGGTCTGCGGGGCCAGGGCCAGCTTCATGAAGAACTCGTCCCGCACCCGCGGCTCGTCCGCCGTCTCCTCGTACCAGGCGCGCAGCGCCTCCCGCCCGGCGTCGGTGAGGTGGTAGACCTTCTTGTTGGGCCGGCTCGACTGCTCGACGTCCTCGCCCTCGATCAGTCCCGTCTTCTCGAGGCGGCCGAGGGTGACGTAGATCTGGCCGACGTTCGGCTGAGGGTACGCGGAGCCCAGCAGTTGCTCAAGGTCCTGCTTGAGCTCGTAGCCGTGGGCCGGGCCACGGGCGAGCAGCGCCAGGAGGGGCAGCCGCACTCGCGCTCTCCTCCTCGCATCCTGGGGGCAATGTGCCGCAGGCCCTAGTATCGCGCATACCTAACGGGTATACATGGCCTCTGACCCCGGACGATGATGCCCGGGTGCCGGTGCACAGGGAGGAACCTATGCGGTGGATCCATGCCGCGGGTAGGGGCCTCCTCGTCCTGGTCGTCGTCCTGACCGGTTACGTCGCCTCCGGGGCGCGGGCCGGGGAGCCCGGTGGGGACGGGCGCGGACCGCTCACCCTGGCCACCGCCGGCGACCTCACCGGCTACCTCGGCTCCGTGCTCGAAGGCTGGAACCGAACCCACCCCGGCGAGGAGGTCACCCTCGTCGAGCTGCCCGACTCCGCCGACGAGACCCGCGCGCAGATGATCACCGACCTGCGCGGCGACGAGCGCGGCCGGTTCGACGTGCTCAACATCGACGTCAGCTGGACCTCGGAGTTCGCCGCCGCCGGCTGGATCCGCCCGCTGCCCCGCGACCGCTTCCCGCTCGGCACCTTCCTGCCCCGGGTCGTGGACACCGCGACGTACGACGGACGCCTGTACGCGGTCCCGTACGTCACCAACGCGGGGCTGCTCCTCTACCGCAAGGACGTCCTCGCCGAGGCGGGCGTCCCGCCGCCGCGCACCTGGGCCGAGCTCGAACGGGCCGCGCGGACCCTCGCCCCGCGGCACGGCCTCGACGGCTACGCCGGCCAGTTCCTGCCCTACGAGGGCCTCACCGTCAACGCGGCCGAGGCCGTCTACTCGGCGGGCGGCACCATCCTCGGCGACGAGGGCGAACGCGTCACCGTGGACTCGCGGGCGGCCAGGGAGGGCATCGGCTTCCTCGCGCGCGGAATCCGTGCGGGCTGGATACCCCGGGAGGCGCTGGCGTACAAGGAGGAGGAGTCCAAGCAGGCCTTCCAGGACGGCCGGCTGCTCTTCCTGCGCAACTGGCCCTACGCCTACGTCGCCGCCTCCGCCCCGGGTTCCGCGGTCGCCGGCAAGGTCGGCGCCGTGCCGCTGCCGGGGCCGGACGGCCCGGGGACCAGCGTCCTGGGCGGCTCCAACCTGGCCGTCGGCAGCCGGGCCCGGCACCCCGACTCCGCCGCGCGCCTCATCGAGTACCTCACCAGCGAGCGCGTGCAGCGCCAGGTCCTCACGCGCGGTGCGCTGCCGCCCGTACGGGCCGACCTGTACGACGACCCGGAACTGGTCCGGCGGTTCCCGTACCTGCCGACCCTGCGCGAGAGCGTGCTCGCCGCCGCCCCGCGCCCCAAGAGCCCGCACTACGACCAGGTGAGCCTGGTGGTGCAGGCGGTGGTGCACGACGCGATGACCGGGCGGCAGACGCCCGGGGCCGCGGTGCGCCGGCTGGCGGCCGAGCTCGCCGCCGTCTCCTCGCGCTGACGATCCCCTAGTTACATGTTAGGTAACGCGGACGTCTCAAAAGCGTCCGTTGTGCCCGTTTAAGTACCCCTATGGGCTCGTCAACTCCGCGGAATCTTGCGTACGTTCATTGACACCCTCGCGACACCGCTACCTAACATGCATGCATAACGAGCACTCCTCACAGACGGGTCAACGGGGTGAACAGGCATCACTGGTGGCGTGACGCGGTGATCTATCAGGTGTACGTCCGCAGCTTCCTGGACAGCACCGGGGACGGCATCGGCGATCTCGCCGGGGTCAGGGCGGGGCTGCCGTACCTGAAGAAGCTCGGCGTGGACGGGATCTGGCTGAGCCCCTTCTACCCCTCGCCGCAGCACGACCACGGCTACGACGTGGCCGACTACACCGACGTCGACCCGGTCTTCGGCGACCTCGCCGAGTTCGACCTGCTGGTCGACGCCGCCCGGCGGCTCGGCGTCAAGGTGCTGCTGGACATCGTCCCCAACCACTGCTCCAGCGAGCACCCCTGGTTCCGCGCCGCCCTCGGCGCGGCCCCGGGCGGCCCCGAGCGCGCCCGCTTCCACTTCGCCGACGGCCGCGGCCCGGACGGCGCCGAACCGCCCAACAACTGGCACGCCATGTTCGGCGGCCCCGCCTGGACCCGGGTCACCGAGCCGGACGGCCGGCCCGGCCAGTGGTACCTGCACATGTTCACGCCCGAACAGCCGGACTGGAACTGGCGCGAGCCCGAGGTGGCCGCCGAGTTCGACCGCATACTCCGCTTCTGGCTGGACCGGGGCGTCGACGGCTTCCGCGTCGACGTCGCCGCCGGCCTCTTCAAGCACCCCGAACTGCCCGACTCCCCGGACCCCCGGGCCGACGCCCGCACCCGCGACTCGGTCAACCCGCTCGCCTGGAACCAGCCCGAGGTGCACGAGGTGTGGCGGCACTGGCGGGCGGTGTGCGAGGAGTACACCGCCCGCGACGGCCGTGAACGCCTGCTGGTCGGGGAGGTCTCCGTGCCCACCGCCCGCGAGCACGCCCGCTACGTCCGCGCGGACGAGCTCCACCAGGCCTTCTTCTTCGACCTGCTGAGCGCCCCCTGGGACGCCGACGCCTTCCGCAAGGTCATCTCCGAGGCCATGCAGGACATCGCCGGCACCGGCTCCACCGTCACCTGGGTCCTCAACAACCACGACCAGGTCCGCACCGTCACCCGCTACGGCGAACCCACCCCGGAGGGCAGCGGACTCGGCCCCGCCCGCGCCCGCGCCGCCGCCCTGCTGATGCTGGCGCTGCCCGGTGCCGCGTACATCTACCAGGGCGAGGAACTGGGCCTGCCCGAGGTCGTGGACCTGCCCGACGACGTGCTCACCGACCCGATCTTCCGCCGCACCGGCAGCCGCGCCCGGATCCGCGACGGCTGCCGGGTGCCGCTGCCCTGGTCCGGGCAGGCCTCACCGTTCGGCTTCACCTCCGGCGCCGAGGGCGTACGGCCCTGGCTGCCGCAGCCCGAGTGGTTCGCCGAGCACGCCACCGACCGGGCGCTGGCCGACACCCGCTCCTCCTGGCACCTGTACCGCGACGGCCTGCAACTGCGCACCGCGCTGAGCCAGTTGGGCGACGGCACGCTCCGCTGGCTGGACACCCAGCCCGGCGTCCTCGCCTTCACCCGCGGCGACGACCTGGTCTGCGCCGTCAACTTCACCGCCGCCCCCGTACCCGCCCCGGTGGCCGGCACCCCGCTGCTCGCCAGCGGTCCCTGCCCGCCCGGGGTGCTCCCCGGCTCCACCGCCGCCTGGTGGATCGACGGCTCCCGGACATCCGACCGACACTCCTGAAGGGACATCGACGATGATGCGACGACGTACCACCCTGCTCACCGGATGCACCGCCCTCGTCCTCGCGCTCGGCGCGACCGCCTGCGGCAGCGGCGACCCCGTCGCGGCCGGCGGCGGCGACAAGGCGCTCCAAGGCCGGACCGTCACCGTCGCCGGCGTCTGGTCCGGCAGCGAGCAGGAGAACTTCCAGAAGGTGCTCGACGCCTTCACCGAGAAGACCGGCGCCGAGACCGCCTTCGTGTCCACCGGCGACAACGTCTCCACCGTCGTCGGCAGCAAGATCGAGGGCGGCAACGCCCCCGACGTCGTCATGGTCCCGCAGGTCGGCGTGCTCAAGCAGTTCGCCGAGAACGGCTGGCTCAAGCCGCTGGACGAGAAGGTCCGGTTTACCGTGGGCGCCAACTTCGCCGAGGTGTGGCAGGACTACGGCAGCGTCGACGGCACCCTGTACGGCCTCTACTTCAAGGCCGCCCACAAGTCGACCGTCTGGTACAGCCCCGAGGCCCTCGAACAGGCCGGCGTCACCCCGCCGAAGACGTACGACGCCATGCTGGAGAACGGGCGGACGGTCTCCGACTCCGGCCTCGCCGCCTTCTCGGTGGCCGGCCAGGACGGCTGGACGCTCACCGACTGGTTCGAGAACGTCTACCTCTCCCAGGCCGGACCCGAGAAGTACGACGCCCTCGCCGCGCACGAGATCAAGTGGACCGACCCGACCGTGGTCGAGGCGCTCACCACCCTCGGCGAGCTCTTCAAGGACGAGCAGCTCGTCGCGGGCGGCCGCAAGCAGGCCCTCACCACCGACTTCCCCGGCTCGGTGGAGAAGGTCTTCGGCCCGAAGGCCGAGGCCGCCATGGTCTACGAGGGCGACTTCGTCGCGGGCGTCGCCAAGGACCAGTTCGGCAGGACCATCGGCACCGACGCGGACTTCTTCCCCTTCCCGCCGGTCGGCGACGGCGAGGCGCCCGTGGTCAGCGGCGGCGACGCGGCCGTCGTCCTCAAGGACGGCAAAAACAGCGAGGCAGGCATGGCGCTCCTGGAGTACCTGGCCACCCCGGAGGCCGCCGCCGTGTGGGCCGAGGCGGGCGGCTTCCTCTCCCCGAACAAGAAGCTCGACCTCTCCTCCTACGGTGACGACGTCACCCGTGCCACCGCGAAGTCCCTGATCGCGGCCGGCGACTCGGTCCGCTTCGACATGTCCGACCAGGCCCCCGCGGCCTTCGGCGGCACCAAGGGCACCGGCGAGTGGAAGATCCTCCAGGACTTCCTGCGCGACCCGGCCGACCCGGCGAGGACCGCGGCCGAGCTGGAGAAGGCCGCGGCCAAGGCGTACGGGAACTGACGGCCGTGACCGCCACACCGGTGAAAGAGAAGAGCCCGCGGGCGCCGGCCGCGCACCCCGCCGGCGCACGCGGCCGGCGCCCGCGCCGGCGGGGGCGTCTGGTCGCCCTGCTGTTCGCGCTCCCCGCGCTGCTCCTGCTGGGTGCCCTGGTCGTGTACCCGGTGCTGTTCTCCGTCGGCCGCAGCTTCTTCGACGCCTCCGGCAATGAATTCGTGGGCGGCGAGAACTACGCCGAGATGTTCCGT
Organism: Streptomyces sp. NPDC000348; assembly: GCF_042898795.1. Classification (NCBI taxonomy): domain Bacteria; kingdom Bacillati; phylum Actinomycetota; class Actinomycetes; order Kitasatosporales; family Streptomycetaceae; genus Streptomyces; species Streptomyces sp. NPDC000348. Next base: position 279,703 of record NZ_JBIAZD010000005.1, read on the forward strand.
GACCCGACCACCCTCAAGGCCATCCGGAACACCGCGATCTGGGTCGTCGTGGCGCCGACGCTGCTGACCGGGCTCGGGCTGATCCTGGCCGTCCTGGTGGAGAAGGTCCGCTGGGCCACCGCCTTCAAACTGCTGCTGTTCATGCCGATGGCGGTCTCCTTCCTCGCCGCCGGCATCATCTTCCGGCTCGCCTACGACGACGACCCGGACAAGGGCGTGCTCAACGCGGCCGTCGTCTCCGTGCACGACGCCTTCGAGGGCACGTCCTCCTATCCGACCGCCCGCGCGCGTGAGGGCGAAGGGCTGACCGGGCAGGCGGACGGGTCGTACACCACCGGCGCGGACGTCTCGCCCGGCGGGACGGCGGCTGCGCTGGGGCTGGTCGGGGTCGCGCCCAAGGACCTCCCCGGGGACGCCGCACCCGCCGCGGCCGCGGCGGCGGGGAAGGCCGGCGCCGACGAGGTGCGCGGTGTGGTGTACCTCGACTTCACGCCCGGTGGGGGAGGGGAGCCGGGGGTGGTCGACCGGGGCGAGAGCGGACTGCCCGGGGTGACGGTCGAGGCGGTGCGTGACGGGAAGGCGGTCGCGCGCACGACCACCGCGGCCGACGGCTCGTTCCGCTTCGCCGGGCTGGACGGCGGCTCGTACGCCCTCAGGCTGCCCTCGTCCAATTTCGCGGCACCCTACGACGGCGTCTCCTGGCTCGGCCCGGCGCTCGTCACCCCGGCGATCATCGGGGCGTACCTGTGGATCTGGACCGGGTTCGCGATGGTGCTGATCGGGGCGGGGCTCTCCACCCTGCCGCGGGACGCGCTGGAGGCGGCGCGGATGGACGGCGCGAACGAGTGGCAGATCTTCCGGCGCATCACGGTGCCGCTGCTCGCGCCCGTGCTCACGGTCGTCTTCGTGACGCTGGTGATCAACGTGATGAAGGTCTTCGACCTCGTGTACATCATCGCGCCCGGACCGGTGCAGGAGGACGCGACCGTGCTCGCGACGCAGATGTGGCTGGTGTCGTTCGGCGGCGGCAACAACCAGGGGCTGGGCAGTGCGCTGGGTGTGCTGCTGCTCCTCCTGGTCATTCCGGCCATGGTGTTCAACGTCCGTCGTTTCCGGAGGAGTCAGCGATGAGCACGGTTCGGCGTGTGCTGGGCAACGCGGTGGTGCAGGCCTTCCTGGTGGTGATCGGGCTGGTGTGGATGACTCCGCTGGCCGGGTTGTTCCTGTCCTCGCTGCGGTCCGCCGAGGAGACGGCCGAGGGGGGCTGGTGGACCGTGTTCAGCAGCCCCGGGCAGCTGTCCTTCGACAACTACTCGGCGCTGCTGGAGAACTCGGGGATCACGCAGGCGTTCTGGAACACCGTGCTGATCTCGGTGCCGACCACCGTGCTGGTGGTGGTCGTGGCCGCGCTGGCCGGATACGCCTTCGCCTGGCTGGACTTCCCGGGGCGGGAGCCCGTGTTCCTGGTCGTCGTCGCGCTGTTGGTGGTGCCCGTGCAGATCGGGCTGCTGCCGGTCGCCAAACTCTTCGGGCAGCTCGGACTCTTCGGGACCATTCCGGGCGTCGTGCTGTTCCACGTGGCGTACGGGCTGCCGTTCGCGGTGTTCCTGCTGCGGAACTACTTCGCCGAGATGCCGAAGGAGATGCTGGAGGCCGCCCGGATGGACGGGGGGAGCGAGTGGCGGATCTTCACCCGGCTGGTGCTGCCGGTGGGGCGGCCGGCGATCGCCAGCCTCGCCATCTTCCAGTTCCTGTGGGTGTGGAACGACATGCTGGTGGCGTTGTTGTTCGCGGACAGTTCGTCGCAGCCGCTCACGGTGCAACTGCAGTCGCAGATCCGGCAGTTCGGGAGCAACATCGATGTGCTCGCGCCGGGGGCGTTCCTGTCGCTGGTGGTGCCGGTGGCGGTCTTCTTCGCGTTTCAGCGGCACTTCGTGCAGGGGGTCATGGCGGGGTCGGTGAAGTAGGGGGCGGGGCGGGGGAGGGTTTTCGCCCCCTCCGCCCCTTCCCTTCCCGTCCCCGGGGGCTCAGCCCCCGGACCCCGTCCGGCCCTGGACGGACCTCGTCCGCAAAAGCCGGACGGGCTGGTCGATCACGCCGACGCCGGCGGGTACAGCGACCTCGGGAGCCGTGAGGCCGCCGCCGCGTCCAGGAGCCACAGCGTGCGGGCGCGGCCGTACGCGCCCGCCGCCGGGGCCTGGATCTCGCCCGCGCCCGAGAGGGCGATCTCCGCCGCCTCCGCCTTGTCCTCGCCCGCGGCCAGGAGCCAGACCTCGCGGGCCGCCCGGATCGCGGGAAGGGTCAGGGTGGTCCTCGTCGGCGGGGGTTTGGGGGCGCCGTGGACGCCCACCACCGTGCGTTCCGTTTCCCGGACCGCCGGGAGCTCCGGGAAGAGGGAGGCCACGTGCGTGTCCGGGCCGACGCCCAGCATCAGGACGTCGAAGGTGGGGACCGGGCCGTGGTTCTCCGGACCGGACGCCGCGGCCAGCTCCTCGGCGTAGGCCGCCGCCGCCGCGTCCACGTCCGTGCCGTGCGGACCGTCCGACGCGGGCATGGCGTGCACGCGTTTTGGGTCCAGCGGCACCGCGTCGAGCAGCGCCTCACGGGCCTGGGTGACATTCCGCTCCGGATCGCCCTCCGGCAGGAACCGCTCGTCGCCCCACCACAGGTCGAGGCGGGCCCAGTCGATCGAGTCCCGCGCCGGGGCCGCGGCCAGCGCGGCCAGCAGGCCGTTGCCGTTGCGACCGCCGGTCAGGACCACGGACGCCGACCCCCGCGAGGACTGCGCGTCCACGATCTTCGTGATCAGCCGGGCCGCCGCGGCCTGCGCCATCAGCTCCTTGTCCCGGTGCACGACCAGCTGCGGTGCCGTACTCACTTCGCCGCCGCCTTCTTCACCGGGGCCTGCGCCGTCGCCCGGTCCGCGGGAGCTTTCGCAGCCGACTCGACGGGAGCGGGGACCGCTTCCCGTTCTCCTTCGTCCCCTTTGGCCGGAGCGTCGGTCCGCTCCGGCGACCTCAGGCGCTCCACGCCGTAGCGCAGTGCCGACGCGTACGTGTCGTCCGGGTCCAGGCGGCGCAGCTCCTCCGCGATCAGCTCCGCCGTGTCGCGGCGCTTCAGCGCCACCGCACGCTTCGGCTGGCCCTGGATGGACAGCGTCGCCAGCGAACCGTCGGCGCGGTCCAGCACGATCGGGCCGCAGTCGGTGTCCATGCGGACCGACGTGAGCCCCGGGCCGCTGGAGTGCGAGCGCTTGACGGGGACGTCCAGCCGGTCCGCGAGCCACATCGCCAGCAGCTCGCAGCTCGGGTTGAACTCCTCGCCCTCCACCTCGACGCCCTGCACCTCGCAGGCGATCTGGTCCAGCGCCGCGGCCAGCATCGAACGCCAGGGCGTGATGCGGGTCCACGACAGGTCCGTGTCGCCGGGGGTGTAGGCGGCGGCGCGGGCGGCGAGCTCCTCCACCGGCTTCTCGCAGGCGTAGGTGTCGGTCACCCTGCGCTGGGCCAGCGCGCCCAGCGGGTCCTTCGCCGGCTCCAGCGGGGCGTTCACCGCCCACCAGACCACCACCGGGGCGTCGGGGAGCAGCAGCGGCAGCACCACCGACTGGGCGTGGTCGACGACCTCGCCGTACAGGCGGAGGATGACGGTCTCACCGGTGCCGGCGTCCGCGCCCACCCGGACCTCGGCGTCGAGGCGGGACTGGGTGCGGTCCCGGGGCGAGCGGGAGACGCGCTTGATGACGACCAGCGTGCGCGAGGGGTGCTCGTGCGAGGCGTCGCCGGCCGCCTTCAGGGCGTCGTAGGCGTTCTCCTCGTCCGTGACGATGACCAGCGTGAGCACCATGCCGACGGCCGGTGTGCCGATGGCCCGGCGGGCCTGCACCAGCGCCTTGTTGATCTTGCTGGCCGTGGTGTCCGTGAGGTCTGTCTTCATGGCCGGCGCCAGCTCCGTCCGTCTCGCTCGAGCATTTCGTCCGCCTCGACGGGTCCCCACGTCCCGGCCGGGTACTGGGCCGGGGTGCCGTTGTTGTCCCAGTACTCCTCGATCGGGTCGAGGATCTTCCAGGACAGCTCGACCTCCTCCGTGCGCGGGAAGAGGTTGGAGTCGCCGAGCAGGACGTCGAGGATCAGCCGCTCGTACGCCTCCGGGCTGGACTCGGTGAACGACTCGCCGTAGGCGAAGTCCATCGACACGTCCCGGATCTCCATCGACGTGCCCGGCACCTTCGAGCCGAAGCGGACCGTGACGCCCTCGTCCGGCTGGACCCGGATGACGATCGCGTTGGAGCCCAGCTCCTCGGTGGCCGTGGTGTCGAAGGGGGAGTGCGGCGCCCGCTGGAAGACCACCGCGATCTCGGTGACCCGGCGGCCCAGCCGCTTGCCGGTGCGCAGGTAGAAGGGGACGCCCGCCCAGCGGCGGTTGTCGATGCCGACCTTGATGGCGGCGTAGGTGTCGGTCTTCGAGGAGGCGTCGATGCCGTCCTCCTCCAGGTACCCGACCGCCTTCGCGCCGCCCTGCCAGCCGGCCGCGTACTGCCCGCGCACGGTGTCCCGGCCCAGGTCCTTCGGCAGCCGCACCGCGCCGAGCACCTTGGTCTTCTCCGCCGCCAGCGCGTCCGCGTCGAAGGAGGCCGGCTCCTCCATCGCGGTCAGCGCGAGGAGCTGCAGCAGGTGGTTCTGGATGACGTCACGGGCGGCGCCGATGCCGTCGTAGTAGCCGGCCCGGCCGCCGATGCCGATGTCCTCGGCCATGGTGATCTGCACGTGGTCGACGAACGACCGGTTCCATATCGGCTCGAACATCGTGTTGGCGAAACGCAGCGCCAGGATGTTCTGGACCGTCTCCTTGCCCAGGTAGTGGTCGATGCGGAAGACCTGGTCCGGGGCGAACACCTCGTGGACGATCGCGTTCAGCTCCTCGGCCGACCTCAGGTCGTGCCCGAACGGCTTCTCGATCACCGCGCGCCGCCAGGAGCCGCCGGTCTGGTCGGCCAGCCCGTGCTTCTTCAGCTGCTGGATGACCACCGGGAAGGACCGCGGCGGCACCGACAGGTAGAAGGCGAAGTTGCCGCCCGTGCCCTGCGCCTTGTCCAGCTCCTCGATCGTGTCGCGCAGCCGCTCGAACGACTCGTCGTCGTCGAAGGTGCCCTGCACGAAGCGCATGCCCTGGATGAGCTGCTGCCAGACCTCCTCGCGGAAGGGGGTGCGGGCGTGCTCCTTGACCGCGTCGTGGACCTCCTGGGCGAAGTCCTCGTTCGCCCACTCCCGGCGGGCGAACCCCACCAGCGAGAAGCCCGGCGGCAGCAGGCCCCGGTTGGCGAGGTCGTACACGGCCGGCATCAGCTTCTTGCGGGACAGGTCGCCCGTCACGCCGAAGATGACCAGGCCCGACGGCCCCGCGATGCGCGGGAGCCGTCGGTCGGCGGGGTCACGCAGCGGGTTGCTGCTCGACAAGGTCTCAGCCCTCCGAAGGGGCGAGGCGCTGAAGCTCCGCCTCGGTCGACTTCAGCAGGTCGTTCCAGGAGCCCTCGAACTTGTCGACGCCCTCGTCCTCCAGGAGCTGCACCACCTCGTCGTACGAGATGCCGAGCGCCTCGATCGCGTCCAGGTCGGCGCGGGCCTGCTCGTAGGTGCCGGAGACGGCGTCGCCCCGGATCTCGCCCTGCTCCTCGGTGGCGAACAGCGTCGCCTCCGGCATGGTGTTCACCGTGTTCGGCGCCACCAGCTCGTCGACGTACATCGTGGCCTTGTACGCCTTGTCCTTCACACCGGTCGACGCCCACAGCGGACGCTGCTTGTTGGCGCCCTCGCGCTCCAGCGCGCTCCAGCGGTCGGTGGAGAAGACCTCCTCGTACGCCTGGTAGGCCAGGCGCGCGTTGGCGATGGCGGCCTTGCCGCGCAGCGCCTTGGCCTCGTCGGTGCCGAGCGCGTCGATCCGCTTGTCGATCTCGGTGTCCACGCGGGACACGAAGAAGGACGCCACGGAGTGGATCTTCGACAGGTCCAGGCCGCGCTCCTTGGCCTTCTCCAGGCCGGTCAGGAACGCGTCCATGACCTTGCGGTAGCGCTCCAGGGAGAAGATCAGCGTGACGTTGACGCTGATCCCCAGGCCGATGACCTCGGCGATCGCCGGGATGCCGGCCTCGGTCGCCGGGATCTTGATCAGCGTGTTGGGCCGGTCCACCAGCCACGCGAGCTGCTTGGCCTCGGCGACCGTCGCGCGGGTGTCGTGCGCCAGCCGCGGGTCGACCTCGATCGAGACCCGGCCGTCCTTGCCGTCGGTGGCGTCGAAGACCGGGCGCAGGATGTCGGCGGCGTCGCGGACGTCCGCCGTGGTGATCATGCGGATGGCCTCTTCGACGGTGACCTTGCGGGCGGCCAGGTCGGTCAGCTGCGTGTCGTAGCCGTCGCCCTCGGAGATCGCCTTCTGGAAGATCGTCGGGTTGGTGGTGACGCCCACGACGTGCTGCTGGTCCATCAGCTCGGCGAGGTTGCCGGACGTGATCCGCTTGCGCGACAGGTCGTCCAGCCAGATCGCGACGCCTTCGTCGGAAAGGCGCTTCAGTGCGTCTGTCATGGAAATTCCATCTCCTACGTGTCGTGTATGGGCGTCAGCGCTGGGCTGCGGCGATCGATTCCCGGGCGACGGCCGCCACGTTCTCGGCGGTGAAACCGAACTCCTCGAAGAGCAGCTTGCCGTCGGCGGAGGCACCGAAGTGCTCCAGGGAGACGATGCGGCCGGCGTCCCCGACGTACTTGTGCCAGGTCAGACCGATGCCCGCCTCGACGGCCACGCGTGCCTTGACGGCCGGCGGCAGGACGCTGTCCCGGTACCCCTGGTCCTGCTCCTCGAACCACTCCACCGACGGCATGGAGACCACGCGGGTGGGCACGCCGTCGGCCTGGAGCCGCTCGCGCGCCCCGACGGCGACGTGCACCTCGGAACCGGTCGCGATCAGGATCACCTCGGGCTCGCCGCCCTCGGCGTCGAACAGGACGTAGCCGCCCCTGGCCGCGTCCTCGTTCGGCTCGTAGGTCGGCACGCCCTGGCGGGTCAGCGCCAGACCGTGCGGGGTGCCCTTGCCGAACTCCTTCGTCCAGCGGGTGAGGATCTCCCGCCAGGCGATCGCGGTCTCGTTCGCGTCCGCCGGGCGGACCACGTTGAGGCCGGGGATGGCGCGCAGCGAGGCCAGGTGCTCGACCGGCTGGTGCGTCGGGCCGTCCTCGCCCAGGCCGACGGAGTCGTGCGTCCACACGTACGTCACCGGCAGGTGCATCAGCGCCGACAGGCGCACCGCGTTGCGCATGTAGTCGGAGAACACCAGGAAGGTGCCGCCGTAGACGCGGGTGTTGCCGTGCAGCGCGATGCCGTTCATCTCGGCGGCCATGGCGTGCTCGCGGATGCCGAAGTGGATCGTGCGCCCGTACGGGTCCGCCTCGGGCAGCGGGTTGCCCACCGGGAGGAACGAGGACGTCTTGTCGATCGTGGTGTTGTTGGACCCCGCGAGGTCGGCCGAGCCGCCCCACAGCTCCGGGATCACGGCGCCGAGCGCCTGCAGCACCTTGCCGGACGCGGCACGGGTGGCCACGCCCTTGCCCGGCTCGAACACCGGGATGACGTCCTGCCAGCCCTCGGGCAGCTCGCCGGCGGCGATCCGGTCGTAGTCGGCGGCGCGCTCGGGGTTGTTGTCCCGCCACTGCTGGAAGGACTTCTCCCACACCGCCCGGGCCGCCTGGCCCCGCTCCAGTGCCTTGCGGGTGTGGCCGATGACCTCGTCGGCGACCTCGAAGCTCTGCTCCGGGTCGAAACCGAGGACGCGCTTGGTGGCCGCGACCTCGTCGTCGCCGAGCGCCGAGCCGTGCGCGGCCTCGGTGTTCTGCGCGTTGGGGGCGGGCCAGGCGATGATCGACCGCATGGCGATGAAGGACGGCTTGTCCGTGACCTTCTTCGCCTCCTGGATCGCGTCGTAGATCGCGCTCGGGTCCAGGTCGCCGTCCGGCTTCGGGGCCACCCGCTGCACGTGCCAGCCGTAGGCCTCGTACCGCTTGACGACGTCCTCGGAGACGGCGGTCTCGGTGTCGCCCTCGATGGAGATGTGGTTGTCGTCCCACAGCAGCACCAGGTTGCCCAGCTTCTGGTGCCCGGCCAGCGAGGACGCCTCGGCGGAGATGCCCTCCTGGAGGCAGCCGTCACCGGCGATGCAGTAGACGAAGTGGTCGAAGGGCGACTCGCCCTGGGCGGCCTCCGGGTCGAACAGACCGCGCTCGTAGCGCGCGGCCATCGCCATGCCCACGGCGTTGGCGACGCCCTGGCCCAGCGGGCCGGTCGTGGTCTCCACGCCCGTGGTGTGCCCGTACTCCGGGTGGCCCGGCGTCTTCGAGCCCCAGGTGCGGAACGCCTTCAGGTCGTCCAGCTCCAGGCCGAAACCGGCCAGGTACAGCTGGGTGTAGAGGGTCAGGGACGAATGGCCGGCGGACAGCACGAAACGGTCGCGCCCGACCCAGTCGGCGTCCGCCGGGTCGTGCCGCATCACCTTCTGGAAGAGGGTGTAGGCGGCAGGCGCCAGGCTCATCGCCGTACCCGGATGGCCGTTACCGACCTTCTGTACGGCATCGGCGGCCAGGACGCGGGCGGTGTCGACGGCCCGCTGGTCCAACTCGGTCCACTCGAGGTCTGTGGTGGTCGGCTTGGTGCTCACCCTGAGTCAGGGCTCCTCTCCACATGTCGGATGCCGGTGACGGCCCACCGGCGTGGTCGAGCCTACCCCCGTGGGACGCGGCTTCTCCCGGATCGTTCCAGAGTGCGGGCACCCCGGTGGATCCGCCTCCTGACCGGTCTGTTTTCCCCATTCGGCAGATGAATACGGAGCCGCTCATCCGGGTGCTCAATCGAGCTTCGGGACGCACCTCGGAGGACGCCGCCCAACACGACCCGACCCCCGCGAATGTCCGGGTCTGGGCAACGTCTACAGTGGCGTGGTACGCGCGAGCCTTTACCGCCACTTCACCTGGGGAGGCTTGCTGGGATGTCTCTGTAGGGGTGTGCGTGACGGCCGTTGAATCCCGTCCAGCGGGGGTGCTGGGGACGAGTCAGAGCCCTGCCCATCGGCCGTTCGGGGCCCGTGTGAGGGCGTTCGTGGCTCTCACCAAGCCGCGGATCATCGAGCTGCTGCTCATCACCACCGTCCCGGTGATGTTCCTGGCGCAGCAGGGCGTGCCCGACCTGACTCTGGTGCTGCTGACCTGCGTCGGCGGCTACCTGTCCGCGGGCGGCGCGAACGCGCTCAACATGTACATCGACCGCGACATCGACGCGCTGATGGACCGCACCTCGCAGCGTCCGCTGGTGACCGGGATGGTGAGTCCGCGCGAGTGCCTGGCCTTCGGCATCACCCTGGCGGTCGTCTCGACCCTGCTCTTCGGGCTGACCGTCAACTGGCTGTCCGCGTGGCTCTCCCTCGGCGCGCTCCTCTTCTACGTCGTCGTCTACACGATGATCCTCAAGCGGCGTACGTCGCAGAACATCGTGTGGGGCGGCATCGCCGGCTGCATGCCGGTGCTGATCGGCTGGTCCGCGGTCACCAACTCGATGTCGTGGGCGCCGGTCGTCCTCTTCCTCGTCATCTTCTTCTGGACGCCGCCGCACTACTGGCCGCTGTCCATGAAGGTGAAGGACGACTACGCGCGCGTCGGCGTGCCGATGCTGCCGGTCATCGCCGGCAACAAGGCGGTCGCCAAGCAGATCGTGCTCTACAGCTGGGTCATGGTCGCGGTGTCGCTGCTGCTCACCCCGCTCGGCTACACCGGCTGGTTCTACACGGCGGTCGCCCTGGCGGCGGGCGGCTGGTGGCTGTGGGAGGCGCACGCGCTGCTGAACCGCGCGAAGGCCGAGGTGACGGGCGGCAAGCTGAAGGAGATGCGCCTGTTCCACTGGTCCATCACCTATGTGTCGCTGCTCTTCGTGGCCGTCGCGGTGGACCCGTTCCTGCGGTAACTGCTCCTCACACGCCGACCGGGCGGGGTCCGTGGCCAAGGCCACGGACCCCGCCCGTCGCCGTTCGGTCTACCCGTCGGTAGCATCCTGCTCATGGCAGACACGCAGCAGGTGGACCCGAAGGCCGAGCAGAAGGCGGCCCGGCTCGCCAAGCAGATCAGCGGCTTCGCCACGGCACACGGCGGTGCCGAGGGACAGGTCGCGTACCTCGGACAGCGCGGCGCCCGCATCGTCCTCGTCGGTGAGGACGGCGACTGGGGCGACGTCTTCGCCCCGTCCGTGGAGATCGCCGAGAAGGCCGTGGAGAAGGCGGGCATCACCGTCCACGAGAACTTCGACGGCGAGTTCGCGGCGAAGGTGAGGACGGGCCCGTACGAGTGGAGCCGCATGGCGGGGATCCAGGTCGGCGGCCCCTCCAACGATTGACCCCGCCCCGGGCAACACCTACGCGCCGGTTCATCCGTTAGGACCTGTAGGCAGTGACAGCGTCCACACGGGGAGAGCCCGGAGATGATCGACCCGCCGCCCCTCGTGGACCAGTACTGCCACGGCGTACTGCGCACGGAGCTGGGCCTCGGCACCTTCGAGGCCCAGCTGGCCCGTACCGAGGGCCCGCCCGCTCCCGGCACCACCCTCTTCGACACCCAGACCGGCTTCGCCGTGCGCCGCTGGTGCCCGCCCCTGCTCGGCCTGGAGCCGCACTGCCCGCCCGCCCGCTACCTCGCCCGGCGCCGGGAACTGGGCGTGACCGAGGCCGGGCGGCGGCTGCTGCGGGGCAGCGGCATCACCGCCTACCTCGTCGACACCGGGCTGCCCGGCGACCTCACAGGACCCACCGAGCTGGGCAGGGCCGGGGACGCCGAGGCGCACGAGATCGTCCGCCTGGAACAGCTCGCCGAACAGGTCGCCGACACCTCCGGCACCGTCGAGTCCTTCCTCGCCAACCTCGCCGAATCGGTGCACGGAGCGGCCGCCCACGCCGTCGCCTTCACCTCCGTCGCCGGCGTACGGCACGGCCTGGCGCTCGCCCCCGAGCCGCCCGGGCCGGGCGAGGTGCGCGGCGCGGCCGGACGCTGGCTGGCCGCACGCCGGGCCGGGGACGAACTGAGCGACCCGGTGCTGCTACGGCATCTGCTGTGGATCTCCGTCGCCTCGGGCCGGCCCGTCCAGCTCCACGCCGGCCTCGCCGTGCCGGGCGACCGCACCGACCGCACCGACCCGGTCCTGCTGACCGACTTCGTCCGGGCCACCGCCGGTCTCGGCACCGACCTCGTGCTGCTGCACGGCTACCCGTACCACCGCCACGCCGCCCACCTCGCCGGTGTCTTCCCGCACGTCTACGCCGACTGCGGCGCCGCCCTGGTCCGCACCGGGGCCCGCGCGGCGACCGTCCTCGCGGAGATCCTGGAACTCGCCCCCTTCGGCAAGATCCTCTTCTCCAGCGGCGCCCGCGGCCTGCCCGAGCTGCACGTCGTCGGCGCCCACCTGTTCCGCGAGGCGCTCACCCGGGTGCTCGGCACCTGGGTGGCCGAGGGCGCGTGGTCGCCGGCCGACGCCCAGCGGGTGGCCGGCCTGATCGCCGCGGGGAACGCGGGCAGGGTGTACGGCCTTGACTGAGCCGGGAACACTGGGCGGATGCCCACCGACGCCCTGCTCGACCGCTTCCTCACCGGCCTGGCGCCGCTCGCCCCCGTCGCCGTCTGGGCGCACGGCTCACTGGCCGCCGGCGACTACGTGGAGGGCCGCAGCGACCTGGACCTGATCGCGGTCCTGCCCCACCCGATCGGCCCGCGGACGGTGTGGCGGCCGGCCCTGCTGCACGCCCGGCTGCGCGGCGAACCGCTCGCCGGCCTGCTCCACTGCACCTACCTCACACCGGACACCGCGGCGGACACCGGGCGGCGCCACCTCACCTGGGCGCACGAGCAGCTCTTCAGGCGCCCCGTCACCCCGGTCACCCGGACCGAGCTGCACACCGTCGGCCGGGTCCTGCGCGGGGCGCCGCCCGCGGACGTGCTGCCCCCGGTGCCGGACGGCGAGCTCGCCGCGTTCGTGGTGCGCGACCAGCGCGACTTCTGGCGGCCGCAGGTGGACCGGGCCGCCCTCTGGACGCAGGACGTGTGGGTCGACCTGGGCCTGCTGACCTTCGCCCGCGCCACCGTCACCCTGCGCGAGGGCCGGCTCGTCACCAAGCGGGAGGCCCTGGACGTCCTGCCCGGCCTCGGCGCCCCCGCCGAGGTCGTGGAGGACATCCGGAGGCGGCGCTACGACGGTGCCGCGCCGCCCGCCGGGGAGTGGACGCTGCGCCGGGCCCGGCTGACCCGGGACTACCTGGGACCGGCGATCGACGCGCTCGTGGCGGGCTCCTGAGCCGCCGGTACGGCCGCGTCCGGTACCGCAGCCGGGCGCTCGCGCAGCGACAGCAGCACCCGCAGCACCCAGATCCACATCACGCACGAGCCGAACATGTGCAGGCCGACCAGGACCTCGGGGAGGTCGGTGAAGTACTGCACGTAGCCGATGACGCCCTGGGCGAGCAGGATCAGGAACAGCTCGCGGGTGCGGGCCAGGGGCGCCCCGGGGGCGTCGACCGCCTTCAGGACGAACCACAGGGCGAACGCCAGCGTCACCACGATCCACGCCAGCACGGCGTGCAGCTTGCTGACCGTCTCCCAGTCGAGCGGCATCCGTGGGACGTCGCTGGAGTCGCCCGCGTGCGGGCCGGCGCCGGTGACCACCGTGCCGACCGCGATCAGCAGCACGGAGGCGGCCACCATGAACCACACCAGCTGCCGCACGGCCTTGCCGACCAGCGGCCGGGGCTCCGCGTCGCCCTCCCGGGTGCGCTGCCACATCACCGTGGCGACCGCGATCAGCGCGGTGGAGAGCAGGAAGTGCGCCGCGACCGTGTACGGGTTCAGGCCGACGAGGACCACGATGCCGCCGAGGACCGCGTTGCCCATGACGACCCAGAACTGCGCCCATCCCAGCAGGGTCAGGCTGCGCCGGTACGGCTTCTGCGAGCGCGCGGCGACGATCGCCCAGCCGACGGCGGCACACAGCACGTAGGTCAGCAGGCGGTTGCCGAACTCGATGACGCCGTGCAGGCCCATCTCGCTGGTGGTGGTCAGCGAGTCGTCGGTGCACTTGGGCCAGGTCGGGCAGCCGAGGCCGGAGCCGGTCAGCCGGACGGCACCGCCGGTGACCACGATGACCACCGACATGACGAGCGCGGCGAGGGCCGCCCGCCGGACGGTCCGGGGATCCGGGGTCCAGCGTGCGGCGATGAAGGCGAGCGGGCTGCGCAGGGCCGCCTGGGCGTCGGCGCGGGTCACGTTTGGCACGCGTCCCATCGTAGGACGCCGCTTGTGCACGCTTTCACGAGGGTCCGTCCCGGCCATGGCTCCTACTCCCAGCGGAAGAACTTCCCGGCCGCCGCGAGACCCGCGACCGCCCACGCGGCGAGGATGCCGAGGTCGGCCCACGGCATCCCGGCCCCGTGCCGGAGCACGTCCCGCAGCCCCTCCGACAGCGCGGAGATGGGCAGCAGGCCGAGCACGTCCCGCGCCGCGTCCGGGAACCTGTCCAGCGGTACGACCACCCCGCCGCCCACGAGCAGCAGCAGGAACACCAGGTTGGCGGCGGCGAGCGTCGCCTCGGCCTTAAGGGTGCCCGCCATCAGCAGGCCGAGCCCGGAGAAGGCGGCCGTGCCCAGCACCAGCAGCAGGACCACGGAGACGGGGTCGCCCTGCGGCGACCAGCCGAGCGCGAGGGCGATCACCGTCACGAGGATCACCTGGAGGACCTCGGTGACCAGCACCGACAGCGTCTTCGCGGTCATCAGGCCCCAGCGCGGCAGCGGCGACGCGGCCAGCCGCTTCAGCACGCCGTAGCGGCGCTCGAAGCCGGTGGCGATGGCCTGCCCGGTGAACGCCGTCGACATCACCGCGAGCGCGAGGATGCCGGGGGCGAGGAAGTCCACCGCCTCGCCCTCGCCGGTGTCCACGACGTCCACGGTGCTGAAGAGCACGAGCAGCAGGGTGGGGATGACGACCGTCAGCAGCAGCTGTTCGCCGTTGCGCAGCAGCATCTTCGTCTCGAGCGCGGCCTGCGCGGCGATCATGCGGGCCAGGGGCGCCGCGCCCGGTTTCGGCGAGTGGGTACCGATGGCCGTCACGAGCGCAGCTCCTTGCCGGTGAGTTCCAGGAAGACGTCTTCGAGGGTGTGCCGTTCCACCGATATCCGGTCCGGCATCACCCCGTGCTGCGCGCACCAGGACGTCACCGTGGCGAGCAGTTGCGGGTCGACCTCGCCGGTGACCCGGTACGAGCCCGGGGCCACCTCGGCGCCCGAGGAGCCGGCGGGCAGGGCCTTCAGCAGGGCGGCCACGTCCAGTCCCGGCCGGCCGGAGAAGCGGAGCGTGTTCTCGGCGCCGCCCCTGCACAGGTCCTCGGGGGAGCCCTGGGCGATCACCCGGCCGGCGTCGATGATCGCCACGTCGTCGGCGAGCCGCTCGGCCTCGTCCATGGAGTGGGTGGTGAGGACGACGGAGACGCCGTCCGCGCGCAGATCCCGGACCAGGTCCCAGGTGGCGTGGCGGGCCTGCGGATCGAGACCGGCGGTCGGCTCGTCCAGGAACACCAGCTCCGGGCGCCCGACCACGGCCATCGCCAGCGCGAGCCGCTGCTGCTGCCCGCCGGAGAGCCGCCGGTACGACGTACGGCCGCAGGAGCCGAGCCCCAGGCGCTCGATCAGCGCGTCCACGTCCAGCGGATGCGCGTGCAGCTTCGCCACGTGCCGGAGCATCTCGTCGGCCCGCGCGCCCGAGTAGACGCCGCCGGACTGGAGCATCACCCCGACGCGGGGCCGCAGCGCCGCGGACTGCCTCACCGGGTCGAGGCCCAGGACGCGCACCGTGCCGGAATCCGGCCGCCGGTACCCCTCGCAGATCTCGACCGTGGTCGTCTTGCCCGCCCCGTTGGGGCCGAGCACGGCGGTCACGCCCTGCCGGGCCACCAGGTCGAGGCCGTCCACCGCGGTCTTCGCACCGTACCGCTTCACCAGGGCCTGCACCTGGACCACGGGCTCACTTCGCATGGGTCACGAGTCTAGGGAGACGGCCGGGGGCCCGGACCACGGGGTGCGGGAACTCCTCCTCACGGGGACGGTGCGCCGGCAGCCACCGCCCGGCGTGGGCCACCGCGTCGGCCAGGGGGGAACAGCCGTGCCCCGGCCGCCCCGACCCGGCCGCGCACGACGGGGCGGTCCGGTTCGAAGGGCACGGGCGTGGCCTGCCGCGGCGCCGGGCCGGAGAGGTCGCCGGACACAGGTGGGGACCACCGGCGTGCCGTCCGGGCCCGGCGCGTCCGGCAGGGCCCGGACGACCGTGACCGGTCCGCCGCCGACCCGGCCGGGGGAGCTGGGCGAGGAGTGCGCGAGAAGGATCCCGCCGGGCCGCACACCGAGGTCGCGCAACTGCGCGGTGAGGGCGTCGCGGGTGACAAGAGGGCCGGTCGGAGGGGGTGTGGGCACGGTTTTGGAGTCTCCCGGAAGGCGCCGCGGGACGTCACCGTTCTGATCGATCAAAGATCGTTTCCGCAGGTCACGTTAGGTATGCCTAAGTGATGCAGCGCACCTTCGGGCCGTTCCGGCGCGGCTTGCCCGGCTCGGATGAATTACGCAACAATGGCGTTGTGAAAAACGGCGAGCATCCGACGGGGCCTCCCCAGGAGGAACTGGCAACCGGTGAGCGGTCCACCCGCAACCGCGTCGCCCGCTCCGTCCTGGACCACGGCCCGTCGACCGTCGCCGAGCTGGCCGAGCGGCTCGGCCTCACCCAGGCGGCCGTACGCCGGCACCTGGACGCGCTGGCCGCCGACAACGTCGTGGAGGCCCGCGAGCGGCGCGTCTACGGCGCGCGCACGCGCGGGCGCCCGGCCAAGGTGTTCGCCCTCACCGACTGCGGGCGGGACGCCTTCGACCAGTCGTACGACAAACTCGCCGTGGACGCCCTGCGGTGGATCGGTGAACGGGAGGGTGGCGGCGAGGCGATCGCCGCGTTCGCCCGTGCCCGGATCGCCGCCCAGGCGGCCGCGTACCGCAAGGCGGTCGAGACCGCGGCCCCCGAGGAGCGCACGGAAGCGCTGGCCAAGGCCCTCAGCGCGGACGGGTACGCTGCGACGGCGCGCCGCGCGCCGGTCGGCGAGCAGCTCTGCCAGCACCACTGCCCGGTCGCCCACGCCGCCGAGCAGTTTCCGCAACTGTGCGAGGCCGAGACGGAATTTTTCGCCGAACTCCTCGGTACGCATGTACAGCGACTGGCCACCATCGCGCACGGCGACGGCGTCTGCACGACGTACATCCCCAAGATTTCCCACCACGCATCTGAAAGCACGTCCGGGAGGAACCCCGCATGACTCTCCCCACGGAGACTGCCCACCCCGAGCTGGAGGGTCTGGGCACCTACGAATACGGCTGGGCCGACCGTGACGAGGCCGGTGCGTCGGCGCGCCGCGGCCTGAACGAGGACGTCGTCCGGGACATCTCCGCGAAGAAGGACGAGCCGGAGTGGATGACCAAGCTCCGCCTCAAGGGCCTGCGCCTGTTCGAGAAGAAGCCCATGCCGAACTGGGGCTCCGACCTCTCCGGCATCGACTTCGACAACATCAAGTACTTCGTGCGCTCCACGGAGAAGCAGGCGGAGTCCTGGGAGGACCTGCCCGAGGACATCAAGAACACCTACGACAAGCTGGGCATCCCGGAGGCCGAGAAGAAGCGTCTCGTCGCCGGTGTCGCCGCCCAGTACGAGTCGGAGGTCGTCTACCACCAGATCCGCGAGGACCTGGAGGAGCAGGGCGTCATCTTCCTCGACACCGACACGGCCCTGAAGGAGCACCCGGAGCTCTTCAAGGAGTACTTCGGCACGGTCATCCCGGTCGGCGACAACAAGTTCGCGTCGCTGAACTCCGCCGTGTGGTCCGGCGGCTCCTTCATCTACGTCCCGCCGGGCGTGCACGTCGAGATCCCGCTCCAGGCCTACTTCCGGATCAACACCGAGAACATGGGCCAGTTCGAGCGGACCCTGATCATCGTCGACGAGGGCGCCTATGTGCACTACGTCGAGGGCTGCACCGCCCCGATCTACAAGTCGGACTCGCTGCACTCCGCGGTCGTCGAGATCATCGTCAAGAAGAACGCCCGCTGCCGCTACACGACCATCCAGAACTGGTCGAACAACGTCTACAACCTGGTCACCAAGCGCGCCGTGGCCTACGAGGGCGCGACCATGGAGTGGGTCGACGGCAACATCGGCTCCAAGGTGACGATGAAGTACCCGGCCGTCTACCTGATGGGCGAGCACGCCAAGGGCGAGACGCTCTCCATCGCCTTCGCCGGCGAGGGCCAGCACCAGGACGCGGGCGCCAAGATGGTCCACATGGCCCCCAACACCTCGTCCAACATCGTCTCCAAGTCGGTGGCGCGCGGCGGCGGCCGTACCTCCTACCGCGGCCTGATCGAGATCGGCGAGGGCGCCCCGGGCTCCAAGTCCAACGTGCTCTGCGACGCGCTGCTCGTCGACACCATCTCCCGCTCGGACACCTACCCCTACGTGGACGTCCGCGAGGACGACGTGTCCATGGGCCACGAGGCGACCGTCTCCAAGGTCTCCGAGGACCAGCTCTTCTACCTGATGAGCCGCGGCCTGAGCGAGTTCGAGGCGATGGCGATGATCGTGCGCGGCTTCGTCGAGCCGATCGCCAAGGAACTGCCGATGGAGTACGCGCTCGAGCTCAACCGGCTGATCGAGCTGCAGATGGAAGGCGCGGTCGGCTAAAGCACCACGCCGTTCCGTCAAGCCCCTTACGCAAAGGAAAGCGAGCACTACGACAGCCATGGCTGAGGCTCAGAACATCCCCGTGGGTTCCACCACCGCGGGCTCGATCGCGGTCGCCGCGGAGTCGACCGTCGCGACCCGCATGAGCGCGCCCCCCTCCTTCGACGTGGCGGACTTCCCCGTCCCCCACGGCCGCGAGGAGGAGTGGCGGTTCACCCCGCTGGAGCGGCTGCGCGGCCTGCACGACGGCACCGCCACCGTCACCGGCGAGGGCGTCAAGGTCGCCGTCGAGGCGCCCGAGGGCGTCACCGTCGAGACCGTCGGCCGCGACGACGCGCGGCTCGGCCGCGCCGGCACCCCGGTGGACCGCGTCGCCGCCCAGGCGTACTCCGCCTTCGAGCGGGCCTCGGTCGTGACCGTGCCGAAGGAGACCGTCCTCACCGAGCCGATCCGCATCGCGGTGCACGGCGAGGGCGGCACCGCCTACGGTCACCAGGTGATCGAGCTCGGCGCCTTCGCCGAGGCGGTCGTGGTCATCGACCACACCGGCGACGCGGTGCTCGCCGCCAACGTCGAGTACGTGCTCGGCGACGGCGCCAAGCTGACCGTCGTCTCCGTCCAGGACTGGGACGACAAGGCGGTGCACGTCGCCCAGCACAACACCCTCGTCGGCCGCGACGCCTCCTTCAAGTCGGTCGTCGTCACCTTCGGCGGCGACGTCGTCCGGCTCCACCCGCGCGTCGTCTACGCCGGCCCCGGCGGCGAGGCGGAGCTGTTCGGCCTGTACTTCACCGACGCCGGCCAGCACCAGGAGCACCGCCTCCTCGTCGACCACAACGTCCCGCACTGCACGTCCAACGTGGCCTACAAGGGCGCGCTCCAGGGCGACGACGCGCACGCCGTGTGGATCGGTGACGTGCTCATCGAGGCCAAGGCCGAGGGCACCGACACCTACGAGATGAACCGCAACCTGGTCCTCACCGACGGCGCCCGCGTCGACTCCGTGCCCAACCTGGAGATCGAGACCGGCGAGATCGTCGGCGCCGGCCACGCCTCCGCGACCGGCCGCTTCGACGACGAGCAGCTCTTCTACCTGATGGCCCGCGGCATCCCCGAGCAGGACGCCCGCCGTCTGGTGGTCCGCGGCTTCTTCGCCGAACTCGTCCAGCAGATCGGCGTCCCCGACATCGAGGAGCGCCTGATCGCCAAGATCGAGGAGGAGCTGGAGGCGGCGGTCGCATGACGTACCGACGCGCCTGCGGGCTGAGCGAGCTCGAGGAGGACACCCCGAAACGGGTGGAACTCGACGGCACGCCGGTCTCCATCGTGCAGACCGAGGGGGAGGTGTTCGCGATCCACGACATCTGCTCGCACGCCAACGTCTCCCTCGCGGAGGGCGAGGTGGACGACTGCCACATCGAGTGCTGGCTGCACGGCTCGCGTTTCGACCTCCGTTCCGGCAAGCCCGACGCCCTTCCGGCGACGCGCCCCGTCCCCGTATACCCCGTAAAGATCGAAGGGGACGACGTGCTCGTCTCCCTCACCCAGGAGTCCTGAGGCACCCATGGCAACGCTTGAAATCCGAGACCTGCACGTCACCGTCGAGGCCGACAACGCCACGAAGGAGATCCTCAAGGGCGTCGACCTCACCGTGAAGCAGGGCGAGACGCACGCCATCATGGGCCCCAACGGCTCCGGCAAGTCGACCCTCGCCTACGCGCTCGCCGGTCACCCCAAGTACACCGTCTCCGGCGGCAGCGTCACCCTCGACGGCGAGGACGTCCTGGAGATGTCCGTCGACGAGCGCGCCCGCGCCGGCCTCTTCCTCGCCATGCAGTACCCGGTCGAGGTCCCCGGCGTCTCCGTCTCCAACTTCCTGCGCACCTCCGCCACCGCCGTCCGCGGCGAGGCCCCCAAGCTGCGCACCTGGGTGAAGGAGGTCAAGGAGGCCATGGAGCGCCTCAACATGGACCCCGCCTTCGCCGAGCGCAACGTCAACGAGGGCTTCTCCGGCGGTGAGAAGAAGCGCCACGAGATCCTCCAGCTCGAACTGCTCAAGCCGAAGGTCGCGATCCTCGACGAGACCGACTCCGGCCTCGACGTCGACGCCCTGCGCATCGTCTCCGAGGGCGTCAACCGCGTCCGCGAGTCCGGCGAGGTCGGCACCCTGCTGATCACGCACTACACGCGCATCCTGCGCTACATCAAGCCCGACCACGTCCACGTGTTCGCCGCCGGCCGCATCGTCGAGTCCGGCGGCCCCGAGCTCGCGGACAAGCTGGAGAACGAGGGCTACGAGGCATACGTGAAGGGTGGCGCATCCGAGTGACACAGCTGCCGGGCCTCCTCGACACCGAGGCGATCCGCAAGGACTTCCCGATCCTGGACCGACAGGTCCACGACGGACGGAAGCTCGTGTACCTGGACAACGCGGCGACCTCGCAGAAGCCGCGCCAGGTGCTGGACGCCCTGAGCGAGTACTACGAGCGCTACAACGCCAACGTCCACCGCGGTGTGCATGTGCTCGCCGAGGAGGCCACGGCGCTGTACGAGGGCGCGCGCGACAAGGTCGCGGAGTTCGTCAACGCCCCCTCGCGCGACGAGGTGATCTTCACCAAGAACGCCTCCGAGTCGCTCAACCTCGTGGCCAACATGCTCGGCTGGGCCGACGAGCCCTACCGGGTGGACCACGAGACCGAGATCGTCATCACGGAGATGGAGCACCACTCCAACATCGTTCCCTGGCAGCTGCTCGCGCAGCGCACGGGCGCGAAGCTGAAGTGGTTCGGGCTGACCGACGACGGCCGGCTCGACCTCTCCAACATCGACGAGGTCATCACCGAGAAGACGAAGATCGTCTCCTTCGTGCTGGTCTCCAACATCCTGGGCACGGTCAACCCGGTCGAGGCGATCGTGCGCCGGGCCCAGGAGGTCGGCGCCCTGGTGTGCGTCGACGCGTCCCAGGCCGCGCCGCACATGCCGCTGGACGTCCAGGCCCTCCAGGCCGACTTCGTGGCCTTCACCGGCCACAAGATGTGCGGCCCGACCGGCATAGGCGTGCTCTGGGGCCGCCAGGAACTGCTGGAGGACCTGCCTCCGTTCCTCGGCGGCGGCGAGATGATCGAGACCGTGTCGATGAGCTCGTCGACCTACGCGCCGGCCCCGCACAAGTTCGAGGCGGGCACCCCGCCGATCGCCCAGGCGGTCGGTCTCGGCGCGGCGATCGACTACCTGTCGGCCATCGGCATGGACAGGATCCTCGCCCATGAGCACGCCATCACCGAGTACGCGGTCAAGCGCCTGGCCGAGGTGCCGGACCTGCGGATCATCGGCCCCACCACGTCCGAGGACCGGGGAGCGGCGATCTCGTTCACGCTCGGCGACATCCACCCGCACGACGTGGGCCAGGTCCTCGACGAACAGGGCATCGCCGTCCGGGTCGGCCACCACTGCGCGCGGCCGGTCTGCCTGCGGTACGGAATTCCTGCGACCACGCGGGCGTCGTTCTATCTGTACTCCACGCCGGCCGAGATCGACGCACTGGTCGACGGCCTGGAGCACGTACGGAACTTCTTCGGATGAGGGGCTGAGGCGTGAAGCTGGACTCCATGTACCAGGACGTCATCCTGGACCACTACAAGAACCCGCACGGGCGTGGTCTGAGGGACGGCGACGCCGAGGTGCACCACGTCAACCCGACGTGCGGTGACGAGATCACGCTCCGCGTGAAGTACGACGGCACGAAGATCAGCGACGTCAGCTACGAGGGGCAGGGCTGTTCCATCAGCCAGGCGTCCGCCTCCGTGCTGAACGACCTGCTGGTCGGCAAGGACCTCGCCGAGGCGCAGCGGATCCAGGCGACCTTCCTGGAACTGATGCAGTCCAAGGGGAGGATCGAACCCGACGACGCGATGGAGGAGATCCTGGAGGACGCGGTCGCGTTCGCCGGGGTGTCCAAGTACCCGGCCCGGGTGAAGTGCGCCCTCCTCAGCTGGATGGCGTGGAAGGACGCGACGGCCCAGGCGCTGGGCGCCGACGCCGAAAGGACAACGGCATGAGCGAGACCGTGGAGATGAAGCCGGCCTCGGAGGAGGAGCTCCGCGAGGCCCTGATGGACGTCGTCGACCCCGAGCTGGGCATCGACGTCGTCAACCTGGGTCTGATCTACGGCATCCACGTCGACGATTCCAATGTGGCGACCGTCGACATGACCCTGACCTCCGCGGCCTGCCCGCTGACGGACGTCATCGAGGACCAGGCCAAGTCCGCCACGGACGGCCTGGTCAGCGAGCTGCGCATCAACTGGGTCTGGATGCCGCCGTGGGGCCCCGACAAGATCACGGACGACGGCCGCGAGCAGCTGCGGGCGCTGGGCTTCAACGTCTGAGCGAGCGGTTCGACGAGCGGCCCCCGGCACCGTGCCGGGGGCCGCTCCGCATGTCGTCGCCCCCGGCCGCGGTCACGTCATGGGGTACGCACCGCTCGCCGGAGCCGTCGCGGCGGAAGTGGCCGGGACGACCGCCGTGAAGTACAGCGAGGGGTTCACCCGGCTGTGGCCCCCGGTCGTCACCGTCGCCGGGTACCTGGTGGCGTTCGCCCTGCTCGCGCAGACCTTGAAGACCCTGTCGGTCGCAGCGGCGCACGCCCTCCGGCCGGGGGTCGGGACGGCCGCCGTCGCGGTGATCGGCACGGTGTTCATGGGCGAGGGACTCACCGCCGCCAAGGCCGGCGGCATCGCGCTGATCATCGCCGGAGTGGTGGTGCTCGACCATGGCGGGGCGCACCGGCCGGGGCCGGCCGACGGGACGTGCCGCCCGCGCGGACCGCACGCTGAGACGTGGTCCGCACCGGTTCGCGTCCGTGGCCACCGGTTGGTTAGGTTGCCCTCATGACCGACACGACTGCTCACAGCACCTCCGGCGCAGTGGCCGCCGGCCTCGCCACCATCGCCGCCGACGGCACCGTTCTCGACACCTGGTTCCCCGCCCCCGCACTGGCCGACGAGCCCGGCCCGTCCGGCACCGAGCGGCTCTCCGCCGAACAGGCCGCGGAACTCCTGGGCGGCGGGGCCACCGCGGCGGTCGGCCCGGACGCCCGCCGGGGCGTCGAGGTGGTCGCGGTCCGCACGGTCATCTCCTCGCTGGCCGAGAAGCCGGTCGACGCGCACGACGTCTACCTGCGCCTCCACCTGCTCTCGCACCGCCTGGTCCGGCCGCACGGCCAGAACCTGGACGGCGTCTTCGGCCACCTCGCCAACGTCGCCTGGACCTCCCTCGGCCCGGTCGCCGTGGACGACCTGGAGAAGGTGCGGCTCAACGCCCGCGCCGAGGGCCTGCACCTCCAGGTGACCTCCGTCGACAAGTTCCCGCGCATGACGGACTACGTGGCCCCCAAGGGCGTCCGCATCGCCGACGCCGACCGGGTCCGCCTCGGCGCGCACCTCGCCGAGGGCA
The DNA here is from genome assembly GCF_042898795.1 of Streptomyces sp. NPDC000348. Taxonomy (NCBI): domain Bacteria; kingdom Bacillati; phylum Actinomycetota; class Actinomycetes; order Kitasatosporales; family Streptomycetaceae; genus Streptomyces; species Streptomyces sp. NPDC000348. Next base: position 302,986 of record NZ_JBIAZD010000005.1, read on the forward strand.
CCACCGTCATGCACGAGGGCTTCGTCAACTTCAACGCCGGCACGCTCGGCACGTCGATGGTCGAGGGCCGCATCTCCGCCGGTGTCGTCATCGGCGACGGCTCGGACATCGGCGGCGGCGCCTCCACCATGGGCACCCTGTCCGGCGGCGGCAACGTCATCATCTCCATCGGCGAGCGCTGCCTGGTCGGCGCCGAGGCGGGCGTCGGCATCGCCCTCGGCGACGAGTGCGTGGTCGAGGCCGGCCTGTACGTCACCGCCGGTACCCGCGTCACCATGCCCGACGGCCAGATCGTCAAGGCGCGTGAACTCTCCGGCGCCTCCCACATCCTGTTCCGCCGCAACTCCGTCACCGGCGCGGTCGAGGCCCGTCCGAACAACGCGGTCTGGGGCGGCCTGAACGAGGTCCTGCACAGCCACAACTGAGCCGGCCGTCACGCCCGTACGCTCTCGTACGGGTTACTCCCCGTGACCTGGGGGTCGTTTTGGCAGATGAACGGGTGGACACAGGGTCCGATCAGAAGCCGGCACGACCGACATACGGAAATGGGGACGAACGGGCGATGACGAACGAGTGGATGTGGGGCGTGCTCCGCTGCGCGGTCGGAGTGATGGGGGTGGTGGCCGTGCTGATGCTGTTCGGCACACTGGCCGGTTCCGCACACGCGGACGAGACCAACACGGCCTCCCACAACGGCCACCGCGTCGGGCTGATCAACGCCAACGTCGGTCAGGTCGACGACCCGGCGGAGGACGTACTGGAACACTTCCTGCTGTTCGGGGACGGCTACGCCTGGAACTGAGGCGTCGCTCCGGCGGGCCGGGCCGGGCCGCGGCACGTGAGAACGTGCCGCGGCCCGGCCCGCCTGTTTCTGTCTTTCCACTGTGCGGTGGCATAGCGGGGGGCGCCCGCACGCGTCCATAGGGGCGCGGGGAGCGGACACAGGGCCCGCTCCCGGGGGAAGAGAAGGTGACGATGGATGCCGAGGCGCAGGAGAGTTTCCGGGAGTTCGTGGCGAACCGGTCGCCCGCACTGCTGAAGACCGCGGTCCTGCTGAGCGGCGGCGACCGGCACGCGGGCGAGGACCTGCTGCAGAACGCGCTGATCAAGGCGGCGGGCCGCTGGCACCGCATCGACGAACCCGAGGCGTACGTACGGCAGATCCTCTACCGGCAGCAGATCAGCCGCTGGCGGCTGAAACGGCGCGGGCGGGAACTCAGCGTGGCCGAGCCGCCGGAACCCGGCGTCGGCGGGGACACCGCCTCGGCCGACGCGGAGCTGCGCCTGCTGATGCGGGGCGCGCTGGCCCGGCTGACCGCGCGTCAGCGGACCATGCTGGTGCTGCGCTACTTCGAGGACCTCCCCGAGGCCGAGGTGGCCCGCGTCCTCGGCTGCTCGGTGGGCACCGTACGGTCCACCACCCACCGTTCCCTGGCCCGGCTGCGCGCCCTCGCGCCCGAACTGCGCTCCCTCGGCCCGTCCGAGGACGGGCGACGGCCGTCCGGTGACTACTCGCCCGTGGAGGTGCGGTCGTGAACGTCGACGAACTCGTGCGTGACGCGTTGCGTGAACAGGCGGCGGAACTGACGGCGCCCGGACCCGGGTTCGCCGACCGGGTGCTGGCGGCGCGGCGCCGGCGCCGCGTCCGCGGACTCGCCACCGTGGCCGCCGCGACGGCGGCCGTGATCGCGGTCTCGGTGGGGGTGCCCGCGCTGGATTTCGGCGGAGGACGGGGTCGGCCCCCGGGCGGCGGGGTGGAGCAGACCGAGGTCGTCGCCCGGGCCGGCCAGTCGCCGCCGCGGGATCTGCTGGCCGCCGGGGACGTGGCGATGGCCGCGTACTTCACCACCAGGAAAGTCCGGGTGACCGAGAACCTCAGGATCTCCGAGCGCACCTACTGGCTGCTCGACCCCGGGACCGGGAAGTACGAGAAGGACGACCGGTGGTCGTTCGTCGCCGTGGCGCCCGGGCTGAGGACCGCGGCCGTGCTGGAGCGGGAGCTGCCCGCCGGGCGCATCGGGCTGCTCGACCTCGCCAGCGGCGAGGTCGAGCGGTGGATTCCGGTCGGTCACAAGGTCGCGGGCCTGGCCTTCTCGCCGGACGGCCGCAAGCTCGTGGCGACGACGTATGGCGAGAATCCCGATGCGCTGCACAGGGTCGAGGACCCGGATGGGTCGGTCGGATGGCAGTCCCGGGAGATCTCGTCCCGGAACGGGTTCCAGGTCGTCGACGTGGCCTCGGGGAGGGGGTCCTGGGTCGAGGTCGGGACCGGCGACGACGTGTTCGGCCCGGCGGGCTTCATCAACGCGCGCCAGGACTTCGCCTTCAGCGCCGACGGCGGTTTCGTCTGGGCGGGACGGGTCTCCGAGGAGATCCCCCTGGACTACTTCGACCTCGCCGGCAACGCCGTCGCGCCCCCGGCCCGTGAGGCGCACCGGGTCTGGCACGTCGACGCCGGTCTGTCGCCGGACGGGCGGAGACTCGCCGGTGACTTCGCGGGGAAGTCGCGGAGTACGTCCTCCTGGATCCTCGATCCCCGCACCGGCGGGCAGGTCGCCGAGGTCCGTGGGCAGCAACTGCTGGCCTGGGCCGACGGCGACTCGCTCGTCGCCTGGGACATCGGCGCCGACGGCGACGAGTTCCACCAGCGGCTGGTGCTGGTCACCGTGGGCAGCGACGAGGTGGTTCCGCTGAGCGGGTTCCGGTCGCCCGAGGACGACACGAAGGGGCGGTGGGAGCCGGTGTTCGTGCGGCGGTGAGGGGGGTCAGGCGGTCGTCAGGCCGTCGTGCGCCGCTCTGAGCCCGGCGGCCGTCGCGCGGTCGGCGGGCCTCAGTGGGGGGCGGGGCGGGCCCGCGGGGAGGTTCAGGGCGGTGAGGAGGGCCTTCGCGGCGACCGTGCCGGGGAGGCCGTTCGCCGTCATCGCCTCGATGAGGGGGGTCGCCCGCTGCTGGAGGCGCGCCGCGCGGGCCGTGTCGCCGGCGTCGAAGGCGTCCAGCACGGCACGCGTGTGCCCGGGGACGACGTTGGCGACCGTGCTGACGCAGCCGGCGCCGCCGACGGCGTAGAGGGCCAGGTTGTGTTCGTCGCAGCCCGCGTAGTACGCGAGGCCGGTGCGGGACATGACCTTCTGGGCGGCCAGGAAGTCGTACGAGCAGTCCTTGACCGCCCGGATGCGGGGGTGCTCGGCCAGGCGGAGGAGGGTGTCCGGTGCGATGCGCACTCCGGTGCGGGAGGGGATGTCGTACAGGGCGAGGGGGAGGGCCGTGGCCTCCGCGACGTCGAGGAAGTGGGCCTCGATCGCGTCCTGCGGGGGTCTGCTGTAGTACGGGGCCGCCACCAGGAGGGCGTCCGCGCCGGCCTTCTCGGCCTCGCGGGCCAGTTCCGCGGTGTGCAGGGTGTCGGGGGTGCCGACGCCCGCGACGATCGTCGCCCGGGTGCCGACGGCCTGGCGCACGGCCTTGATGAGGGACGACTTCTCCGCGTCGGTGGTGGTGGGGGACTCGCCCGTGGTTCCCGAGAGGACCAGGCCGTCGCAGCCGTGGGCGACCAGGTGGTCGGCCAGGTGCTGGGCGCCGTCCAGGTCGAGCGCGCCGGTGGGGGTGAACGGGGTGATCATCGCGCACAGGGTGCGGCCGAGGGGCGGGGTCCTGAGGGTCATGGGGGTAGTGTCTGCCGGTGGGTTGTGAAGGTCCACTTAAATGTGGTGTCCGGTATGGGTAAGCGTTGCTTCATGGATAGCGCCGGGGCGGTGGGGGTACTCGGAGTTCCCGATCCGAGAGGAGGCGCATCGTGACCGGAACCATCGAGCGACGGCCGGTTCGCGACGAGCACAGCGTGGGCGAGCTCGTCGGGCAGGCCACCGAGCAGATCTCCCGGCTCGCACGGCAGGAAATGGCGCTCGCCAAGGAGGAGCTTGCGGAGAAGGGGCGCCGCGCGGGGCGCGGCGGCGGGATGCTGGGCGCGGCGGGGGCGTTCGGCTATGCGGGACTGCTCGCGCTGGCCGGTACGGGTGTCGCCGCGCTGGACCTGGTGCTGCCGCTGTGGGCGGCGGCGCTCATCGTGACGGGGGTGCTGTTCGCCATCGCCGGTGTGCTCGCTCTTGCCGGTCGCGGGCAGTTGCGCCGGGCCACGCCGCCCAAGCCCGAGCGGACCATGGGCAGCGTGAAGGCCGATGTCGAGGAGATCAAGGGAAGGGCGCACCGATGACGCACGACGTGGGGCGCGCGGGGTCCCGGACGGGGGCCCACGTGGAGGCGAAGGCGGAGGCCGCCGCGACCGGGCAGGGGGCCAAGGGGCCGGACGAACTGCGGCGGCAGATCGAACGGACACGGCACGAACTCGGCGACACCGTCGAGGAGTTGGCCGGGAAGATGGACATCAGGGGGAGGGTGCGGGCGCGGGCCGACGACCTTCGGGACCGGGCCGGTGCGATGACCGTGCAGATGCGGAGCAGTGCCGCGCACGCCGGGGAGGTCGGGGCGCGGTACCGGAAGCCGGCGATGATCGCCGGCGCGGTGGCCGCGGTCGTCGCGAGCGCGGTGATGGTGCGGCGCCACCGTTGCTGAGGCGGCGGTGCCGGCGCGGAGCGGCTGCGACCGGTGGGCGGGGCCGGCTCCGGGAACATCCCGGAGCCGGCCCCGCCCACCGCCGTCGTCTTCCCGCTACGGCCGGAAGCGCAGTACCTGCGGGTCGTGGTCGCTGATCTGGTCGTGGAACTCCGCGTTGACGTGCACGCTGTCGTAGGTGAAGGTGCCGCGGCGGATGGACGGGCTGATCAGGATCTGGTCCAGGGCCTGGCTGTTGCCCTGGTAGACGTACGAGTAGCGCTCGCTCCGGGGGAGGGACTTGACCGCCGACCAGAGGGCGCCCCCGCCCTCGAGGATCTCGGTCGTCTCCGAGAACTCGAAGTCGTTGATGTCGCCCAGGACCACCACGTCGGCGTTCTTCTGGGTCTTGAGGATCTTCGCCGTGAAGTCGTGGACCGCCGCCGCCTGGAGGTGGCGCTGGGTCTCCGAACCGCGGGACGGGGGCTGGTACTGGGAGGTCAGACCCTGGTCGCCGCCCTTCGACGCGAAGTGGTTGGCGATGACGACGACCGTGCGGCCCCGGAAGGTGAACTCGCCGGCGAGCGGCTTGCGGCTGTCGTCGAAGGCCTCGGAGGCCGGGTCGATCCGGCCGGGGGAGAGCGTCAGGGCCGCCCTGCCGCGGATCTCCGTGACGTCGGTGGCGGTCGTGGCGTCGCCGCCCGGACGGTCGGTGAACGAGACCCGTGCGGGGTTGAAGAGGAAGGCCTGGCGGATGTTGCCGCCCGGCTCGCCGCCGTCCTGTTTGTCGGCGGGGTCGACGGAGCGCCAGTCGTAGCGGGGGCCGCCCGCCGCTTCGATGGCGTCGATCAGCCTGGTCATCGTCAGGTCGGCGGCGACCGTGCCGTCGTCGGTGGCGCCGTTGTTGTCCTGGATCTCCTCCAGGGACACGATGTCGGGAGACCGGAGGTTGTCCACGATCGCCGCGGCGTGGGCGGCGAAGGTGTCGTCGGAGGGGTCGAGGTTCTCGACGTTGTAGGTGGCGACGGCCAGTTCGGAGGTGTGCTGCCGACGGGTCGTCTCGCGCCGCAGACCCGCGGTCTCGAGGGTGCCCAGCTCGTTGGCCACGAGGGTGTAGCCCCCGTACTGGTTGTAGTCCAGGGGACCCGTGGTGGTGCCGGTGAGGGTGTCGCCGACGTTCGCGTCGGGGAAGTCGGACGCCTTGCCCAGCGACTGGATCTGGAGGCGGCCGGTGTTCTGGGCGTCGTAGGAGCCGTAGACCGTGCCGCCCCGGTGGTTGCGGTGCTCGTACGGCTTCACCGTGACCCAGAGCTCGGTGTACGGGTCGGTGGCGCCCACCACGCGGGTGTCGGAGACCTGGACGTTCATGCCCTCCAGCGACTCGTAGAGGTCCAGGGCGTACGCGGCGGGGCGCAGGGGGAGCGTGTTGATCGAGCCGTTCGGCTCCGGGGTGTAGGCGGCGGGAACGGACCGTGCGTCGACGGTCGTCGCGGACGGGACCGGGTTGCCGCCGGAGACGACCGTGAAGGTCGGGCGGGTGATCTCCGTCAGGGACTGGTTGCCCGAGGACGTGCCGCCGGGGACGTACTCCGAGACCGTGCCGGAGACGGTGACGGCGTCGCCGACCGCGACGCCCTTCGGGGTGGAGCTCGTGAAGACGAAGACGCCCTCGCTGGTGGCCGAGTCGGCGTCCGGGGCCGGGTCCTGGATCCAGAAGCCGCGGGACGAACCGTAGGTGCGGACGCCGGTGACGATTCCGGTCACGTCGGTGACCTGCCGGCCGGCCAGCGGTGAGATGCGGGTGTCGCCCTGGATGTCGTGGATGCGCACCGTTTCTGCGTGCGCGGGTGACGTGAGGACGACGGTGGATGCCGCGGAGCACACGGCGGCGACGGTGAGCGCGGCGAGGCGCGCGGACGACTTGCTCGGCAAGGGATTCCCTCCGGGAACGTGTGACCCGCCCATTTCTACGCGCGTCAATCTCCAGCCAGGCCGGGCCACTTGTCAAGGTTTCGGCCATGTACGGCCACTGAAGAGGAGATGAAGCGGGCGGCATGGGTGGAAATCCGTCTAGGCTGAGCGGCTGAGTCGTTACCGGCCCTAGGAGAAACAGCCGATGTCAGACAGCTCCACCCTGCCGCCTGCGCTGCTGCGCCCCGAAGCGGAGCTGGCGCGCGACGCCCTGTCCACCCCGGTGCTCTCCCGGGCCGCCGGGCTCGCCCGCTGGGCCGGGCCGGGGACCAGGGTCGACGCCGGGGGCGGGCTCGTCGACGAGCAGCTGCCGGCGGCCGCCGCGCAGCTGGGGCTGACCGGGGAGGACGCCGCGGCCGACGCCGGCGAGGCCTGGCGCGTCGCCGTGGACGCCGGGCTCGTCGAGGTGGTCGACGAGGAGGAGGGGACCGTCGCCGCGGGGGACGCCCTGGCGCTGCTCACCGGCGGTTCGCCGCAGGACGTGCTCGGGGTGTGGCTCGCGGCCCTGGAGACGGTGCTCGGTGACGCGAGCGTTCCGGACCTGGGCGGGCTGGTCGACGCCATCGCCGAGGGGGAGGGGTCCGGGGAGCTCGACCTCGACGCGCTGGACTGGGATCCGGAGGCCGAGGCGGAGTTCCTGGACGGAGTGCTCGGCAACCTCTACCTGCTGACCGTGGGCGGGGAGGGTGCCGAGGGCGCGATGGTCCCGTTGCCCGGGCTGGCCGCCTCGGTGATCGTGCCCGGTGACATGACCGAGCCCACCAACGACGTCCTGCAGCAGGTGTCCGACGCGATGATGCGGCTGGACGACCAGTTCCGGATGCTGGAGCCGGTCGGGCTCGTGGAGTACCGGCCGGTGGACGAGGCGCTGATGGCCGACGAGGAGCCCGCCGGGCCGGTCGACGACACCGACGTCTCCCGTTACGGCATGGTGCGGCTGACCCCGCTCGGGCTGTACGGACTGCGCGCCCGGCTGCTGGAGGCCGGGTTCGCGGCGCCGGCCGTGGGCGACCTCGTGGACAAGGGCGCGGACGCGCTGCTCGACGGCACGGCCGTCTTCCCGCCGGCCGCCGCCCACGCGGAGACCGAGCGGTGGCTGGGCCGGCGTGATCCGCTCCAGGCCGCACGCGAGCTGCTGGCGGCGGCCCGCGGGGCGGACCAGGGCGCGCCGCTGCGGCGGCTGCGGTGCCAGCAGGCGCTGTCACTGGTCGGCGCGGCGGCGGAGCCCGCACTGCGGGAGGTGCTGGACGATCCCGAACTCGGCGGGCTGGCCCGGGTCTGGCTGGCCGAGCACGGGGCGGCCGACGTACCGCCGCCGTCCGAGGCCCTGATCTTCTGGCTGACCATCGACACGGTCGCCGCCCAGCTCGCCGCCGAGGGCAACTCCGAGGAGCTGCGCTCCCTGGTGGAGGGGCTGGCGCGGCAGCACAGCGGCTTCTTCGACACGGCCTGGCGGGTGGAGCACCCGGCGACCGCGGACGTGCTGGAGGCCATGGGGCGGCTGCACCCCGACAAGCGGATCGCGAAGGAAGCGCGGAAGGCGGCGTTCAAGGCGCGGTCGCAGCACGGCGGCTGAGCCCCGCGACGGGACCCGTGCGGTTCACGGAAGGGAGAACCCCCGTGACCCTCGGTGTTCAACCGGCGTTCAGGCATGGGCGGGAGCGTGGCGGACGCACGGGGTTCGCCACCCTCCACGGCCCAGCCACGTCACAGGAGACAGCATGTCGCTCACCCGCAGGGACTTCGCCAGAACGTCCGCGATCGCCGGCGCCGGTGTCGCGCTGACGGGCAGTGTGGCCGCCCTCGCCTCCGCGCCCAACGCCCTCGCGACCGCCGACACCGAGAGCGTGGACGAAGGGACCGCGGAAGCCGCGGAGCGGCACGACGGGGTCGGGTACGGGCCGCTCCTCGCGGACCCGGACGGACTCCTCGCCCTGCCCGCGGGTTTCACGTACCGCGTGCTCACCCACAGCGGCAGGACCCGGCTGGAGTCGGGTGAGTACACGCCCGCCGACCACGACGGCACCGCCGCCTTCCCCGGCCCCCGCGGCAGCACCCTCCTGGTCAACAACCACGAGATGGACGGCCCGCGCGACGAACGGGAGTTCCCCGTCCCGCTCGTCGAGGGCCTGGTCTACGACCCGGCCGCGCCCGGCGGCTGCACGGTCGTCGAGGTGCGCCCCGACGGGGGCGTCGCCGAATGGGTCGGCATCGCCGGCACCGCCCAGAACTGCGCGGGCGGCAGCACTCCCTGGGGCACCTGGCTCACCTGCGAGGAGAACTCCGACCGGGCCGGCGAGAACGGCATGACCAAGGACCACGGCTACGTCTTCGAGGTCGACCCCGCCGACCGGCGCGCCAACCGCGACCCCAAGCCGCTGAAGTTCTTCGGCCGTTACGACCACGAGGCCGTCGTCATCGACACCAGGCGCGGCCACGCCTACCTCACCGAGGACGCCGACGAGCCCAACGGCCTGTTCTACCGCTGGACCCCGCCGGAGGGCTTCCGCTACGGCCCCGGCACCCTCCGCACCCTCGCCGACGACGCCGGCGTCCTCCAGGCGCCCAAGTGCTACGACTCCGGCGGCCGGTACGTCGACGACCTCTCCCGCGCCACGAGGACCGGCACGGTGTACGGCGTCGACTGGGTGGACGTGCCCGACCGCGACGCCCGGACCGTCGACGTGCGCGAGCAGTTCGAGGAGGGCGAGGTCACCCGCGCCCGCAAGCTGGAGGGCATGTGGTGGGGCGACGGCGGGGCGTACATCGTCTCCTCGTACGCCCGCGAGGAGAGTCCCGTCCAGCACGACGGCCAGGTCTGGTTCTACGATCCCGGGCGCCGCACGCTCACCCTGAAGGTCCTGCTCGGCGTCGACCGGGACCCGTCGAAGGACGGCGCCCTCGACGGCCCCGACAACATCACCGTCTCCCCGTACGGCGGCCTGATCATCGCCGAGGACGGCGAGGGCGTGCAGCATCTGTTCGGCGCCACCGACAGCGGACGCACCTACCCCATCGCCCGCAACGAGCTGAACATCGGTACCGAGGACGAGCCGGAGTTCAGCGAATTCACCGGCGTCACCTTCTCGCCCGACGGGAAGACCCTGTACGCCAACATCCAGGAACCGGGCATCATGCTCGCCATCACGGGGCCCTGGAGGCGGCAGAGGCGCCGGTAGGCAATTCAGCGGCCCGGCCCGGTGGGCGCCGCCGAGTACGTCGAGGGCGGCCGGGACGCCGACCGGCCGTGGGCCGCGTGAGGAACTGCTCCGGTCCGGAGCCCTCCCCGCTCCCCGCTCGATAGGGTACGGGGAGGGTCCCGGGGGTGAGGAGTGGGTGATGGCGCAGGTCAGGTCCATGCGCGCGGACGCCCGCCGCAATCGCGAACTGCTGCTCGAAGCCGCGGTGGAGGCGTTCGCCGCGCACGGTGAGGGTGCCTCGCTCGACGACATCGCCAAGCGGGCGGGCGTCGGGTCCGGCACGCTCTACCGGCACTTCCCGACGCGTCGGGCGCTGCTGGAGGCCGCGTACGTCGACCGTATCGAGTCGATCGCGGCACGGGCCGGCGAACTCGCCGGGCGGCTGCCGCCGGGCGAGGCGCTGGTGGAGTGGCTGAACGAACTCGGCGCCGGGATGCTCCGGATCCGGGGGCTGCGGGCGCTGCTGGGCGCCGCCGTCGGGGACGGCGGCACGGAGTGCTGCGATCCGCTGAAGAGCGCGGTCTCCCGGCTGGTCGGGGCGGCGCGGGAGGCGGGCGTGCTGCGGCGCGACGTCGAGCCGGTCGACGTGCTGCGGCTGGCCCACGGCGTGGCGACGGCCTCGGAGCTGGCGGGCGGGGAGGGGACGCAGATCCGCCGCTATCTGGGGTTGCTGATGGACGGGCTGCGGGCGTGACCGCCCTGGCGCCCCCTGCCGGCGGGGGCGCCCCACGGCCCGTCCGGGTGGTTACAGTGCCTGGCCGGCCGGCTTCACCATCCCCCGTACCGTGCGCGACTTCACGAAGTCGCCCATCGCGGTCATCTCCCACTCGCCGGAGTACTGGCGGATCAGCTTCGCCATCATCACGCCCGTCTGCGGTTCGGCGCTCGTGAGGTCGAAGCGGACCAGTTCCTCGCCCGTGGTGGCGTCCAGGAGGCGGCAGTACGCCTTGGCGACCTCGGTGAACTTCTGGCCGGAGAAGGAGTTGACTGTGAAGACCAGGCCGGAGACCTCCTGGGGGAGGCGTCCGAGGTCCACGGTGATCACCTCGTCGTCGCCGCCGCCCTCGCCGGTGAGGTTGTCGCCGGAGTGCCGGATCGCGCCGTTCACGATCTGCAGCTTGCCGAAGTAGCAGCTGTCGATGTGGTTGCGCTGCGGGCCGTAGGCGATGACCGAGGCGTCCAGGTCGATGTCCTTGCCGCGGTAGGCCGGCTCCCAGCCGAGACCCATCTTGACCTGGGAGAGCAGCGGGCGGCCGCCCTTCATCAGGGAGACGGTCTGGTTCTTCTGGAGGCTGACCCGGCCCTTGTCGAGGTTGATCTTCCCGGTGCCGGGGGCGGCGGCGGGCGGTGCCGGAGGCGCGGCGGGGGCGGCGGCCGGCACGGGGGGTGCGGCGGCCGGCACGGGGGGTGCCTGCGGGGCGGCCGCCGGCTGGGCGGGGGCGGCCGGTTCCTCCACCGTGACGCCGAAGTCGGTGGCGATGCCGGCCAGGCCGTTGGCGTACCCCTGGCCGACGGCACGGACCTTCCAGGCGCCGTTGCGCAGGTAGATCTCCACGACCACCAGTGCCGTCTCGTCGCCGAGGCGCGGGGGCGTGAAGGTGGCCAGGACCGCGTTGTCGTCCGGGTTGCGGACGGTGGCGGTCGGTTCGATGCCCTGGAAGGTCTGGCCGGCGGCGTCGGGGCTCGCGGTGACGACGATCTTCTCGATGCCGGGCGGCACGGCCGTGGTGTCGACCGTGATGGCGTCGGGGGTGGTGCCGCCGCCGGAGCGGTAGGTCACGCCCGGGCCGGCGGGCTGGTTGTAGAAGATGAAGTCGTCGTCGGAGCGCACCTTGCCGTCGGCGGTGAGCAGCAGGCCCGAAACGTCGAGGCGCACGGGGGCGGCGACGTCCACCGTCACTCGGGCGGTGGGGAGAGGGATGTTCGAGCCGGGGGTCATAGCGGTCATGCGGGGTGAACGAGCGAGGCTGTTTTACCGTTCCCTTACCTGTGGCCCGATCGGGTCAGAGGGTTTTCGCCCCCGCCGCCCCTACCCGTTCCCGTCCCCCGGGGGCGTGGCCCCCGGACCCCCGCTCCTCAAACGCCGGAGGGGCTGGAATCAGCCCCTCCGGCGTTTGAGGAGCGGGAATCCAGGGGGGAACCCCTACGGCACCACCACGATCTTCCGGCCCACGCCCGCCGCGAACTGCTCCAGGGCCTGGGGGTACCGGTCCAGGGGGAGGCGGTCGCTGATGAAGACGTCCGGGTCCAGGACGCCCCCGGCGAACAGTTCCGCCGCCCGCTCGTAGCTGTGCAGCACGGCCATCGACCCCGTGATCGTGATCTCCTGGTTGTAGATCCGGTACGGATCGATCGTCACCCGCGTCGCGTAGTCGGCGACCCCGAACTGGAGGAACGTACCGGCCTTGGCCACCCGGTCCAGGCCGTCCTGGATCGCCGCCGCGTTGCCCGTCGCGTCGATGACGAGGTCCCAGCCCTGGGGCCGGTCCAGCTCGTCCGGCGACGCCGCCGACGCGGAGACCCCCAGCCGCCGCGCCGTCTCCAGCCGCGCCGGATTCAGATCCACCACGTCCACGCTCGCCGCACCGGTCCGCTTCGCCAGCTCCAGCATCATCAGGCCCATGGTCCCGGACCCGTAGATCAGCACGTGCGCGCCGAGCCGCGACCGGAGCACGTCGTAGCCGCGCACCGCGCAGGAGAGCGGTTCGATCAGCGCCGCGTCCTGCGTGCGGATGTGCTCGGGCAGCCTGACGCAGTTCGCCACCGGCGCCACCGCGTACTGCGCCGCGCCGCCCGCCGTGGTGACGCCGATCGCCGCCCAGCGCTCGCAGAGGTTGTTGTGGCCGTTCCGGCAGTAGCGGCACTCGTGGCAGTACAGGGAGGGGTCCACCGCGACCCGGTCGCCGAGCGACACCTCCGTGACCCGGGAGCCGATGCCGACCACCTCGCCGGCGAACTCGTGCCCCGGCACGATCGGCAGCTTCGGCGCGAACTCGCCCTGGAGGATGTGCAGGTCCGTGCCGCACAGCCCGCACGCGGCGACCTCGACGACGACGTCGCGCGGCCCCGGAGTCGGGTCCGGGACCTCGGTGACGACGGCCTTGCCCACGGACTCGATGACGGCGGCCTTCATTTCACGGCTCCCAACGACAGGCCCTGGACGAGTTTGTCCTGGGCGGCGAACCCCGCGGCGAGCACCGGCAGGGAGATGACGAGCGACGCGGCGCACACCTTGGCCAGGAACAGGCCCTGGCTGGTGATGAAGCCGGTCAGGAAGACGGGGGCGGTCTCGGCGACCACGCCCGTCAGGACCCGGGCGAAGAGCAGTTCGTTCCAGCTGAAGATGAAGCAGATCAGCGCCGTCGCCGCGATGCCGGGCAGGGCGATCGGGGCGACCACGCGGGCCAGCACCGTCGGCAGCCGGGCGCCGTCGAGGTGGGCGGCCTCGATGACCGCGACCGGTACCTCGGCGAGGAAGGACTGCATCATCCACACCGCGATCGGCAGGTTCATGGAGGTGTAGAGGATGACGAGCAGCCAGATGTTGTCGAGCATCCCGGCGTTCTTGGCGAACAGGTAGATCGGCAGCAGGCCGGCCACGACGGGCAGCATCTTGGTGGAGAGGAAGAAGAACAGGACGTCCGTCCACTTCTTCACCGGGCGGATGGACAGGGCGTAGGCCGCGGGAAGGGCCAGCAGCAGGACGAGGAGCGTCGAGACGACGGACGCCACCGTCGAGTTGATCAGGGCGGGCCAGGGGCCGGCGCCGCCGCCCGCGCCGAAGAACTCGCGGTAGCCGTCCAGGGTGAGGGCGGCCGTGAAGGACGGCGGGTTGGTGGCCGCGTCCGCCTCGGAGTGGAAGGACGTCAGCACCATCCAGGCGATGGGCAGGAAGAACACGATGCCGGCCAGCCAGGCGACCAGGCCGAGACCCGCTCCGCCGCGGAACCGGCCGCGGGTGCGTACGGTGATGCTGCTCATGCGCGGGACACCTCCTCGCGGAACAGGGACGAGACCACGCGCAGGGCGAAGGTCGCGATGACGATCGAGCCGATGACGACCAGGACGCCGGCGGCCGAGGCGAGGCCGTTCTCGTGGGCCTGGTAGAAGGTCTGGTAGACGGTGTAGGGCAGGTTGGCGGTGCCCAGGCCGCCGGACGTGATGGTGAAGACCGCGTCGAAGTTCTGCACGATGTAGATCGAGCCGAGCAGGGCGCCCAGTTCGAGGTAGCGGCGCAGGTGGGGCAGGGTGAGGTGGACGAAGATCTGCCAGTCGCTCGCGCCGTCGACGCGGGCGGCCTCGATCTGCTGGTGGTCCCGGCTCTGCAGTCCCGCGAGCAGGATCAGCATCATGAACGGGGTCCACTGCCAGACCAGCGAGGCCTCCACGGCGAGCAGCGGGGTGCCCGAGATCCAGTCGGGCTGGGGGCCGCCGACGTAGTGCAGCAGGCCGTTGAGGAGGCCGTACTCCGGGTTGTACAGGACGTGCTTCCACAGCAGGGCCGCCGCGACCGGGACCACCAGGAACGGGGCGATGAGCAGGGTGCGGACGATGCCCCGGCCGCGGAACCTCCGGTCCAGCAGGAGGGCGAGCAGCAGTCCGAGGACCAGGCTGGCCAGGACGACCGCCACGGTGAGCAGGATCGTCGTCCAGACGGACTTGCGCAGGGCGGCGTCGGTGAGGACCTCCTGGTAGTTCTCGAAGCCGGCGAAGCGGCGGGCGTCGGGGTAGAGGGAGTTCCAGTCGAAGAAGGAGATCACCAGCGTCGCCACGAAGGGCAGCTGGGTCACCGCGATCATGAAGACCAGGGCGGGCAGCAGCGGGGCGCGGGTGGCCCAGGCGCGCAGCCGGGCGGAGGGCCGGTGAGGTGCGGAGCGTGTCTCGGGCGCGGCCACGGGGGCCGTTGTCGTGGCGGTCATCGTCCCTCGTACTCCTCGGCGATCTCTTCTGCGAGCTGCTGGGACTTCCTCAGGGCCGACTCGACGGACTGGCGTCCGGCGATGGCCGCGCTGATCTCCTGGGAGACCTTGGTGCCGAGATCGGTGAACTCGGGGATGCCGACGAACTGGATGCCGGGCGCCGGACGGGGCTGGACACCGGGGTCCTCGGGCCGGGCCTGTTCGATGGCCTCCTTGGTCATCTCCTGGAAGGCCGCGGCCTCCGCACGGTAGGAGGGGTTGGCGTAGGTGGAGGCGCGCTTGCCGGCCGGTACGTTGGACCAGCCGATCTCGTCGCCGACCAGCTGCTCGTACTCCTTGCTGGAGGCCCAGGAGATGAACTTCCAGGCGTTGTCGGGGTTGCGGGAGGCGTGCTGGACGCCCCAGGCCCAGGTGTAGAGCCAGCCGGAGGACTCGGTCTTCTCGACGGGCGCGGGGGCGTAGCCGACCTTGCCCTTGACGGGGGACCCGTCGGCCTCCAGGGAGCCGGCGGCCGAGGTGGCGTCGTACCACATGGCGACCTTGCCCTGGGTCATGTTGTTGAGGCACTCGGCGAAGCCGGCCTGGGGGGCGCCGGACTCGCCGTGCTCGCGGACCAGGTCGACGTAGAACTTCGTCGCCCTCTCCCACTCGGGGGAGTCGAGCCTCGCGTTCCAGTCCTCGTCGAACCAGGTGCCGCCGAAGGTGTTCACCACGGTGGTCAGCGGGGCCATGACCTCGCCCCAGCCGGGCAGACCGCGCAGGCAGATGCCCTTCATACCGGGTTCGGCCCCGTCGAGCCGCGCGGCGAGGTCGGCCACCTGCCGCCAGGTGGGCCTGGCGGGCATCTCCAGGCCCGCCTCGGCGAAGACGTCCTTGCGGTACATCAGGAAGGACGACTCGCCGTAGAAGGGCTGGCCGTAGAGCTTGCCGTCGTCGCCGGTGAGGGACTGGCGCATCGGCTCGAGGACGTCCTGCTGGTCGTAGTCCCGGTCCCCGTCGACGTAGGAGTCCATCTCCTTCAGCCAGCCGTTGCGGGCGTAGATGGGGATCTCGTAGTTGGACAGGGTGGCCACGTCGTACTGGCCGGCCTGGTTGGCGAAGTCCTGGCTGATCTTGTCGCGGACGTCGTTCTCCGGCAGCACGGTGAAGTTGACCTTGATGCCGGTGTCCTTGGTGAAGTGGTCCGCGGTCAGCTTCTGCAGCTCGACCATCTGCGGGTTGTTGACCATCAGGACGTTGACGGAGTCACCGCCGGCGCCGGCCCCGCCCGCCCCGACCCAGCAGCCGGAGAGCAGCGGGGCGAGCAGCGTCCCTGCGGCGACCGCGGCGAGTGCGGCTCGCGGCGGCCTCCATCGGCTCTGGGTTTGCATGGATCACTCCTCGGCGAAAGCGGTCGTATGGGGAGATGACGGGCGTCGCGCGGCATGGCTCCGCCCCGGGGGCAAGGAAACGGTGTGCTGATCCGGTCTGCCTCAGACCCGGATGACCTGCGGTCCCAGCAGGGAGTAGCGATGGGCCTCGGCCGCCGGGAGCAGGGTGCTCGTGACGATCGCCTCCAGCGCGCCGACCTCGGCGAACCGGCAGAAGCTGACCGCCCCGAACTTGGCGTGGACGCCGGCGAACACCACCCGGCGGGAGGCCCGGACCGCCTGCGCCTTGACCTCGCCGACCGCCGGGTCGGGCGTGGTCAGACCGTGTTCGCGGGAGATCCCGTTGGCGCCGATGAACGCCAGGTCGATGACGAAACCGGAGAGCATCTTCGTCGTCCAGTGGTCGACGGTGGCGAGGGTTCCGGAGCGGACCCGGCCGCCGAGCAGCAGGACGGACGCGGCGCCGGTCTCCGCGAGCGCGCCCGCGACCGGCAGGGAGGCGGTGACCACGGTGAGCGGCCGGTCGGTGGGCAGGGCCTCGGCGATGAGCTGCGGGGTGAAGCCCTCGTCGACGAAGACCGTCTCGGCGTCCCCGAGCAGCTCGGCCGCGGCGGCCGCGATCCTGCGCTTCTCGGGCACGTGACTGGTGGCGCGGAAGGAGAGCGTCGTCTCGAAGCCGGCGCTCTCCACGGGATAGGCGCCGCCGTGGGTGCGGCGCACCAGACCGTGGTCCTCCAGGGCGCGCAGATCCCGCCGTACGGTCTCCTTGGCCACGCCCAGTTCGGCGGCGAGCGCGCTGACGTCGACCGAACCGGTGGTGCGCGCCACCCGTACGATCTCCCGCTGGCGCTCTTCGGCCGTCCTGTTGCTCATGGCCGGACACCCGCTTCCTGATCTCGCTGCCCGTTCGGGCCCGGTGGGACCCATGCAGGAAGTTCTACAACGGGCTTTCCGTGCTGACCAGGTCTGTTGCAGGCCCGTTCCTGCCCGGTTGTGCCCGTTCGGCTCGCCTCGGGCCCGGCCCGGACCTGGGAGGGCGCGGGGGAGCGGGTGGGAGCGGGCAGCGCGGATGCCCGCATGCGGCGGCGGGCGGGCCCGTTCGGTGCCCGCCCGCCGCCGGATGCGTGATGTCCCGCCCGGATCCCGCCGTCAGTACGGCCAGACGGGCGGGTCGGTGACGAAGTGTCCGCCCAGGCGGGCGTGCGCCGGGTTGTCCGGGTCCAGTTCGCCCTGCTCGGCGATCAGCTTCGCGGCGTACGGCTCGGAGTCGTCCTGCGGGTCGTAGCCGAGCGCCCGCGCGGAGGTGAGGTCCCACCACAGCCGGGTGTTGGCGGAGGAGCCGTGGACGACGGTGTGGCCGACGTTCTCGGCGGTCAGGGCCGCGTGGAAGAGGCGGGCGCCGTCGGCGGGGCTCATCCACACCGAGAGCATGCGCACGCTGGTCGGCTCGGGGAAGCAGGAGCCGATGCGCACGGAGACGGTCTCCAGGCCGTGCTTGTCCCAGTAGAGCTGGGCGAGGTCCTCGCCGAAGCACTTGGACAGGCCGTAGAAGGTGTCCGGGCGGCGCGGGGTGTCGACGGGGATGAGGGGGTCGTCGCCCTGCGGGCGCGGGGTGTAGCCGACGGCGTGGTTGGAGGAGGCGAAGACGATGCGGCCGACGCCCTCCTCGCGGGCGGCCTCGTACAGGTTGTACGTGCCCTCGATGTTGGCCCTCAGGATCTTCTCGAACGGGGCTTCCAGGGAGATGCCCGCGAGGTGGACGATCGCGTCGACGCCGCGGACCGCCTCGCGCACGGCGTCCTTGTCGGCGAGGTCCGCGACGACCGCGTCCGGTTCGCCGTCGACGGGGCGCAGGTCGAGCAGGCGCAGGTCGTAGCCGTGGTCCGGGAGCAGGTCCCGCATCAGCGTGCCGAGGCCGCCGGCGGCGCCGGTGAGCAGAACGGTGCGGGGAGCGGGCATCCTCGGGTCTCCTTGCATCGCCGGCCGTGGTGGCCGTACATATGAGCCCATACATATGGGCGCACGGCATTCATATCCGTGGACACGCTAAGGAGGTGGGGTGCGGCGCGTCAAGTATTCCGCGACTTCCCGCGGAACGGAAGAATCCGCTGGTGCGTCGCGGGTTGCGGTGCTTGACCGGGGTCCCCGGGGCGTCTTAGCGTGAACATGTTCAGAGTTGTGGACATCAATCAGGAATATGGACCTGGGAGAGCTCGTGACGTCAGCCCCTCTCGCCGCCCGACTCGGTGTCCCCAGCGGGCCGCTGTTCTTCCCGGTCACCGCCTACGGACCCGACGGCTCCGTCGACCTCGACACCTACCGGCTCCATGTGCGGCGCGGGGTGGAGGCCGGTGCCGCCGCCGTGTTCGCCTGCTGCGGCACCGGTGAGTTCCACGCGCTGACGCCGGAGGAGTTCGAGCTGTGCGTGACGGCGGCCGTGGAGGCCGCCGGAGGACGCGTCCCGGTCGTCGCGGGCGCCGGCTACGGCACCGCGCTCGCGGTCCGCTACGCCCGCCTCGCCGAGCGCGCGGGCGCCGACGGGCTGCTCGCGATGCCGCCGTACCTGGTGCGGGCCGGGCAGGAGGGACTGCTGCGGCACTACCGGCAGGTGGCCGCCGCGACCTCCCTGCCGGTGATCGTCTACCAGCGCGACAACGCCGTCTTCACTCCTCGCGGCGTCGTCGAACTGGCCCGCACGGAGGGGATCGCCGGCTTCAAGGACGGCCTCGGCGACCTCGACCTGATGCAGCGGATCGTCAGCGCCGTCCGCGCCGAGGGCCCCGGTGACTTCCTGTACTTCAACGGGCTGCCGACCGCCGAACTGACCCAGCCCGCCTACGGCGGCATCGGCATCGCCCTCTACTCGTCCGCGGTGTTCTGCTTCGCGCCCGAGATCGCCCTCGCCTGCCACACCGCCTTCCGCACCGGCGACACGGACACCGCGAACCGCCTGATCGACGGCTTCTACCGGCCGTTCGTGGAACTGCGCGCCCAGGGCCACGGCTACGCCGTCTCCCTCGTCAAGGCCGGCGTACGCCTGCGCGGGCTGGACGTGGGGGAGGTGCGGCCGCCGCTGCACGAACCTGCCGGGGATCATGTCAAGCAACTCGCCCGGCTGATCGAGCGGGGACACGCGCTGCTCGAGGAGGGCCAGTGAAGGCGTCGGCGTTCGTCTACCCCTGGGACGTCAACGGGGACCCGGAGGCACCCGCGCGGATCGCCGCGCTCGGCACGGCGCAGGTGACGCTCGCCTCCGCCTACCACTCCACCCGCGCGCTGACCCCGCGCCACCCGCGCCACCGCGTCGTCACCGCGGAACACGCGGCCGTGCTGTACCCGGCGGGGGACCACTGGGCGGACCGCCCCCTGCGCCCGTACCCGGCCGGCGACTGGGCGCCCGGTGACGCCTTCGGCGAGGCCGCCGCCGCGCTCGCGGACGCGGGCCTGCAGGTGCACACCTGGGTGGTGCTCGCGCACAACTCCCGCCTCGGCGCCGAGCATCCGGACACCTCGGTGGTCAACGCCTACGGCGACCGCTACCCCTGGGCGCCGTGCGTCGCCCAGCCCGCCACGCGCGCCTACCTGACCGGCCTGGCCGCCGAGGCGGCGGTGCGGCCGGGGGCGCGCGGCACCGAGCTGGAGTCCCTCGGCTGGTACGGACTGGCCCACCTGCACGCCCACGACAAGACCGCCGGGGTCGGGCTCGGGGACGCCGGGCAGTACCTGATGTCCCTGTGCTTCTGCCCGTCCTGCCGCGAGGGCTACGGGGCCCGGGGCCTGGACGCCGACGCCCTCGCCGGCGCCGTGCGCACCGCACTGGAACCGGTGTGGCGGGGGGCGCCCTCCGACGGGGGCTGGGCGGGCGTCGAGAAGCTCCTCGGCGGGGAGACGGCGAACGCCACGCGCGCCTGGCGCGACGAAACGGCCCGCACGCTCCAGGAGGCGGCGGTCGCCGCCGTGCGGCAGGCCGCTCCCGAGGGCTTCCAGGTGCTGCTGCACGCGGACCCGGTCTCCTACCACTGCGGAGCCAACGCCGGCGTCGACCCGGCCCACATCCTCTCCGTCGCCGACGGAGTGGTCGTGCCCTGCACCGGAGGCGCCGGGCCGCTGACCCCGTTCGCCCGGGAGGCCGGCGCGGACACCGTCCTCGCCGCCAACTTCACCGTGGTCTCCGGCATGGGCGGCAGCCCCGGCACCCTCGCGGCGGACGCGGCCGAGGCGCGGCGGCTGGGCGCGACGGAACTGCGCCTGTATCACGCCGGGCTGGCGTCGGACGGGGACCTGGAGGCGGTGCGCTCGGCGCTGGCCGGACTCTGAGACAGAGCGGCCGCCGTCACCGCCCCCAGGGCGCATCCGGGCACGGCCGGCAGCAGCCGGTGGCCGACGAGCCCGACCAGGGCCGCGTCCGCCGCCGACCCCGCGCCCTGGACGGCGTACAGCACACCGGCGTACGCGGGGGAGCGGCCGAGGTCCTCGACCACGGCGTGGACCGGCGCCCCGCTGGCGTTCGCGCACGGCATCGTGGCACCGCCCGCGCGGTGGGTCGACGGCGCGGGGGCCGGGGAGCTCCCTCCAGCCTCCCCGCACGACCTCCGATCTCACGCTCACCGTCCTCGGTACCGCCTCCCCGCACCCCGGCCCCGACCGCCCCGGCTCCGGCCACCTCCTGCGCGGCGCGGGCGCCGGGGTGTGGGTCGACGCGGGGTTCGGGACGTTCGCCGAATTGCAGTGGCACACGGACCCGGCCCGGTTGGGCGCCGTATGGATCTCCCGCCTGCACGCCGATCTCCCCCGGTCTCGGCTTCGCCCGACCGGGCGGTGCCCCCTCGCCGATCCGCTCGCCGCCGCCCACGGCCTCGCGTGCGGCGGGCTCACCCCGTCCGCACCGATCGCCGTCCACGCGCCGGCCGGCTGCGCGCCGGGGGCACCTCCCACGCGTTGAGCGGTGGAGGAGGCTCGCCGGCTTCTTCGGACGCCCGGACACCGATTTCCTCGACGGCGTATTCGACTTCCGTCCCCTGCGTGACGGGCGGGCCGTCCGGTACGGCGGCCCAACCCTCACCTCCACCGCCGTCGTCCACGACGTCGAGGCCCACGGGCTGCGTGCCGAGTGCGCGGGGCGCGTCCTCGCCCACTCCGGGGGCAGCGGACCGTGTGCCGCCCTCACCGGACCGGCCCGCGACGCCGACCTCTTCCTCTGCGAGGCGGACATCGACGAGCATCGCGAAAGCGAACGTGTCCACCTGACGCCCGAGGATGCCGGCGACACCGCCCGGCGGGCGGGCGTGCGCGAACTCCTCGTCGCCCATGCCGGCCCCACGCTCACCCCCGAGGCGGCGACCGCCCGGGCCGCCTCCGCCTTCGGCGGGCCCACCGCCACCGCCCGGGAGGGCCGCGCGTACGCCGTGTGAGGCAACGGAAACTTCCTCTGTCAGAAGCATTGACGAAACTCTGGGCCACTCCTACGGTCATCGCGTCGTACTTCGTACGTCATATATGAGACGCGATACGCGAGATCCGATACGCGAGATCCGACGCGAAATCCGAGAGGCGCGCATGACCTCTGTGCCCACGCCGATCCCCTCCCGCACGCAGTACGTGCTGGAGGAGATCAAACGCCGCATACTCACCGGCCGGTTCACACCGGGCCAGGCCCTGGTCGAGACCGACCTCGCCGCACAGTTCGGGGTGTCCAAGACCCCGGTGCGCGAGGCGCTCAAGACCCTGGCCGGCACCGGTCTGGTCGTGATGAGCCAGTACAAGGGCGTCACGGTGCGCATGGTCGACGCGGATATGGCACGCGCGGTCTACGACGTGCGGCTGCTCCTGGAACCCGAGGCGCTCAAGCGCGCCGTGCGTCGCGGTGCCTCCCTGGACGCCGCGCGCGACGCGCTGACCCGCGCCGACGAGGCCGGTGACACGGCCGAACGGTCGCTCGCCAACCGCGCGTTCCACCGCGCCCTCTACGTGCCCTGCGGAAACCCGCTGCTCGGCCGGATGCTCGACGAGGTCCGCGACCAGGCCGCCCTCGTCTCGGCCGTCGCCTGGGCCGCCGACCCCTCCTGGGAACGGGAGGCGAGCGAGCACCGCGAGATCCTGCGGCTCGCGCTCGACGGGGACGCGGACGGCGCGGCCCGCGCCCTGTACTCGCACATCGCGTCGTTCGTGCGACGGGCCTTCCCCGAAGTCGGAGCGGACTTCGAGGCGGCCCCGGAAGCCCAGAAAGAGGACGGTCAGGCATGACAACGACGTTCGAGACCCAGCGGGCCGCCCTGGCCGACGTGGTGGCGATCCCGGTGACCCCGTTCGCCGAGGACGGCTCCGTCGACCCAGGCACCTACCGGGCCCTGCTGCGTCGTCTCCTCGACGGTGGCATCACGACCCTCACCCCCAACGGCAACACCGGCGAGTTCTACGCCCTGACCCCCGACGAGCGCCGGCTGGTCACCGAGCTGACCGTCGAGGAGGCGGGCGACCGCTCGGTGATCCTGGTCGGCGTGGGCCACGACGTGCCCACCGCCGTCGCCTCCGCACGGCACGCCCGTGAACTCGGTGCGCAGATGGTGATGGTGCACCAGCCCGTCCACCCCTACGTCTCCCAGAGCGGCTGGGTCGACTACCACCGCGCGATCGCCGAGGCCGTGCCCGAACTGGGCGTCGTCCCCTACATCCGCAACGCCCAGCTCACCGGCGCCCGGCTCGCCGAACTCGCCGACGCCTGCCCCAACGTGCTCGGCGTGAAGTACGCCGTGCCGGACGCGGCCAGGTTCGCCGCCTTCGCCCGGGACGCGGGGCTGGAACGGTTCGTGTGGGTCGCGGGGCTCGCCGAGCCGTACGCCCCCTCCTACTTCTCGGCCGGCGCCACCGGCTTCACCTCGGGCCTGGTCAACGTCGCCCCGTCCGTCTCGCTGAACATGATCGAGGCGCTGCGCTCCGGCGACTACCCGACCGCCATGAAGGTGTGGGAGCAGATCCGCCGCTTCGAGGAACTGCGCGCCGCCAACGGCTCCGCCAACAACGTCACCGTCGTCAAGGAGGCCCTCGCCTCCCTCGGCCTGTGCCGCCGCGAGGTCCGCCCGCCGAGCAGGCCGCTGCCCGAGAGCGAGCGCGCCGAGGTCGCCGCCATCGCCGCGGGGTGGTCGATATGAAGTCCCCCGAGCAGCTCAGAAGCCACCAGTGGTACGGCACCGACGGACTGCGCTCCTTCAGCCACCGCGCCCGCACCCGCCAGCTCGGCTACCTGCCCGAGGAGCACCTGGGCAAGCCGGTCATCGCGATCCTCAACACCTGGTCCGACATCAACCCCTGCCACGTCCACCTGCGCGACCGCGCGCAGGCCGTCAAGCGGGGCGTCTGGCAGGCGGGCGGCTTTCCCCTGGAATTCCCGGTCTCCACCCTCAGCGAGACCTTCCAGAAGCCGACCCCCATGCTCTACCGCAACCTGCTCGCCATGGAGACCGAGGAGCTGCTGCGCTCCTACCCGGTCGACGGAGCCGTGCTGATGG
The DNA here is from genome assembly GCF_042898795.1 of Streptomyces sp. NPDC000348. Classification (NCBI taxonomy): domain Bacteria; kingdom Bacillati; phylum Actinomycetota; class Actinomycetes; order Kitasatosporales; family Streptomycetaceae; genus Streptomyces; species Streptomyces sp. NPDC000348. Next base: position 326,496 of record NZ_JBIAZD010000005.1, read on the forward strand.
GCGGCTGCGACAAGTCCACGCCCGCCCTGCTGATGGGCGCCGCCAGCGCCGACCTGCCCGCCGTGTTCGTGCCCGCCGGGCCCATGCTGCCCGGGCACTGGCGCAACGAGGTCCTCGGTTCCGGCACCGACATGTGGAAGTACTGGGACGACAAGCGCGCCGGTGTCATCGGCGACTGCGAGATGCAGGAGCTGGAGAGCGGCCTGGCCCGCTCGCCCGGCCACTGCATGACCATGGGGACGGCGTCCACGCTGACCGCCGCGGCCGAGGCCCTCGGCGTCACGGTCCCGGGCGCGTCCAGCATCCCGGCCGTCGACTCCGGGCACGACCGGATGGCCGCGAAGGCGGGCATGGCGATCGTCGACCTGGTCCACAGGGACCGCAGGCTGAGCGACATCCTCACCGCGGACGCGTTCGAGGACGCGGTGACGACCGTCCTCGGACTCGGCGGCTCCACCAACGCCGTCATCCACCTGATCGCCATGGCCGGCCGCGCGGGCGTCACGCTCACCCTCGACGACTTCGACCGCATCGCCCGCACCGTCCCGGTGCTGGCCAACGTACGGCCCGGCGGACAGACGTACCTGATGGAGGACTTCCACTTCGCGGGCGGACTGCCCGGGTTCCTCTCTCGGATCCCGGACCTGCTCCACCTGGAGCGGCCCACCGTCTGCCACGACACCCTGCGCGAGCAGATCGCCGGCGCGCAGGTGCACGACGACGACGTCATCCGGCCCCGCGGCAACCCGGTCGCGGCCGAGGGCGGGGTCGCCGTACTGCGCGGCAACCTCTGTCCGGACGGCGCCGTCATCAAGCACATCGCCGCCGAGCCGCACCTGCTGAAGCACACCGGCCGCGCCGTCGTCTTCGACGACTACAAGCAGATGCAGCGGACCATCAACGACCCGGCGCTGAACATCACCGCCGACAGCGTGCTGGTCCTGCGTAACGCCGGCCCCAAGGGCGGCCCGGGCATGCCCGAGTACGGGATGCTGCCCCTGCCCGACCACCTGCTCAAGCAGGGGGTGCGCGACATGGTGCGGATCTCCGACGCCCGGATGAGCGGGACGAGTTACGGCGCGTGCGTCCTGCACGTCGCCCCCGAGTCGTACGTCGGCGGACCGCTGGCCCTGGTGCGCACCGGGGACTCGATCACCCTCGACGTCGAGAATCGCGTCCTCCGGCTCGACGTCGACGACGAGGAGCTGGAACGCCGCCGGGCGCAGTGGACGCCGCCGCCCGTGCGCTACGAGCGCGGCTACGGCGCGCTCTACAACGAGCAGATCACGCAGGCCGACACCGGCTGCGACTTCGAGTTCCTCGCCCGCCCGGGCACGGTCCAGGACCCGTACGCCGGCTGACCGGCCGTACCTCCCAGGCCCCCGCACGCACAGGAAGAAAGCGCTTCACCCGCTCACGCACCACACAGCACGACGTACCGAGAAACGGAGAACAGTCATGGCCCATGCCGCAGCCGTGGCGAAACCGCCCAGGCCACCCCGGCGGCGCCGTGCCTCCGCCACGCCCCGCAGGCTCCCGTACCTGCTGATCGGGCCGGCCGCCCTGCTCATGCTGGGTTTCATCGCCTACCCGGTCATCAGCGTCTTCTACTACAGCCTGCAGAACTACAACCCCACCAAGCCCTGGCGGAACGGCTACGCGGGCTTCGACAACTTCACCCACATCTTCACCGAGGACCCGCTGTTCTGGGACACCCTCGTCTTCAGCGCCAAGTGGGTCTTCGTCGAGGTCGGACTGCAACTGCTGTTCGGCCTGGCCCTCGCCCTCATCGTCAACCAGACCTTCGTCGGCCGCGCCCTGGGCCGCGCCATGGTCTTCTCGCCGTGGGCCGTCTCCGGCGTGCTGACCTCCGCGATCTGGGTGCTGCTCTACAACTCCCAGACCGGCATCACCCGTTACCTCGCGGACATGGGCATCGGCGACTACGGCGTCAGCTGGCTGTCGGACACCTCCACCGTCTTCCCGGCGGTGGTCGTCGCCGACCTGTGGCGCGGTGTCCCCTTCTTCGCGATCCTCATCCTCGCCGACCTCCAGTCCGTCTCGAAGGACCTCTACGAGGCCGCCGAGGTCGACGGGGCCAGCCGCATCAAGCAGTTCTGGCACATCACGCTGCCGCACCTGAAGGACGCCATCATCCTGTCCACGCTGCTGCGCGCGGTGTGGGAGTTCAACAACGTCGACCTGCTCTACACGCTGACCGGCGGCGGACCCGCGGGCGAGACCACGACACTGCCGCTGTACATCGCCAACACCTCGGTGGACGCCCACAACTTCGGCTACGCGTCGGCCCTGACCACGGTCGCGTTCCTCATCCTGCTCTTCTGCTCGATGGTCTACCTGCGGCTGAGCAAGTTCGGAGGCGAGAAGTGATCACCAAAGAGGCCCCCCCGGCCGTCCCCGCCCCCGCGCGCACCACCCCCGAGCCGCCGCGGCCGAACAAGAAGCGCCGGGCCTGGGACGAGGCCCCCCGCTGGCAGATCTACCTGCCGCTGGGCATCTACCTCGTTTTCACCCTGATCCCCTTCTACTGGATCCTGCTCTTCGCGCTCCGCCCGGCCGGCTCGACCTCGCTCGTGCCCTGGCCGATGACCTTCGTCCACTTCGAGAAGGTCTGGACGGACCGCAGCTTCGGCACCTTCTTCTACAACAGCGTGCTGGTCGGCGTCGCCACCCTGATCATGACGACGCTGGTCGCCCTGGCCGGCGGTTACGCCCTCGCCCGGTTCGACTTCAAGATCAAGCGGGCCTTCATGCTCGCCCTGCTCTGCTCCCAGTTCGTGCCCGGCGCGCTGCTCCTCGTCCCGCTCTTCGAGATCTTCGCCGAACTGCAGATGATCAACTCACTCGGCAGCGTCATCATCGCCGAGACGGTCTTCCAGCTGCCGCTGTCGATCATCCTGATCAGCAACTTCATCAAGAACGTGCCGTACTCCCTGGAGGAGGCCGCCTGGGTCGACGGCTGCAACCGGTTCAAGGCCTTCCGGGTGGTCGTCCTGCCGCTGCTGCGGCCCGGTCTGATCGCCGTCGGCTCCTTCGCCTTCGTCCACTCCTGGAACCACTTCCTGTTCGCCCTGATGTTCCTCAACAACCAGGAGAAGCAGACCATCCCGGTCGGCCTCAACACCCTGATGAGCGCGGACAGCGTCGACCTCGGCGCGCTCGCCGCGGGCGGCATCATCGCGGCCGTCCCCGTGGTGATCGTGTTCGCCTTCATCCAGAAGTGGCTGATCACCGGATTCAGCGCGGGGGCGGTGAAGGGATGACCGCACCTCGGACCGCGCCCGGCGCCCCGCTGCCCGTCGTCCTCGCCGGCGCCCGCGGCCACGGCCGCTGGCACGTGGCGAACATCCGCCGCCTCGAAGCGCAGGGACTCGTGCGGCTCGCCGGGATCTGCGAGCTCACCCCGCTCACCGAGGACGAGTTCGGTGGTGAACTCCCCGAGCAGTCCGCCGACTTCGGCGCGCTGCTGGAGTCCACCGGCGCCCGGATCGCGGTGATCTGCACCCCGATCCCGACCCACACCGACCTCGCCCTCGCGGCGGCCGGGCGGGGCGTGCACATCCTGCTGGAGAAGCCGCCGGCGCCGTCGTACGCCGAGTACCGCCGGATGGCCGACGGGGTCGCCGCGGCCGGGGTGGCCTGCCAGATCGGCTTCCAGTCGCTGGGTTCGCACGCCGTGCCCGCGATCCGCGAGCTGGTCGCGGAGGGCGCCGTCGGCCGGGTGGTGGGGATCGGCGGAGCCGGTGCCTGGGTGCGGCCCGAGGAGTACTTCCGGCGGGCGCCCTGGGCGGGCCGGCGCCGGCTGAACGGCGTCGACGTGGTCGACGGGGCGCTGACCAACCCGCTCGCCCACGCCGTCGCCACCGCCCTCGCGCTCGCCGGCAGCACCCGCGCCGAGGACGTCGCCGGCATCGAGACCGAGCTGCTGCGGGCCAACGACATCGAGTCCGACGACACCTCCTGCGTACGGATCACCACCGCACGGGGCGGGTCGGTCACCGTCGCCGCGACCCTGTGCGCCGAGCGGGCGGACGAGCCGTACGTCATGGTGCACGGCACCAGCGGCCGGATCACCTTCTGGTACAAGCAGGACCGCGTCCTGCTCCAGCGCGCGGACCACGGCCCCGAGGAGACGCGGTTCGGCCGCACCGACCTGCTGGAGAACCTCGTCGCCCACCTCACCGACGGCACCCCCCTGCTGGTCACCCCGGACGGAACGGGCGCCTTCATGCAGGTCGTCGAGGCGATCCGCGAGGCCCCGGACCCGGCCCCGCTGCCCGCCGGCGCCTGGCGGCACGTCCCCGGTGAGAACCGCCGGGTCGTGCCCGGCATCGACGGTCTCGTCGCGGCCGCCGCCGACACCCTGTCCCTCTACTCCGAGCTGGGCGCCTCCTGGGCCCTGCCCGCCCACCACCTGCCGAAAGAGGTGAGCACCCGATGACCGGCAACGACTCCGTGGTGCTGCGCGTCGCGGGCCGGCCCGTCGGCCGCTACGTCACCCGGCCCGAACTGCCGGCCCGGCTCTCCCCGCGGCCGTACCTGCACCCCGTCACCACCCTGGCCGGCACGGCGGTCACCGAGCTGAGCCCCGCCGACCACGCACACCACCTCGGCGTCGGTGTCGCCGTTCCCGACGTCGAGGGGTTCAACTTCTGGGGCGGACGCACCTACGTCCGTGATCAGGGACCCACAGAGCTCGACAACCACGGCTCCCAGCGGCACACCGCCTACCAGCTGCGCGACCCCGACGGGTTCGTCGAGGAGCTGCGCTGGATGGCCGCGCCGGGCGAGCTGCTGCGCGAGCGCCGCACGGTCGCCGCCACCGAGCTCACGGGCACCGCCTGGGCGCTGGACTTCACCTTCTCGCTCACCAACGTCACGAGTGAGCCGCTCTCCATCGGCAGCCCCGCCACCAACGGACGTCCCGGAGCCGCGTACGGCGGTTTCTTCTGGCGGGCCCGCAAGGAGGAGACGGCGCCGGACGTCTTCACCCCCGGCGCCGAGGGCGAGGGCGAGGTGCACGGCCGGCCGGCCGACTGGATCGCGCTCGCCGGATCCACCTGGACGCTCGTCCTCGCGGGGGCCACCGAACAGACCCGGCGGGACCCCTGGTTCGTCCGCACCGCCGAGTACCCGGGCGTCGGCTCCTCCCTCGCCCACACCGCCCGGCTGCCCCTCCCGCCCGGCGGGACCGTGGTCCGCCGGATCGTCACCGTCGTCGCCGACGGCCGCCTCGACCGGAGCACCGCCGCCGCCCTGGTCCGCAAGGCGGTGAGCCCGTGACCGCCGAGCAGACGGACCCCACGTACCGCAACCCGGTCCTGAACGCCGACTGGTCCGACCCGGACGTGATCCGGGTGGGCGACGACTTCTACCTGACCGCCTCCAGCTTCGGCCGCGCTCCCGGACTGCCCCTGCTGCACTCCCGCGACCTGGTCAACTGGACCCTCGTCGGGCACGCTCTCGAACGCCTGGAACCGGAGGCCGAGTTCACGACGCCCCGGCACGACTGCGGGGTCTGGGCCCCGTCCCTGCGCCACCACGACGACCGGTTCTGGATCTTCTGGGGCGACCCCGACCAGGGCATCTTCCAGGTCAACGCCCCCGAGATCCGCGGCCCCTGGACCCGGCCGCTGCTGGTGAAGGCCGGCAAGGGCCTGATCGACCCGTGCCCCCTGTGGGACGACGAGACCGGCGAGGCCTACCTCGTGCACGCCTGGGCCAAGTCCCGCTCCGGCGTCAAGAACCGCCTCACCGGCCACCGGATGCACCCCCACGGCACCGAACTCCTCGACGAGGGCAAGGTGATCGTCGACGCCGACCGCATCCCCGGCTGGTTCACCCTGGAGGGCCCCAAGCTCTACCGGCACGACGGCTGGTTCTGGATCCTCGCCCCCGCCGGGGGAGTGGAGACCGGCTGGCAGGGCGCCTTCCGCTCCCGCGCGTTCTTCGGACCGTACGAGGAGAAGGTCGTCCTGGAGCAGAAGGATACCGACGTCAACGGCCCCCACCAGGGCGGCTGGGTGCGCACCCCGTCCGGCGAGGACTGGTTCCTGCACTTCCAGCAGCGCGGGCCGTACGGCCGTGTCGTGCACCTCCAGCCGATGGGCTGGGGCCCGGAAGGCTGGCCGGTGCTCGGGGACGACGGCGCCCCCGTCACCGGACACCGCCGCCCGGACCTGCCGCCGCAGCCGCCCGCCGGGCCGGCCACCGACGACGACTTCCCCGGCGGGCGCCACGGCCGCCAGTGGCAGTGGACCGCCAACCCGAAGGAGGGCTGGACCACCCAGCACTCCGCCGACGGGCTGCGGCTGACCTGTGTCCGCTCCGCCGACGCGCACGACCTGCGCAGACTGCCCCACGTCCTGACCCAGCGGCTGCCCGGCACCCCGTGCACCGTCGAGGTGGAACTGCGGCTCGACAGCGAGGAACCCGGGGCACGCGCCGGGCTCGCTGTCCTCGGCGACGCCTACCGCTGGATCGGGCTCCAGCGCGGCGCGGACGCAGCGGTGCACCTGGTGCACCGGTTCGCCGAGACGGTCGCCGACCGGGAGCGCGACGCCGACCACCCGAGGCCCGCTCCCGGCGGCCGGGCCCTGCTGCGCGTCGACATCGGCGCCGGGGCGCGCTGCCGCTTCTCCGGCGACACCGGGGACGGCTTCCGCCCCTCCGGCCAGGTCTTCGCGGCCACCCCCTGGCGCTGGGTCGGCGCCCTGCTCGGCCTGGTCGCCGTGGCGCCCACCGGCCAGGGACACGCCGGCGCCGCCACGTTCACCCGGTTCCGGATCAGCCCCACGGCGCACGGCTGAACACCGCCGTACGCCCCGACCGATCCCCCCACAACTTCACAGTCCGTTGGATCCAGAAGAAGAGAGCCGACCAATGAAGATCAGCATTCTCAGAAGCAGCACAGGCGGGCGCCGGACGTCGGTCGCCGTCGCCCTGGGGGCCGTGCTCGCCCTGACCGCCACCGCCTGCGGTGACGACGGCAGCGGCGCGGGCGACGACGGCGCCGAGGGCAGCGGCAAGGGCAAGATCGTCTTCTGGGACAACAACGGCGGTGTCCGCACCGAGATCTGGAAGGAGGTCATCGCCGACTTCGAGAAGGCCAACCCGGACATCGACGTCCAGTACGTCGGCATCGCCTCCACCGAGTACCAGTCCAAGGTCGACACCGCCATCCAGGGCGGCGGCCTGCCGGACGTCGGCGGCATCAGCGCCTCGATGCTCGCGGGCTTCGCCGCCCAGGGAGCGCTCGACACGCTGGACTTCCGCCTCGCCAAGTCCCCGCTGAACGGCAAGCTCAACAAGGACATGATCGAGTCGCTGCGCGCCGCGGGCGGCGGGGACGACAAGCTGTACTCGATCCCGACCTCGGCGAACAACGGCGTCCTGTACTACCGCACCGACCTGTTCGAGAAGGCGGGCCTGGAGGAGCCGACCACCTGGGACCGGTTCTTCGAGGCCGCCGAGAAGCTGACGAACAAGGGCAAGAACGAGTTCGGCTACACCATCCGCGGCGGCGCCGGCTCCATCGCCCAGGCCCTGGACGCGATGTACGGGCAGTCCGGCATCACCTCGTTCTGGGACTCCTCCGGCAAGAAGACCACGGTCAACGACCCGAAGAACGTCGAGGCCCTGGAGAAGTACGCGGGCCTGTTCAAGAAGGCCACCCCCGCGGCCGACCTGAACAACGACTTCACCAAGATGGTCGCGCAGTGGGACTCCGGCACGATCGGCATGCTGAACCACAACCTCGGTTCGTACCAGGACCACGTGAAGGCGCTCGGCACCGAGAAGTTCCGGGGCATCCCGCAGCCGGTCGGTCCCGGCGGCAAGCGCGTCCAGGTCTCCAACCCGGTCGACGGCGTCGGCCTGTTCAAGAGCTCCAAGAACAAGGAGGCCGCCTGGAAGTTCATCGAGTTCGCCACGTCGGCGCAGTCGAGTTCCAAGTTCAACGAGTCGGCCGGGCAGGTGCCGGCGCACGCGGACGCCGCGAAGGACGAGTGGATCAGCAAGGCGGAGCCCACGAAGCTGGCCGCGGAGGCGCTGAGCGACGGGTCCACGACCATCGTCCAGCTGCCGTACTACCTGCCGGACTGGAACACGATCTCCAAGGCCGACAACGAGCCGAACTTCCAGAAGGTCCTGCTCGGGGACATGAGCGCGAAGGAGTTCCTGGACACGATGGCCGAGCAGCTGAACGAGGCCCAGGCGGAGTGGCAGGAGCAGAGGGGCTGATCGGCGGTTTCGCCGGGGGCGGCCTGTGGTTCTCGGGCTGCGGGCCGTCCCCGGTCGATCGCGCAGTTCCCCGCGCCCCTTTGGGGCGCTTCCGCCACCCCCTGCTGGAAGGCACAGCTTGTGTCACTCACGCGTAGACAGGTTGGTATCGCCGGGCTCGGCGCGCCCCTCGCACTTGCCATGACCGGGACCGCGCAGGCCGGTCCAAGGCACCGCCGCACCCTCTACATCGCCGGCGATTCCACCGCCGCGCAGAAATACGCCGACGCCGCGCCCGAGACCGGGTGGGGGATGGCGTTGCCCTTCCTGCTCCACCCGCATCTCACGGTCACCAACCACGCCGTCAACGGGCGGAGTTCCAAGAGCTTCGTCGACGAGGGGCGGCTCGAGGCGATCCTCTCCTCCGTCCGGCCCGGTGACTTCCTCCTCGTCCAGTTCGCGCACAACGACGAGAAGACCGCCGACCCCACCCGCCACACCGAGCCCTGGTCGACCTACCAGGAGTACCTGCGGAGGTACGTCGACGGGGCCCGGGCCCGTGGGGCGCGGCCCGTGCTGGCCACCGCCGTGGAGCGGCGGCGGTTCGACGCGGACGGGCGTGCCGTGCCGAGCCACGGGGAGTACCCGGCGGCGATGCGGGCGCTGGCCGCCGAGGAGGGGGTCGCGCTGCTCGACGTCCAGGCGCTGTCCCTGGCGTTGTGGCAGGAGCTCGGGGCCGAGGAGACCAAGAAGTACTTCAACTGGACGGCGACCGAGCAGGACAACACGCACTTCAACCCGCCGGGTGCGATCGCCGTGGCGCGGCTGGTCGCCCGGGAGCTGCTGCGCACCCGGGTGCTCGCACCGCGCGACGTGCGCCGACTGGACGCGGAGCTCCCCGAGGCGTGGATCACCTGGCCGGAGGCCGTCGCGTAACACCCCTGGACCACGAGAAGGAGAGCCGTACCATGAGCACATTCGGATGGCATGAGCATGCCACAGTGAGAGCCGCCTCGCTGGCCGGCTGCACCGCCCTCGTACTGGCCCTGACCGGTACCGGCGCCCAGGCGCACTCCCCGTCGCACCACCGCCACGACCCCGCCCGGCAGACGCTGGGCGCGGGCGACGGCTGGGCCTCCCACGGCACCGGTACCACCGGAGGCGCCGCCGCCGACGCCGAGCACGTCCACACCGTGCGCACCTGGGCCGAGTTCAAGGCGGCCCTGGCGGCCGGCGGGGACGCGCCGAAGATCATCAAGGTGAAGGGGACCATCGACGCGGTCTCCGAGGGCTGCGAGGCGTTCGCCGCGCCCGGGTACGACTTCGACGCCTACCTGGAGGCGTACACGCCGGAGACCTGGGGTCTGGAGCAGGACCTGAGCGCCGAGCCCGACGACAGCCCGGAGGGGCTGCGCAGGGCCTCCGCCGCCGCCCAGGACACGGCCATCAAGGCGAACATCCCCTCCAACACCACGATCATCGGGATCGGCCGGAACGCCGGCATCAAGGGCGCCAGCCTGCAGATCAAGAACGTGGACAACGTCATCGTCCGCAACCTCGCCCTCGAGAGCCCGATCGACTGCTTCCCGCAGTGGGACCCGACCGACGGCAGCCGGGGCAACTGGAACTCCGAGTACGACACCGCCGTCGTGTACGGCTCCACCCACGTCTGGCTGGACCACAACACCTTCACCGACGGCGAGCACCCGGACAGCGCGGCCCCGACCCACTTCGGCATGCTGTACCAGCAGCACGACGGCGAACTGGACATCGTCCGGGGCGCGAACTACGTCACCGCCTCCTGGAACGTCTTCACCGAGCACGACAAGACGATCCTCATCGGCAACAGCGACGGCGAGTCCACCGCCGTCGGCGACCGGGGCAAGCTGAAGGCGACCTTCCACCACAACCTGTTCTCGGGACTGGTCGAGCGCGCGCCCCGTGTCCGCTTCGGGCAGGTCGACGTGTACAACAACCACTTCGTGGCGGACGACGGCTACGCCTACAGCTTCGGCGTCGGCAAGGAGTCCCAGCTCGTCGCCGAGCACAACGCGTTCACCCTGGCGAAGGGCATCAGCCCGGCGAAGATCCTCAAGCGGTGGAACGACTCGCCGGTCACGGCCGCGCACAACCTGGTCAACGGCGAGCGGGTCGACCTGATCGCCGTGCACAACGCGGAGATCCCGGCCGAGACCCTGCGGTCCGGCGCCGGCTGGACCCCCACCCTGCGCACCGCCGTCCACCCGGCCAGGGCCGTACCGGCCCTGGTGAGGCACGGTGCGGGCGCCGGCCGTATCCGCTGACCCTCCCCGACAGCCGGCCGGGGCGGTCCGCCCCCACCGCGGACCGCCCCGGCCCGTCCCCCAAGGAGCACCCGCATGCCCTCGACCCCGTCCCGAAGGAACTTCCTGCTCGCCGGCGCCGCGGCCTCCGCCGCGCTCGCCCTGTCCGCCGTCCCCGCCCGGGCCGCCCACCGGCCCCGCGGCCCGTTCGGCCGGTACGGCTCACCGTCCGCCCGTCTCACCCCCAGGACCCTGTACGTCCATCCGGGCGGCGCCGGTGACTTCACGGGCGTCCAGGCCGCCGTCACCGCCGCGACCGGCGTCGGACGCACCCTCGTCATCGCCCCGGGCACCTACCGCGAGACGGTCTCCGTCGACGCCGACCGCACCGACATGACCTGGCTCGGCGCCTCCGAGGACCCCCGTGACGTGGTGATCGTCTACGACAACGCGGCCGGCACCCCCAGGCCGGACGGCTCCGGCACCCACGGCACCTCCGGCTCGGCCACCACCACCGTGCGCCCCGACGGCTTCACCGCCCGCTGGATCACCTTCGCCAACGACTGGCTGCGCACCGACCTCCCCGGCACCAGCGGCACCCAGGCGGTCGCCCTCAAGGTGCAGGGCGACCGCAGCGCCTTCACCCACTGCCGGTTCCTCGGCCACCAGGACACCCTGTACGCCGACTCCCTCTCCCTGGACACCTTCGCCCGCCAGTACTTCTCCCACTGCTACGCCGAGGGCGACGTCGACTTCGTCTTCGGCCGGGCCACCGCCGTCTTCGAGCACTGCCACTTCCGCACCCTGGTCCGTCCCGACCTCACGGCCGCGCCGTACGGCTTCGTCTTCGCGCCCTCCACCGCCGGCGCCAACCCGCACGGCTACCTGGTCACCCGGAGCAGGATCAGCAGCGAGGCCCCCGACGGCTACTACAAGCTGGCCCGCCCCTGGGTGCCCAGCTCCGACACCACGGCCCGCCCCATGCTCACCGTGCGCGAGACCCGCCTCGGCGCGGGCATCGACGCCGCCGCGCCCTACGCCACCATGCGGGACGCCCACCCCTGGCAGGACCAGCGCTTCGCCGAGTACCGCAACACCGGTCCCGGCGCGGTGATCACGGTGCCCGGGAACCGGCCCCAGCTCACCCGCGCGCAGGCCGCCTCGCACACCCGGGAGGCGTACCTCGGCGACTGGCGGCCGTATGCCGGCCACCGGTGACCTGCCCGGCTTCCACAGGGCGCTCAAGGAGGAGCTGACCTTCCCGCTCGCCTGGGGCACCTCGCCGGTCCGGGACTTCGACGCGTGGCGGCGCACGGCCCGCGCGGTGGTCGAGGAACACCTCCTCGTCGGCCGGCAGGACGGGACGCCCTACGCCCCGGAGTTCGCCACCGGTCCGGACGGCGACGGGTACACGCGGGAGCTGGTCACCCTCTCCCTCACCCGCTACGGACGGGTCCGCGGCGCCCTGCTCACCCCGCGGGGCGCCGGCCCGTTCCCGGCGGTCCTGCTGCTGCACGACCACGGGTCCCGGTTCGACATCGGCAAGGAGAAACTGGTCCGGCCCTGGTACGACGACGCCCGCCTCGCCTCCGCCGAGGAGTGGGCCGGCCGGTACTTCGGCGGGCGCTTCCCCGGCGACGAACTGGCCCGGCGGGGGTACGTGGTGTTCTGTGCGGACGCCCTCGGCTGGGGCGACCGCGAGCCGCTCGCCTACGAGCGGCAGCAGGCCCTGGCGAGCACCCTCTTCCACCTCGGCGGCTCCCTCGCGGGTCTGCTGGCCCGCGAGGACGGGCGTGCCGCGGGGTTCCTGGCCGGCCTCGACCGCGTGGACGCCCGGCGGGTCGCGGCCCTGGGGTTCTCGATGGGCGGCTACCGCGCCTGGCAGACGGCGGCCCTCAGCGACGACGTCGCCGCCGCGGTGAGCGTGTCGTGGATGACCGGGCTCAAGGAGATGATGGTGCCCGGCAACAACACCCTGCGCGGGCAGTCGGCGTTCCACATGCTGCACCCCGGGCTCGCCCGGCACCTCGACATCCCCGACGTGGCGAGCCTCGCCGCGCCGAAGCCGATGCTGTTCCTCGGCGGTGAACAGGACCCGCTGTTCACCGCCGAGGGCGTGCGCACCGCCTACGGCAGGCTGCGTGCCGTGTGGCGTTCCGTCGGCGCCGCCGACCGGCTCCGCACGGAGACCCGGCCGGACCTCGGCCACGCCTTCCCGCCCCGGCTGCAGGACGAGGCCTTCGCCTGGCTGGAGTCGGTCACCGCCGCGCCGGCCTGACCGACTCCAGGGTCGGCACGACCGGCTCGATGGTGCCGTCGGCCGCGAACTCCAGGCGGTCGACCGTGGTCTCCCGGTGCGTGCCGTCCCCGCCGGGCTTCCCGGGGCCGTTGAGCGCGAACCGGTGGTAGACGATGTACCAGTCGTCGGTGCCGGGGGTGTTGACCACGGAGTGGTGACCGGTGCCCAGGATGCCGTACTCGGGGCGCTTGGACAGGATCGTGCCCCGCTCGGTCCACGGGCCGAGCGGGGACGGGCCGGTCGCGTAGGCCACGTGGTAGTTCTCGCTGCGGGTGTCGTCCTCCGACCACATGAAGTAGTACGTGCCGTCGCGCTTCACCACGAAGGAGCCCTCGCGGAAGTCGCCCGGGGTGATGTCCCGCACCTCGGAGGCGTCGAAGGACACCATGTCGTCGTCGAGCGGCGCCACGTAGCCGTGGCCGTTGCCCCAGTACAGGTACGACCGGCCGTCGTCGTCCGTGAACACGGCCGGGTCGATCATCTGACCGCTGAACTGCGTTTTCCCGATCAGCGGTGCGCCGAGCGCGTCCTCGAAGGGGCCGGCCGGGGAGTCGGCCACCGCGACGCCGATCTGCTGCTCGGCGCAGAAGTAGAAGTAGTACTTCCCGTCGCGCTCCGCGATCGCGGGCGCCCAGGCGTTCCCGTCGGCCCAGGACACGTCCGGCCCGAGGTCGAGGATCACGCCGTGGTCCTTCCAGTGGACCAGGTCCTTCGACGAGAACGCCTTGAACCGGGTGCCGCCCCAGCCGGGGAAGCCGTCGGTCGTCGGGTAGATCCAGTACCGGCCGTCCATGTACCGCACGTCGGGGTCCGCGTACAGGCCGGGCAGCACGGGGCTGCGGGTGGGCACCGCCTCGACGGTCCACTCGCGCTTCGTGCCGTCCGCCGCCGTCACCGTGTACGTCCGCGGCTCGCGGAAGTCACGGCGGGCACCGGGCCCCGGGCTGACCGTCGCGCCCTCGCCCACCCACAGCCTGGGCGCGAGGTGCCGCAGGTCGGCGTCCGGCTCCATTGGCAGGACCACCTTGCCCGTCTCCTCGCTGACGACGGCGTACCCCTTCTGGCCCGGGGCGGTGGCGTCCACGATCGACGCGGGGCTCTCCGGGTACGCGGCCAGCAGCCGGTCGTACTCCGCCTGTGTCACCGGGATGACGGTGCCGTGCCGCGGGCTCGCGGGCAGCTGGTAGTCCGTCGACGGGGTCCACTCGCCCGAGTCGAGGTCGGTGGTCTCGAACGGGAGGTAGCCCCGGCCGCCGTACTCGTCGATGAACAGGTACCACTTCTCCTCGGTGTTCGACTTGAACACCGTCGGCCCCTCGCCCCGGCTCATCGCGCCGCTGCCGATGCAGTCGGAGACGAAGTCGTACGAGGTGTCGGTCAGCGACGCCGACTTCTCGCCGGTGACGAACTTCGAGCAGGGCGAGCCGGAGGCCGGGTCGCGCTCGTCCTTGGTGTAGCGGTAGTACGTGCCCCCGTGCTCGACGACGGTCGAGTCGATGACCGAGTGGCCCGGGTCGTTCCAGACCTTCGGCTCGCTGAAGGTGCGGAAGTCCTCCGTGGTCGCGTACAGCATCCTGTTGTACGTCGAACCGGTGTGGTCCGGGTCGTCGTCGGCGTACAGCTTGGACGCCCAGAAGACGACGTAGGCGCCGAGCTCGTCGTCCCAGTAGGCCTCCGGGGCCCAGGTGTTGCCCGCGTTGTCCGGGGACACCTTCACCAGGCGCTGGTCGGTCCAGTGGACCAGGTCGGTGGACTCCCACACCATGATCGACTTGCTGCCGTGCCGCTGGACCTCGTCCCAGCTGCCGCTGCTGCCGCGGTACATCCGCAGGTCGGTGGCGATCATGTAGAACCTGTCGCCCCCGGGGGAGCGGATCACGAACGGGTCGCGCAGCCCCTTCTCGCCGGTCGTGGAGGTCAGCACCGGCTTGCCGGCGTTCAGTTCGCGCCAGTGCAGGGCGTCGTTGCCGCGGCTGAGGGCGTAGCGGATCTGCTCGCCGTCGGCGGTGCCCTCGCCGGTGAAGTAGGCGAAGAGGTAACCGGCGTACGTGGGCTTCTTCACGGGTGGTGCTCCGGAGTGTGCGGCGCCCGGCGGGGCGGCGAGCAGGGCGAGGAGAAGGGCGAGGAACGGGACGAGAAGCGTGCGACGTGCGGTGTGGCGGCGCATGACACTTCCTGTCGGAGTCTGAGGGATTCTGTTGTTTCTCGGAGTGTCACCAGGGGAGTGCGGGGCGTCAACCGATGCGGACGGGACGGGGAGCGCCGAAAGTTTTCGGGTCTTTTCGCCGTGCGCGGCCCCGGACGAACGGCGAACGCCCCGCCGGGGGTGAACCGGCGGGGCGTCCTGGTGGCGGTCCGGATGGGGGTCCGGAACCGCCGGGGTCGCCGGCCGTCCGAGGGGGGCTCGGACGGTACCGGCCACCGGGCCGCCGGACGTCGAGGCGGCGGCCCGGGGTCATGGGCCCGGAGGGATCACTTGTAGGTGATGTCCGAGGAGGAGAACTTGCAGTACGTGCCGTCGGCGCCGGAGCCGAGCTCCTTCGGCTCCTTGCCCGTGTTGTTGCCCTGGAAGCGGGTGCAGGTCTTGATCTTCTTCTTGCTGTCGCCCTGGATGCGGATCTGCGACAGCGTGGCGGTGTCGCCGTAGTTGGTGTTGATGCCGACGAGGGACTTGCCGGGCGCGACGACGTCGATGTCCTTCAGCACGATCGTGCGCTTGTACTGCGTCTTGCAGTTGCCGCAGGAGCGCACCAGCTTGCCGAAGTCCTCGACCCGGAAGCCGCTCACGGTCAGCGTGCCGGCGCCGTTGAACTGCAGCACCTTGTCGTCGGCCTTCCTCGCGCCGCCGCCGATCACCTTGTACTGGGCCGACGACGACTTCCCCTTGAAGCTGGCGGCGTCCTCGCCGACGTCCAGCCACCACACGTTCTGCAGCGTGCAGCTGCCCTTGCAGTGCACGCCGTCGGCGGCCGGGGTGCCGATGATCACGTTCTTCAGCGTGGCGCCGTCGGCCAGCTCGAAGATCGGGTCCTGGCCCTCGTCCTGGCTGTCGCCGCCGAGGGCGCCGGTGCCGTAGAACTTCTTCATGCCGCCGTCGTACGTCCCGGAGACCGGGACGGTCTTCGACACCGGCTTGCCGCCGGTGTCCGAGGGCCAGGACGAGGCGGCGCCCGCGGTGGACAGCATCGTCGTGGTGACGATCGCCGCCCCCGTGATGCCGAGCGCGGAGACCCCGGCGATCACGGCCCGCCGCCCGGTGGTCCGGCGGCGGTGGGAGACGGGCTGTTCGGGTCGTGCAGTCATGCGCGATGTCCTTGCGTGGAGAGGGTCTTTGCGTCTCCTGGTCGCCGCCGCCCCGGAAAGGGTTGCCGTCTCGCACGATCTTTTTTCTACGAGTCCTCGTCGTCCGTCGCGTCCTGGTCGTCCCGGTCGTCCTGCGCCGCGAAGTCGCCGCCGACCGCGAGCTGTTCGGAGCCGGTGCCGGCCCTCGCCGTGTAGGTGTCCTCCCCGGCGTCCCGGCCGCCGCGCTCGTGGTCGTACTGCCCCGCGAAGACCCACTCGCCGGGCTTGACCGCACGGCCGTCCTTGAGCGTCCAGACGTAGACGAGGAAGCCGTCCCGCTCCTCCACCGAGAGCTCGAAGTCGTCCTCGGGCAGCGAGCGCCAGGCGCCCGTGGAGGTCACCCCGCCGGTCTGTGCGATCCGCAGCTCCACGGTGAGCGAGGTCAGGCGCTCGGTGGTCTTCAGGGTGACGTTGCTCTGCGCCCAGAACTCGTTGCTGTGCGGGTCCACCGAGCCGTCCGACCACAGCGGCCCGTCCTCGACCCCCGCCGGCGGCCGGGGGGTGCCGGACGAACTCGGCGTCGCCGCGGGCTCGGTGGCCGTGTTCCGGGGCTGCTCGGAGGCGTCCGGAGCGGGGTCCGCCGACCGCTCGGGCGGCCGGCTCGTCGCCTCCGGGGACGGTGTGGGCGTCGGGGAGACGGCCACCTGCCGCTGCGGCGGAGCCTCCTCGCCCCGCACGGACGACGCGACCGCGTAGCCGCCCACCGCCAGCACCCCGGCCACCGCGGCCGTCGCGCCCGCCACCCGGAACCAGCCGAACACCGGCGGACGCGTGGCCCGGTGCTCCCGGCGGGCCGGTCCGGCCATGCCGCGCTCCACCCGGGCCAGCATGCGCTCCCGGTCGGGCTCGTGCGCCCCGGCCGCCTCCTGCAGCCGGGCGCGCAGCTCCTCGTGCACGTCCCGCCGCATCGTCATCGCTTCCTTCCCCTGGCCCCGTGGGGGCGTTTCCGCGCGTTCCCGACCGCTTCCCCGCCCGCGGTGGCCGCCACCGCCGCGTGCACCTGACGCGGTACCTCCCGCGTGCCCAGCAGCCGCTGCAGTTCGGCCATCCCCTTCGAGGTCTGGCTCTTCACCGTACCCACCGAGACGCCCAGAGCCAGCGCGGTGTCCTTCTCCGACAGGTCGAAGGCGTGTCGCAGCACCACACACGCCCGCTTGCGGAACGGCAGCCGGCGCAGCGCCTCCTGCACGTCCACCACCCCCGGCACGTCGGGGTTCTCGATCCGTTCCTCGCGCGGCGACCAGAACAGCGCGATCCGCCGCCGCTCGCGCACCGCGCTGCGGATCCGGGTGCGGGCCAGATTGGCCACCACGCCCCGGGCGTACGCGGCCGGATGGTCGGCGGCGCGCACCCGGTCCCAGCGGTGCCACAGCGCCAGCAGCGCGTCCGCCGCCAGATCGTCGGCGGTGTCCGCCTCACCCGTCAGCAGATGGGCCAGCCGGGACAGTTCGGCGTAGTGGCGTTCGAAGAACGCGTGGAACTCCACCGCGGCGGCGTCGTCGACGACGGTGCCCACGGGCGACCTCCCCTCGCAGCGGCGTCGGGCGCCCGAGGGGCGCCGGTGACGATGTGTGTCATGTAGATGACATGTGAAAGTCCGGAGTGACCGGCGTGAGTTCCGGAGCGTAGCAGTGATCATCCACGGGCTCGTGCGGAGGGTCGAACGGTGTCTGGCCGGTCGGTGCACCCACCCATGACACGGGCCGCGGCGCGGCGGGGTTCAACGCGGGTCCGGCCGATCCGGTGCCCGCCGCGGAACAGCCGCCCGCGCAAGGCGACGGGCCGCCCCCGAGGGGAAGGGGGCGGCCCGTCGCCGGGAGGTTCAGTCCCGCAGTGCCGCTTCCATCGCCGCCTTGGCGACCGGGGCCGCCAGACCGTTGCCGCTGACCTCCGAGCGGGCCGCGTCGGACTGCTCCACCACGACCGCCACGGCGACCTCCCGGTCCGAGGAGTCCGACGTGGCGTACGAGGTGAACCAGGCGTACGGCGTCTTGCTGTTGTTCTCGCCGTGCTGCGCGGTGCCGGTCTTGCCGCCCACGGTGGCGCCGGAGATCCGCGCGTTCGACCCCGTGCCCTCCTCGACGACCGTCTGCATCGCCGACCGGAGCTGCTCGGCGGTCGAGGAGCTGACGATCCGTTCGGTCGCGGCCTCGCCGTCGTAGTCCTTCAGCACGTCGCCGTCGCCGTCGGTGATCCGGCTGACCATGTGCGGCGACACCAGCTCGCCGCCGTTGGCCACCGCCGCCGACACCATCGCCATCTGCAGCGGGGTCGCGGTCACGTCGAACTGGCCGATCCCGGTCTGCGCGGTCTGCGACGGCTCCATGTCCGAGGGGTACACGCTGGTGTAGGCGCGCACCGGCACGTCCTGCGTCCCGTCGTTGAAGCCGAACTTCTCGGCCATCGCCCGCACCTTGTCCTGGCCCAGGGCGACGGCCATCTTCGCGAAGACGTTGTTGCAGGAGTACTGGAGCCCTACGCGGATCGAGGCGTTCTCACAGGGCGCGTCCGGGTTCTCGTTGCCCAGGTCCGTGAGGGTGCCGGGCAGCCGGTACGGGTCGGGGCTGTCGGTCCTCTCGTCCACCGACCCGTACAGCCCGTCCTCCAGCGCGGCCGCCGCCACGACCAGCTTGAAGGTCGAGCCCGGCGGCAGCGGCCGGCGCAGCGCCCGGTTGGTGAGCGGTTTGTCCGGGTCCGCGTTGAGCTCCTTCCAGGCCCCGCCCGCGGTGTTGGCGTCGGTCAGCGACGCGGGGTCGTACGACGGGGTCGACACCGCCGCGAGGATCCGGCCCGTTCCCGGGTCGATCGCGACCACCGCGCCCTTCTTGTCGCCGAGGGCCTCGTACGCCGCCTCCTGCACCGCCGGGTCGACGGTCGTCACCACGTTGCCCGGGTCGGCGCGCCGGTCGGTGACGGTGTCCGTCACCGTCTTCAGGCGGGGGTCCGTGCCGTTGAGCAGGTCCTGGTAGATGCCCTCCAGCTGCGTCGGCGCGTAGGCCTGCGAGGCGTAGCCCGTCACCGCCGCGTACAGCGGACCGTTCTCGTACGTGCGTTTGTACGCGAGGTCGCCTCCCTCCGTCCGCGCCGAGCCGGTGATCGGCTCGCCGGCCACGATGATGTTCCCGAGCGGCTCCGCGTACGTCTCGATCGCGTTGCGCCGGTTGTCGCTGTCGTCCGCGAGTGCCTGGCCCTCGTAGAACTGCACCCAGGTGGCCCTGATCAGCAGGGTGAACACCAGGAGCAGGGTGAAGACGGAGGCACGCCTGATCGTCCTGTTCATTCCGATCGGACAGACGAACGGGAGGCGTCGGACCGTTCCCTTCCGCCCCGGTTTCTCATCGGATGCTCATCGAGCGGCCGTGCCGCCCCGGCGGTCGGCCCTCCAGCGTGAGCACGACCTCGTCGATCTCCGCACCCCGCGCGGGCGCGTACCCCGTGGTCCGCGCGGAGACCTCGAAGCCGCACCGCTCCAGCACCCGCAGCGAGCCCGCGTTGTCCGCGGCCGTGCGCGCGTACAGCGGGCGCTCGGTCACCACCGCCAGCAGGCCGCGCAGCGCGGCGGTGGCCACGCCCCTGCCCCAGTGGGCGCGGTCGATCCAGTACGTCACCTCGCGCTCGCCCGGCTCCCCGTACACCGACACGTGGCCCACCACGTCGCCGTCGCCGAGCACCGTGCGCGCCACGATGTCCGGCGAGGTGCGGATGCGGGCCCAGCGGGCGTCGAAGGCGTCCCGGTCGGCCGGGTCCACGGGGGTGAAGGCCGCCATGCGCAGCGCCTCCGGATCGTTGAGCTGGCGGTGGAAGACCGGCAGGTCGCTGTCGTGCACCGGCCGCAGGGCGATGTCCACGGGTCAGAGCCTCCGGGTGGCCAGGGTCAGCCGGTCGCGCGCGTCGAACAGGGCGTCCTTGACCATCTGCTCGTGCGCGGGCGTGAGCCGCGCCACCGGGACCGAGCAGCTGATCGCGTCCCGCGCGGGGGCGCGGTACGGGATCGCCACACCGAAGCAGCGCAGCCCCAGCGTGTTCTCCTCGCGGTCCACGGCGAAGCCCTGCTCCCGCACCAGGTGCAGCTCCTCGATGAGCTTCTCCCGGTCCGTGATGGTGTTCTCGGTCAGCGCGGGCAGCGTCTCCGGGAGCATCTTGCGCACCTGCTCGTCCGGGTACGTGCTCAGCAGCGCCTTGCCCAGCGACGTCGAGTGCGCGGGCAGCCGGCGGCCCACCCGGGTGAACGGGCGCAGGTAGTGCTGCGACTGGCGGGTGGCGAGATAGACCACGTTGGTGCCGTCGAGCCGGGCGAGGTGGATGGTCTCCGTGGTGTCGTCGGAGAGCCGGTCCAGCGTGGGGCGGGCCGCCGCGACGACCTCGTCGCCGTCGATGTACGACGTCCCCACCAGCAGCGCCCGCACGCCGATGCCGTACCGCGTGCCCGTCGCGTCCGTCTCCACCCAGCCGAGGTCCACGAGGGTGCGCAGCAGCATGTAGAGGCTCGACTTGGGGTACCCGACGGCCTCCTGGACCGCCGCCAGGGAGTGCATACCGGGGCGCCCGGCGAAGTATTCGAGCAGTTCAACGGTCCGTACCGCGGACTTGACCTGTGCCCCGCCGCCCGTCTCGCCAGCCGACATCGCCCTTGACCCCTTCGTTCGCCGGGAAATAGTCTCCGAAGTACATTCACCCACAGAGACAGTGTTCAGTATATCGAACACCCCTGTTGAGTGGCGTACATACTGCGGCATTGCATGCGGCAATCAAGTGGAGGGACCCGCGGTGGCAGCAGCACCAGTCTGGAGTGTCGACCCCCGAACCGGGAAGCAGCGTGAACAGGTTGCGGTGGAGGCCACAGCCCAGGAGGTCGACGCCGCCGTCCGCGCCGCGCACGACGCGCGCGGCGCGCTGACGGACCGCACCGTCCGGGCGGCCTTCCTGCGCACGGCCGCCGACGAGCTGGAGGCGGCCAAGGACCGGCTCGTGGAGGCCGCCGACGCGGAGACCGCGCTCGGCCCGGTCCGGCTCACCGGAGAACTCGCCCGCACCTGCTACCAGCTGCGGGCCTTCGCCGGCATCGTCGAGGAGGGCGCCTTCCTCGACGTCGTCATCAACCACCCCGACGACACCGCGACCCCGCCCGTCCCGGACCTGCGCCGCTACAAGATCCCGCTGGGCGTCGTCGCCGTCTACTCGGCCTCCAACTTCCCCTTCGCCTTCTCCGTGGCCGGCGGCGACACCGCGAGCGCCCTCGCGGCCGGCTGCCCGGTCGTCGTCAAGGCCCACCCCGACCACCCCGGACTGTCCGAGCTGGTCGCCAAGGTGCTGCGCCGGGCCGCGGCCCGCCACGACATCCCCGAGGGCGTGCTCGGCCTGGTGCACGGCTTCGAGGCGGGCATCGAGCTGATCAAGCACCCGCTGGTCGCGGCGGCCGGTTTCACCGGGTCCGTCCGCGGGGGCCGTGCCCTCTTCGACGCGGCCGCCGCCCGGCCCGTCCCGATCCCCTTCCACGGCGAGCTGGGCTCCCTGAACCCGGTCGTGGTCACCGAGGCCGCCGCCGCCGAGCGCGGCGAGGCGATCGGCGCCGGGCTCGCCGGTTCGATGACGCTGGGCGTCGGCCAGTTCTGCGTGAAGCCGGGCCTCGTCCTCGCGCCGGCCGGCGCGGCCGGCGACGCGCTGGTCAAGTCGCTGACCGACGCCGTCAGCGACACCGACGCCGGCGTCCTGCTCGACCACCGCATGCGCGACAACTTCGTCGCCGGGGTCGCCGAGCGCGCCCAGCTGCCCGACGTGGAGTCCCCGGTGACGCCGGGCGCGGGCGGCGAGCACACGGTCAGCGCGGGCTTCCTCACGGTCCCGGCGGGCCGGCTGGCCCAGGAGGGCGAGCACGACCTGCTGCTCGAGGAGTGCTTCGGGCCGGTCACCGTCGTGGCCCGCTACGAGGACGACGCCGAGGTGCGGGAGGTGCTGTCGCGGCTGCCGGGCAACCTCACGGCGACCGTGCAGCTGTCCGCCGAGGAGGCGGCGGGGGAGGGCCGCGGCGCGGAGCTGGTGCAGGAACTGACCCCGCTGGCCGGGCGGGTCCTGGTCAACGGCTGGCCGACGGGCGTCGCGGTCGCCCCGGCCCAGCACCACGGCGGCCCGTACCCGGCGACCACGTCGACGTCCACGTCGGTGGGCGGCACCGCCATCGAGCGGTGGCTGCGGCCGGTCGTCTACCAGGGGACGCCCGAGGCCCTGCTGCCCGCGGAGCTCAAGGACGACAACCCGCTGGGGCTGCCCAGGAGGTTCAACGGCCGGCTGGAGCGCTGAGGGCTCACCCCGCGCTCGGCTCCAGGCCCGCGACGCGGGCCGGGAGCGCCGCCTGGACCCTGTCGTCACCTGTGTTTTTTGCCAGGAGGACCCCGGCGTTTGCGCCGGGGTCCTCCCGCTTGCGGGGGAGACCCGCCCCGGCCACCTCCGCCGCGCCCCGCCTGGAAGAATCCCGCCATGGACCTCGAGATCCCCGAACTGCCCTTCCCCCTGCGCACCTACGGCCCCGACGGCCACTGGTCCCACGAGGACGGCGTCCTCACCGGATGGGCCGGACCCCGGCAGGACCGTTTCGTGCCGCCCACCGACGAGGCCCTGGACCCCGCCTCCGACGCGCCGCGCCTGCTGGGCGCGCCCGAGGGCGACTTCCAGCTGATCGCCCGGGTCACGGTCGGCTTCGCCGCCTCCTTCGACGCCGGCGTCCTCTACGTCCACGTGGGCGAGCGGGCGTGGGCCAAGCTCTGCCTGGAGTACTCGCCGGACGTGCCCACCGTCTGCACGGTGGTCACCCGGGGCCACTCCGACGACGTCAACTCCTTCACCGTCGAAGGCGGTTCCGTCTGGCTCCGGGTGAGCCGCACCGGGCGCGCCTTCGCCTTCCACGCCTCCCGGGACGGCGAGCGCTGGACTTTCGTCCGCCTCTTCACCCTCGGCGGGGAGAAGGAGACCGGGGCCGCCCTGGTCGGCTTCATGACCCAGTCGCCGACGGGAGAGGGGTGTGCGGTGACGTACGACCACATCGAGTACCGGCCCCACTGGCCGGGCGATCTGCGGGACGGCGGCTGAGGGAATGGAAGCGACTCGTTGAATGTTCACGTAGTCGCCGGAGGGAGTCTCCGTACCCGTACGACCTGGAGTGCCGATCACGATGCGCGTCGAAATCTGGTCCGATATCGCCTGCCCCTGGTGCTATGTCGGAAAAGCCCGCTTCGAGAAGGCGCTGGCCGCCTTCCCGCACCGGGAGCAGGTCGAGGTCGTGCACCGCTCCTTCGAGCTGGACCCGGGCCGGGCCAAGGACGACATCCAGCCGGTGATCTCGATGCTCACCGGGAAGTACGGCATGAGCGAGGCGCAGGCCGAGGCCGGTGAGGACAACCTGGGCGCCCAGGCCGCCGCCGAGGGCCTGCCCTACCGCACCCGGGGCCGCGACCACGGCAGCACCTTCGACATGCACCGGCTGCTGCACTTCGCCCGTGAGCAGGGCCGCCAGGAGGAGCTGCTCGACCTGCTGTACAAGGCGAACTTCGCCGAGGAGCGGTCCGTCTTCAACGACGACGAACGGCTCGTCGAGCTCGCCGTCGCCGCCGGCCTCGACGCCGGTGCCGTGCGCGAGGTCCTCGCCGATCCGCGGGCGTACGCCGACGAGGTCCGCGCCGACGAGCGCGAGGCCGCGCAGCTCGGCGCGAACGGTGTGCCGTTCTTCGTGCTGGACCGCACGTACGGCGTCTCCGGCGCCCAGCCCGCCGAGGTGTTCACCCAGGCGCTGACGCAGGCCTGGGGCGAGCGCCCGCCGCTGACGGTGGTCGACGGCGACGCGGAGGCATGCGGCCCCGACGGATGCGCGGTGCCGCAGCGGTAGAACGCGCAGGTCGGCGCGTACGCATAAGTCTTCCTTAGGGATGCCGGGCAGAGCTCGGCAATGGACGGGGAGGTCCCGGGACCGCAGAGTGGTCCCATGGAGACCTTCGAGAACCTCGTCCGTGCCGAGTTCGCCCCGGAGAACACCTACCTGAACACCGCGAGCAACGCCCTCCTGCCCGCCCGCACCGTGACCGCGCTCCAGGACGCCGCACGGCTGCGCGCACAGGGCCGTGCGCTGGATCCGCTGTTCGCCGACGTCGAGGCCTGCCGTGCCGCGTACGCCCGGCTGGCCGGCGTCCCCGTCGAGCGGGTGGCGGCCGGGGCCACGGTCGCCCTGCACACCTCGCTGATCGCGGCCTCGCTGCCGCCGGGCGCCGAAGTCCTCACCACGGAGGGCGACTTCAGCTCCGTGCTCAACCCCTTCCACACGCGCGGCGACCTCAAGGTGCGGGCCGTGCCGCTGGAGCGGCTCGCCGACTCCGTCCGGCCCGGCACCGCGCTGGTCGCGGTCAGCGCCGTGCAGTCCGCCGACGGCCGGATCGCCGATCTGCCCGCGCTGCGGGAGGCGGCCCGCGGCCACGGGGCTCGCACCTACGTCGACTTCTCCCAGGCGGCCGGCTGGCTCCCGATGGCGGCCGGCGCGTACGACTACAGCGTCTCCATCACCTTCAAGTGGCTGCTCGGCCCGCACGGCGCGGCCTTCCTCGTCGTCCCCGAGGACCTCGGCGACCTGACGCCGGTGCAGGCGGGCTGGGTCGCGGGGGAGGACCCCTGGGACAGCTGCTACGGTCCCGTCGCCGAACTCGCCCGCTCCGCCCGGCGGTTCGACTCCAGCCCCGCCCTGTTCGACTACGCGGGGCTGCGGGCCTCCCTCGAACTCGTCGAGGAACTCGGCGTGGACGCCGTCCGCGCCCACGACCTGGCCCTCGCCGACCGCTTCCGCGCGGGGCTCGCCACCCTGGGCCACACGCCCGTGCCCTCGCCCGGTTCGCCGATCGTGTCCGTGCCCGGGCTCGGCCACCGCCAGCCGGAGCTGGCCGAGGCGGGCATCCAGGTGTCGGACCGCGCGGGCAACCTGCGGGCGTCCTTCCACCTCTACAACACGGCCGCCGACGTGGACCGGCTGCTGGACGCGCTGTCCGGCTGACCGCACGGCGGCGGGCCGGTGCCTCCCCGTCCCACAACCAGGAGGCCCGGCCCGCAGTTCCGTGGTGCGCCCGCCGCACCGTCCCGGCGCCTGCTTCACCGGCGTGAAGTCCCGCGCCCCGATGCCGTGTCACCCGGGGGCGACCCCCGGACCCCCGGCCGGGTCCGGCTCACCGGACGGGGGTGAAGTCCCGCGCCCCGATGCCGTGTCATCCGGGGGTGACCCCCGGACCCCCGGCCGGGTCCGGCTCACCGGACGGGCGTGAAGTCCCGCGCCCCGATGCCGTGTCATCCGGGGGCGACCCCCGGACCCCCGGCCGGGTCCGGCTCACCGGACGGGCGTGAAGTCCCGCGCCCCGATGAACTCGGGCCGCCGGATCGGTGCCGCGAACGGCTCGACCGCCGTGTTCTCCACGCTGTTGAACACGATGAACACGTTGCTGCGCGGGAACGGCGTGATGTTGTCGCCCGAACCGTGCATGGCGTTGCAGTCGAACCAGGTCGCCGAGCCGGCCTTGCCGGTGAACAGCCTGATGCCGTACTCCGACGCCATCCTCGTCAGCGCCTCGTCGGACGGCGTCCCCGCGTCCTGCATCTGCAGGGACTTCTTGTAGTTGTCCTTCGGCGTGGCCCCCGCGCACCCGAGGAACGTCTTGTGCGACCCCGGCATGATCATGAGACCGCCGTTGGTGTCGTAGTTCTCGGTGAGCGCGATCGAGACCGAGATGGTGCGCATGTTCGGCAGGCCGTCCTCGGCGTGCCAGGTCTCGAAGTCCGAGTGCCAGTAGAAGCCGCTGGCGCCGAAGCCCGGCTTGACGTTGATCCGCGACTGGTGGACGTAGACGTCCGAGCCGAGGATCTGCCGGGCCCGCCCGACCACCCGCTCGTCGCGCACCAGGTTCGCGAACACCTCGCTGATCCTGTGCACCTCGAAGACGGACCGGATCTCCTTGGACTGAGGCTCGACGATCGAGCGCTCGTCCGCGCGGATCGCCGGGTCGGTGACGAGCCGCTCCAGCTCGCGCCGGTAGACGCCGACCTCGTCCGGCCCGATGAGCTGGTCGACGGCGAGGAAGCCGTCGCGGTCCAGGGCCTCCAGGTCGGCGGGCGAGACGGGGCCGGGCGTGTCCGGGGAGCCCCAGACGACCGGGTCCTGCCGGGGGGTCGCCACCTCGGTGGTGCCGCGGGTGGGGTAGAGGTCGGTGACGTTCGTGGTCGTGGTCACGGTGACTTACACCTCCTCGGTGAGCAGCGGGTAGACGCCGTTCTCGTCGTGGTCCTCCCGTCCGGTCACGGGCGGGTTGAAGACGCAGATGCAGTGGAAGTCCTCCTTGACCTTGAGCGTGTGCCGCTCGTGGCCGTCCAGGAGGTACATGGTCCCGGGCGTGATGTGGTACGTCTTCCCGGTCTCGTGGTCGGTGAGCTCGGCGTCGCCCTTGGTGCAGACGACGGCCTCGATGTGGTTCGCGTACCACATCGACGTCTCCGTACCCGCGTACAGGATCGTCTCGTGGACGGAGAAGCCGACCTTCTCCTTGGCGAGGACGATGCGCTTGCTCTCCCAGGTGCCGGACGCCGATTTCACGTGCCGGTCGGTGCCTTCGATCTCCTTGAACGAACGGACGATCACGGTGGTGCGATGCCTCCTCGGCTCGGGTGCGTGGGTCAGGCGGTCTCGCGGACGGCGCGGGCGAGGACGGTGAGACCCTCGTCCAGCTCGTCCGGGGTGATGGTCAGGGCCGGGAGCAGCTTGACGACCTCGCTCTCGGGGCCGGACGTCTCGATCAGCAGCCCGAGTTCGAAGGCGCGCCGGGCGATCCGTCCCGCGCGCTCCTTGTCGTGGAACTCCACGCCCCAGACCAGGCCGCGGCCGCGGTACTCCTTGACGTCGGCGAGGTTCTCCTCGGTGAGCGCGATCAGCGCCTGCTCGACCTGCTCGCCGCGCGCACGGGTCTGCTTCTCCATCGCGGAGCCGTCGGCCCAGTACGCCTCCAGGGCCGCGGTGGCCGTGACGAAGGCGGGGTTGTTGCCGCGGAAGGTGCCGTTGTGCTCGCCCGGCTCCCAGACGTCCAGTCCGGGCTTGAACAGGGTCAGCGCCATCGGCAGCCCGTAGCCGCTGATCGACTTGGAGACGGTGACGATGTCGGGCGTGACGCCGGCCTCCTCGAAGGAGAAGAAGGCGCCGGTACGGCCGCAGCCCATCTGGATGTCGTCGACGATCAGCAGCATGTCCTGGCGTTCGCACAGATCGGCCAGGGCGCGCAGCCACTCGGGCCGGGCGACGTTGATGCCGCCCTCGCCCTGCACGGTCTCGACGATCACGGCGGCGGGCTTGTTGAGGCCGGAGCCCTGGTCCTCCAGGAGCCGCTCGAACCACAGGAAGTCCGGGACCGTGCCGTCGAAGTAGTTGTCGAACGGCATCGGCGTGCCGTGCACCAGCGGGATGCCGGCGCCGGCCCGCTTGAAGGCGTTGCCGGTCACGGCGAGCGAGCCCAGCGACATGCCGTGGAAGGCGTTGGTGAACGACACGATCGCCTCGCGCCCCTTCACCTTTCGCGCCAGCTTCAGCGCGGACTCCACGGCGTTGGTGCCCGTCGGGCCCGGGAACATGACCTTGTACGGCAGGTCGCGGGGGCGCAGGACGTAGTTCTGGAAGGACTCCAGGAACGCGCGCTTGGCCGTCGTCGACATATCGAGGCCGTGCGTGACGCCGTCCCGTTCCAGGTAGTCGATCAGCGCCCGTTTCAGCACGGGGTTGTTGTGCCCGTAGTTGAGGGAGCCGGCTCCGGCGAAGAAGTCGAGGTACTCGTGGCCGTCCTCGTCGTACATGCGGCTGCCGTGCGCACGGTCGAAGACGGTGGGCCAGCCGCGGCAGTAGCTGCGCACCTCGGATTCGAGGGTCTCGAAGACGCTGAGGTCGGGCTGGGTGATGGTCACGACGAATCGCTCCTCGGTGGCGTGGGAGGTCGGAGGGAGTCGGAGGATCAGGGGCGGGCGGCCGGCCGGTCAGTGCGCGAGCGGCCCGATGCGGTACAGGACCTCGGGGTCGTGCGGTCCGTCGGGGAAGTGGTCGGCGTCGAACAGCACCTCGCGCTCCAGCAGGGCGCCGTGACGCTCCGCGAACGCGGTGAACAGGCGCTCGGACGCGGTGTTGCCCGGCGTGATGGTGGTCTCCACGGTGTCCACCCCGTGCTCCTCGGCGGTCCGGGCGGCCAGTCCGTCGAGCAGGGCGGCGGCGAGGCCGCGGCCGCGGTACGACGCGTCGACCGCGACCTGCCAGACGAGCAGGGTGCGCGGGCTGTCCGGCCGCAGGTATCCGCTGACGAAGCCGATCGGCTCTCCGCGCTCGTCGCGGGCGACGGCCGAGGTGGCGGCGAAGTCGCGGCACCACAGCAGATAGCTGTACGACGAGTTCAGGTCGAGGACCTTCGAGTCCCTGGCTATCCGCCACAGCACGGCTCCGTCCGCCACGGTGGGGCGGTCGATTTGCAGGTCTGCTTGTGCGGCAGTCATGCGAATTGAACTTACCCAGGTAAATTCAAAATTGCATCGCCCGTCGGGGTTACGCGCCGACGTGATCTGTGTTATCGCGCGTGCGGGTGGGTCCGCGCGAGATCTCGGCGAGATGCACCATTTCTCCTGGTGCATACACCGCAAAACGGGCGTGATGTGGAATGGATCACAACCGCGCAACCCTTGCGGCGACCCCCGGAATGCTCATCGAATGCTCACGAAATCGTGGCGTTTAGGGTCGGGGAAACCGGGCAGAAGAAGACGGGAAGCTGCCCGTCTGATATTCGAAGAATAAGGGAAGGAATGCCTCGGGGGAATGCGCGTGAATGATTCCGGGAATCCCTGGAATTCACGGCTCGTGCCGACCCGTCCGGGAGCCGGGGCCAAGGGGCGGGACCCCCTGGAATTCCCCCTGGCGGGGCGAGGGGCCGAGGGCCTCGGCCCGGGATCAGTGCCAGGCCCCCTCGGCCGCGCTCAGCGCCGCCGGCAGATCCACCGTCAGGCCCGCGTCCGCCAGAGCGGCCCCCAGGGCCGTCAGACACGCCCGCACCGCACCCGCCGTCGCCTCGGGCCCGTAGTGGTTGACCCGGATCATCTCCTTGGCCAGCGCGCCACCCCCCGCGGCCAGCGGGACCGCCGGATCGACCGCCAGGGCACGGGCCACCAGGTCCGAGGCCACCGTCCCGGCCGGCGCCCGCAGCGTCGTGGCGACCGGCGCCGCCTCACGCGCGTCATGGACGTACGGCTCGAGGCCCCCGCCCAGTGCGACCGCACCCGCCCGTGTCGCCGCCGCGGCCGACGCGTGCCGCGCCATCACCGCGGCCGGCCCCGCCGCCTCGATCCGCTCCACGCACGCCTCGAGCGCCAGCATCTCCAGCTGCGCCGGAGCGTGCAGCAGCGCCTTGCGGCCGCCGTCGATCCAGCGCTCCTTCCAGTCCAGCAGGGAGAGGTAGGAGCGGCGCGGCGCCCTCGGGTTCGCCGCCATCCGCGCCCACGCGCGCTCGCTCACCGACACCGCCGACACCCCGGCCGGACCGCCCATCGCCTTCTGCGCCCCGATCACGCACAGGTCCACGCCCCACGCGTCCGGCAGCACCGGCTCCGCCCCGATCGAGGCGACCGCGTCCAGGTAGAACAGCGCCCCGTGCGCCCGCACCACCTCGCCGATCTCCGCGACCGGGTTGGTGTTCCCGGTCGCCGCCTCCGCGTGCACCAGGGACACGAAGTCGATCTCCGGGTGCTCGGCGAACGCGGTCCGGATCTGCTCGGCCGTCACCGCCGTGTGGAACGGCACCGCCAGATCGATCACGGTGGCGCCGCAGTCCCGCAGCCAGTCGCCGAAGGTCTGCCCGTAGGGGCCGGTGATGACGTTCAGCGCGGTCGTGCCGGGGCCGGCCGTCGCGCGGATCGCGCCCTCCAGCGGCAGCAGCGCCTCGCCCTGCATGATCACGACGTCCTGCCGGGTGCTCAGCAGCCGTGCCACCCGGTCCTCGATCGACGCGAAGTGCGCGGCGCTCAGCGGGGGCAGATCGAGGAGGAGGTGGGTCACGGCGGTGCTCTCTTTGCTTCGCGACTGCGCGGGTACGACGCAGTCGAGGGTAACCGTCCCCCGGGGCGCCGCTCGACCGGAGGGTTCTCAGGCCGGACGGCTCCGTGACCATCGTTTTGTTTTGAGGGGCTCAAACCTCTCCTTATAATCGGAACTCACAGTTCCCTGACAGGAGGCTCCCGTGAAGACGCTCCTCGGCCGCCGGACCCGTGTGCTGGCCGCCACCACCGCGACGGCCGGGCTGGTCCTCCTGACCGCCTGCACCTCCAGCGACGACGGGGGCGGCGGCTCCAAGACCGCCGCCGGCGGTGTCGAGCTCGTCAAGGCGGGGCAGCTCACCACCTGCACCCACCTCCCGTACCCGCCCTTCCAGTCGGAGATCGACGGCAAGGTGCAGGGCTTCGACGTCGCGCTGATCGACCTGGTCGCCGACGACCTGGGCGTGAAGCAGGAGATCCTCGACACGCCCTTCGAGAACTTCAAGACCGGCGCCTTCCTCAACTCCGGCGAGTGCGACCTGGCCGCGGCCGGCATGACCATCACCGAGGAGCGGAAGAAGAACGTCGACTTCTCCGACCCCTACTTCAACGCCACCCAGGCCGTCCTCGTCGACAAGGGCAGCGGCGTCACCTCCCTCGCCGACGTGAAGTCCGGGAACGTGAAGCTGGGCGCGCAGGCGCAGACCACCGGCGAGGACTACGTCAAGGGCCAGGGCTTCGACCCGGTCTCCTTCGAGTCCTCCGACGCCGTCCTCAACGGCCTGCGCACCGGCCAGGTGAAGGCCGTCGTCATCGACTACCCGGTCGTCCAGGGCTGGCTGAAGGACAAGGCCAACGCCGACGCCTTCGAGGTCGCCGAGCAGATCGACACCGGGGAGGAGTACGGCTTCACGGTGAAGAAGGGCAACACCGGGCTGCGCGAGGCCGTCGACAAGGCGCTCGCGGACGCCAAGGCCGACGGCACGTACAAGAAGCTGTACGAGCAGTGGATCGGCCCGTACGACGAGTCCGCCGCCTCGCCGGCCGCGTCCTGAACCCATGACCGACACGGAGGAGCGACGACTCCAGCCGAAGAGGAAGGGCCTGACGCGGCGCCAGAGGCGCAGCCTGTCGCGCGGCGTCCAGTACGCCGTGTTCGTCGCGGCCGTGATCGCCTTCGCGGTCGCGGCCGACTGGGACAGGCTGCAGAACCAGTTCGCGCAGGCCGAGATCGCCGGGCGGATGTTCCCCGACGTCATCACCCTGGCGTTGAAGAACACCGTGCTCTACACGGTCACCGGCTTCGCCGTCGGACTCGCCCTCGGCATGGTGATCGCGCTGATGCGGCTGTCGTCCGTCGGCCCGTACCGCTGGCTGGCCGGCGTCTACATCGAGATCTTCCGCGGCCTGCCCGCCCTGCTGATCTTCATCTTCATCGGCGTGGCCGTGCCGCTCGCCTTCCCCGGCACGGAGATCGTCGGCGGCACCTACGGCAAGGTCGCCCTCGCGCTCGGCCTGGTGGCCGCCGCGTACATGGCGGAGACGATCCGGGCCGGCATCCAGGCGGTGCCCAAGGGACAGATGGAGGCGGCCCGATCCCTGGGCTTCTCGCCCGCCCGGGCCATGGTCTCCATCATCATCCCGCAGGCCTTCCGGATCATCCTGCCGCCGCTCACCAACGAACTCGTCCTGCTCTTCAAGGACTCCTCGCTGGTGCTGTTCCTCGGCGTCACCCTGGAGGAGCGCGAACTGTCCAAGTACGGCCGCGACCTGGCCAGCCAGACCGCCAACTCCACCCCCATCCTGGTGGCCGGCCTGTGCTACCTGCTGATCACCGTTCCGCTCGGCTTCGTCGTGCGCCGCATGGAGGCCAAGGCCCAGGAGGCCGTGAAATGAGCCGGCCGGAGATCCGCGTCAGCGGTCTGCACAAGTCCTTCGGCGACAACCGGGTGCTGCGCGGCATCGACCTGGAGATCGGCCAGGGCGAGGTCGTCTGCGTCATCGGCCCGTCCGGCTCGGGCAAGTCGACCCTGCTGCGGTGCGTGAACCTCCTGGAGGAACCCACCGAGGGCCAGGTCTTCGTCGGCGGTACGGAACTCACCGACCCGGACGTCGACATCGACGCCGTACGCCGTCGTATCGGCATGGTCTTCCAGCAGTTCAACCTCTTCCCGCACCTCACGGTGACCGAGAACCTCACGCTGCCGCAGCGCAGGGTGCTGAGGAGGGACAAGGCGCGGGCGGCGGAGGTGGCCGCCGAGAACCTCCGGCGGGTGGGGCTGGCCGAGAAGGCGGACGCCTACCCGTCCTCCCTCTCCGGCGGACAGCAGCAGCGCGTCGCCATCGCCCGCGCGCTGGCCATGGGCCCCGAGGTGATGCTGTTCGACGAGCCGACCTCGGCGCTCGACCCCGAGCTGGTCGGCGACGTCCTGGCCGTGATGCGGATGCTCGCGGACGAGGGCATGACGATGATGGTCGTCACCCACGAGATGACCTTCGCCCGCGAGGTCGCCGACCGGGTCGTCTTCATGGACGGCGGGGTGGTCGTCGAGGACGGCACCCCGGGGCAGGTCATCGGCCACCCGCGGCACGAACGCACCCGCCACTTCCTCTCCCGCCTCCTCGACCCCGCCATGGCGGACGTGGAGGAGGAGACCTCGGACCAGGTGGGGACGTCCGAGTAGCGCCTGACTAGGGTGCGGTGCATGAGCGAACGCGCGGTGCTGCACGTGAAGGGGCGGATCCTCGTCGGCCCGGACGAGGTCCGCGACGAGCTGTGGGTCGTCGGCGGCCGGATCTCCTACGACCGGCCCGCCGGCGCCCGGGACGTCCGCACCGTCGAGGGCTGGGTGCTGCCCGGGCTGGTCGACGCCCACTGCCACGTGGGCCTCGACCGGCACGGCGCGGTCCCCGAGGACGTCGCCGAGAAGCAGGCGCTCACCGACCGCGACGCCGGCGCCCTGCTGCTGCGCGACGCGGGCTCGCCCTCCGACACCCGCTGGATCGACGACCGCGACGACCTCCCGAAGATCGTCCGGGCCGGCCGGCACATCGCCCGCACCCGCCGCTACATCCGGAACTACGCCTGGGAGGTCGAGCCCGACGACCTCGTCGCGTACGTCGCCCGGGAGGCCCGCCGCGGCGACGGCTGGGTGAAGCTGGTCGGCGACTGGATCGACCGCGACCTGGGCGACCTGTCGGCCTGCTGGCCGCGCGCCGCGGTCGAGGAGGCGATCGCCGAGGCGCACCGGCTGGGCGCCCGCGTCACCGCGCACTGCTTCGCCGAGGACTCCCTGCGGGACCTGGTCGAGGCCGGCATCGACTGCGTCGAGCACGCCACGGGCCTCACCGACGACACCGTCCCCCTCTTCGCCGAGCGGGGTGTCGCGATCGTCCCCACCCTCGTCAACATCGCCACCTTCCCCGCGCTCGCCGACGGCGGCGAGTCCAAGTTCCCCCGCTGGTCGGCCCATATGCGCCGGCTCCACGAACGCCGCTACGACACCGTGCGCTCCGCCTACGACGCCGGCGTCCCCGTCTACGTCGGCACGGACGCCGGCGGCACCCTCCCGCACGGCCTGGCGGCCGACGAGGTCGCCGAACTGGCCAAGGCCGGCCTCCCGGCCGTCGAGGCCCTGGCCGCCGGCACCTGGGCGGCCCGGAAGTGGCTCGGGCGGCCGGGCCTGGAGGAGGGCGCCCCGGCCGACCTGGTGGTCTACGGCTCCGACCCGCGCGCGGACCTGCGCGTGCTGGCGGATCCGCGCCGGGTGGTGCTGAACGGGCGCGTGGTCGGTTAGGAACGCGCCCGGTGGGACGCACGAGGGTGACGACGGGGAACAGCCGTGCCCCGCGATTCGAACGTATCCGCCGATTCACCCCGAAGGGGTGAAGAGTCGGCGGACCGCTGACGTCCCGCCGTGCGCGCGGACATCCTTGCCGGGTCCCAGTCGTGTCCCATGGGGGTCCCGCCACCTTGTACAGCATCAACTTCCTTACGCCCGCATGCCGTTGGGTCGCCGTCGCCGCGGCCGCCGCCCTCGCCGCGGGTCCCGCCGTCCTGGCCGGCGCGGGCACCGCGCACGCCACCGGGGAGCACGGCGGCGCGAGCGCCGCCGTGCTCCGCACCGGGCTCGACGTGTCCCTGCTCAACAAGACCGTGCACGCCCCGCTCGCCGTCACCCTCAACGAGGTCCGGGCACCGCAGAGCGCGCGGAAGACGGCCCTCACCGCCAGCCTGGACGGCGTCGACGGCGGCAGGCCCTTCAGCGTGCTGCGGGCGGAGGCGGCCGACGCCAGGGCGACGGTGGACGGCGGGCGGGCCGAGGCGTCCGCCACGCTCGCCAAGGCCCGGCTCCACGTTCCCGGTCTGCCGCTGCTGTCGGTCGTCGAGCTCGAGTCGATCACCTCCAGGGCCGTCTGCGAGGCCGGGCGGACCCCGCACGCCTCGGTGACCCTGCCCGCCTCGGTGACCGTCCTCGGCAAACGCGTCACCCTGACCTCCGGCGGTCCCACCCGTGTCGAGGTGCCGGGCGTGGGCGAGGTCCGGCTGGACCTGTCGAGGACCGGGACCACGTCGACGACGGCCGCGGCGACCGCCCTCCGACTCCAGGTCTCCGTCAACCCGTTGAAGCTGAACGTCGCCGAGGTCGACGGCACGCTGACCCTCGCGGAGGCCGCGTGCGAGACCCCTGACGCCCCTGACGCTCCCGCGGCCCAGGAGGAGGCCGCCGGCGCGCAGCCGCAGGGGGCGCGGGCGCAGGCCGACCTCGCCGAGACGGGGGGCGATCCGATGACGCCGTACATCGCGGGCGGCGCGATCGCCCTCCTGGCGGCGGGCGCCGGAGCGGTGGCCCTGTCCCGCCGGGGCCGGGCGAACTGACGGTTCCTCGCCCCGCCGCCCCTTTCCCTTCCCGTCCCCCCCCCGGGGGCGCTGCCCCCGGACCCCCGCTCCTCAAACGCCGGAAGGGCTGGAAGTCAGCCCCTCCGGCGTTTGAGGAGCGGGGTCTGGGGCGGAGCCCCAGTTTCGGGACGGGAAGGGGCGGCGGGGGCGAATCAAACCGCTCTCAGGACCCGCCCCAGCGCGCCCAGGAACCCGTCCACCGTCCCCCGGTCCCGTACCGCCAGCCGAAGCCACTCCTCGCCCAGCCCCGGGAAC
This sequence comes from Streptomyces sp. NPDC000348, assembly GCF_042898795.1. Lineage (NCBI taxonomy): Bacteria > Bacillati > Actinomycetota > Actinomycetes > Kitasatosporales > Streptomycetaceae > Streptomyces > Streptomyces sp. NPDC000348. Next base: position 361,879 of record NZ_JBIAZD010000005.1, read on the forward strand.
GTGTCCCCGCGCCGCACCGCGTAACCGAGGGCGCGCAGCCGTCCCCGTACCGACGCCGCGTGCGGCAGCCGCACCAGGACGAACGGCCCCTCGGCGGGTTCCACGACCCGCAGCCCGTGCCCGGCGAACTCCCGCAGTCCCGCGACCAGGTGCGCCCGGTCCGCCACGACGCGGCCGGCCGCCCGCGCCGCCTCCGCGAGCGCCCCCGGCCCCACGCACGCCTCCGCCGCCGCCAGCGCCGGTGTGGACACCGGCCACAGCGGTTGCGCGCGCTCCAGCTCCGCCACGGTCTCCGGGGCCGCCAGGACGTAACCGATCCGCAGCCCCGCCAGCCCCCACGTCTTGGTGAGGCTGCGCAGGACGACGAGACCGGGGACGTCCGTGCGCCCGGCCAGCGCCTCGCGCTCGTCCGGCACCGCGTCCATGAACGCCTCGTCCACCACCAGCGTCCGCCCCGGCCGGGCGAGCCGGGCGACCGCCGCGGCCGGGTGCAGCACCGACGTCGGGTTCGTCGGGTTGCCGATCACCACCAGGTCCGCGTCCCCGGGCACCGCCGCCGGATCCAGCCGGAAACCGTCCGCCTCCCGCAGCAGCACCCGGTCCACCGTGTGCCCGGCGTCCCGCAGCGCCGCCTCCGGCTCCGTGAACTGGGGATGCACCACCACCGGCCGGCGCACCTTCAGCGCCCGCGCCAGCAGCACGAACGCCTCCGCCGCCCCGGCCGTCAGCAGCACCCGCTCCACCGGCAGCCCGTGCCGCGCCGCCACCGCCGCCCGCGCGGCCCGCCCGTCCGGGTAGGCGGCGAGCCCGGACAGCGACCCGGCGATGTGCTCCCGCAGCCACCCCGGAGGCGTGTCCGCGCGGACGTTCACCGCGAGGTCGACCAGCGCGGAGCCGTCGTCGCGGACCTCGGCGTCCCCGTGGTGCCGCAGATCGTGCCCGCCGCCCCCGGACTCAGTGCGCATGGGAGTGCGTGTGACCGTGCCCGTGATGGTGGTGACCGTCGTCGTCCGGGTGGAAGTGCGGCTGCTGGGCCAGCCCCACCTTGTCCTCGAAACCGGGCAGCGCGATCCGGTACACGCACGAGTCGCAGTTCATCCGCAGGTCGCCCCGCACGGCCTCCTCGTACCGCTCCCACACCAGATCCAGCAGCTCCGGCTCCGGACCGATGACGTCCGCCGACCGCACCTCGGTCTCCGGGTGCGCCGCCGCCCACTCCTCGGTCTGCTGCCGCACCCGGTCCGGCAGGATCCCGGTGAACAGGAAGTACGGCAGCACGACGACCCTGTGCGCCCCCAGCCGCGCGCACCGGTCCAGGCCGTCCGGCACGTCCGGCGCCGCCAGCGACACGAACGCCGTCTCCACGCCCGCGTACCCGCGCCCCTCCCACAGCAGCCGCGCCGCCTTGAACACCTCGGCGTTGGCGTCCGGGTCCGTCGACCCGCGCCCCACCAGGAGCACGGTCACCCCGGCCGGGTCCCAGGAGGGGTCCACCGCCTGGGCCAGCCGTCGCTCCAGCACGGTCAGCAGCGCGGGGTGCGGGCCCAGCGGACGGCCGTAGCTGTACGAGATCCCGGGGTGCCGTTCCTTCTCGCGGGCCAGCGCGGCCGGGATGTCCCCCTTGGCGTGCCCGGCGGACACCAGCATCAGCGGCACAGCCGCGAACCGCCGCGCCCCCCGTTCCACCAGCTCGGCGACGGCCTCGCCCAGCGGCGGCGGGGACAGCTCGATGAACCCGCCGGCGACGGGCAGTTCGGGGTGGCGGCGTCCCAGCTCCCGCACGAAGTCACGGAACGCCTCCGCTCCGGCGTCGTCCCGGGTGCCGTGGCCGGCGATGAGCAGGGCGGGCGGCGGGGTGGTCACAGGTTCTCCTCGGATTCGGATGAAGCGGGCTGGTACAGCAGGGCGTTGAGGGCGGCGGCGGCGACCGCCGACCCGCCCTTCTCGGACACGTTGCTCACGGCGGGCAGCCCGCTCTCCCGCAACGCGGCCTTGGACTCGGCCGCCCCGACGAAACCGACGGGCAGCCCGATGACGAGCGCGGGGGAGGCGTCCAGGGTCAGCAGCTCCTCCAGGGCGGTCGGCGCGCAGCCGATCACCCACAGGGCGCCGGGCCCGACCTCCTCGTACGCCAGCCGCACGGCGTGCGCCGAACGCGTCAGACCGGGACCGGACCTCGCGTCCTTCAGCCGGCACACGGTCTCCCGGCGGGTGATCCCGGCCGCCACCATCTCCACGTCCACCACGACCGGTGCCCCGGCGTGCAGCGCGGCGTGGGCCCCCGCCAGCTCGTCCTCGTCCATGACGAGGTCGGAGGCGTACTCCAGGTCGGCCGCGGAGTGGATGACCCGCTCCACCACCGCCCGGGTCAGCGGCGGGAAGCGCGAGGTGTCGAGGCGGGCGCGCAGCCGCCGGAAGGACTCCTGCTCGATGGGGTGCACCACGCGGTTCACCGTGCCTCCTCCTGCCAGCGGTAGCCACGCGGGGTGACCATGCGCCCCGCAATCTCACGGGTCGCCGTGTTGCCCACGGTCACGACCGTCATCATGTCCACCCACGCCGGATCGAGCGCGGCCAGCGTGGTCAGCCGGCTCGACTCGTCCGCGCGGGACGCGTTGCGCACGACCCCGACCGGCGTCGCCGGCTCCCGGTGCCCGGCGAGGATCGCGAGCGCCTTCGGCAGCTGCCAGTCACGGCCCCGGCTGCGCGGGTTGTAGAACGTCACCACGAGGTCCGCCTCGGCCGCCGCCCGCACTCGCCGCTCGATGACCTCCCACGGCGTGTGCAGGTCGGACAGGCTGATCGACACGTGGTCGTGCCCCAGCGGCGCCCCGAGGACCGCCCCGGCCGCCAGCGCCGCCGTCACGCCCGGCACCCCGACCACGTCGATGTCGTCGGACGCCTCCGCGAGCGCCGGGGAGGCCATGGCGTACACCCCGGCGTCCCCGCTGCCGATGAGCGCGACCGCCTGCCCGCGCCGGGCCTCGGCGACGGCTGTGCGGGCCCGCTCCTCCTCCGCCCCGAGCCCGGACTCCAGCACGCGGGTGCCCGGCCGCAGCAGATCGCGGATCTGGTCGACGTACTGGTCGAGCCCCACCAGCACGGAGGCGCGCCGCAGTTCGGACTTCGCCCGCGGGGTGAGCAGGTCCCGCGCACCGGGCCCCAGCCCCACTACCGCGAGCCGTCCGCGCCCCGGCCGCCGTACGACGGCACAGGTCGCCATCGCGGGCCGCGCCGCCGACTTCCGCTTGGGCACCAGGAGTTCGCCCCCGCCCACCAGCGCGGCGGCCTCCGCCACCGACGGGGTGCCGACGGCGGCGAGCGGCGCGTCCGACGGGTTGGGCACCTCGACGCGCGCCAACTCCTCGGCGGCGTACGTCACCAGGGGCACCCCGAGCCGCCGGGCCGCCGCCACGACGCCGGGCTCGTCGGCCTTGGCGTCCACGGTGGCCAGCGCGGCGAGCGACGCCGCCGACAGCCCGGCCTCGCGCAGGGCGCCCTCGACCAGGCCGAGCACCTCGTCCACGGGGGCGCCCTTCGAGGCGCCGACGCCGACGACGAGGGTGGGCGGCCGGAGCACCGCCTCCCGCTCGCCCGCCTCCACCAGCCGGTCCGTGACCCGGATCGTGTACGGCCCCTCGTCCGCGACCGGCAGCGGCGGCAGCGGCCAGGTCACCTCGGCGCGCAGCGCCACCGCCTCGCCGTCCAGCAGGGCCCGCGACACGGCGGCGACGTTCCCCTCCACCGGCAGACCGAGGGTGTCCAGACCCGGCAGACCGGCGGCGTCGGTCGCCGTCGTCACCACCGGTTCGGCGCCCAGCACCTCGGCGACCTCACGGGCCAGTTCGTTCGCCCCGCCGCCGTGCCCGCCGGCCAGCGACACCGCGAACCGTCCGCCCTCGTCGACGCAGACCACGCCCGGGTCGCTCGCCTTGTCGTGCAGCAGCGGCGCCACCAGCCGCACCACGGCGCCCGTGGCGAGGAAGCACACGAGCTGCCCGCACTCGGCGAACGCGGCCCGTACGGCGTCCGCGACGGGACCCTCGTACACGCGCGTGCGGTCCGGCCACGCGGCGGCCAGCCGGTCCCGCGCTGCCGCTCCCGCCGCGGTGGCGGAGATGAGGCCGATCACTGGGTGACTCCTTCGGTACGGCCGCGGGACCGGACGCCCCACAGCAGGAAAACGGGATTGGTGGCCGCCAGCCGGGTCACGTCCCCGGGCAGCGGAGCGAGCCGCGACGACTGCAGCAGCACGCCGTCGCAGGAGAGACCGGCGTCCGTCAGCGCCGCACGGGCCGCCGGGACCCGGTCGAGCGCGGCCACGGCGACGACGACGGTCCGTCGCGCCCGGCGCGCGCACGCGGTGACGACCGCCGGCAGTTCGCGTCCCCCGCCGCCGACGAACACGGCGTCCGGGTCGTCGTCGAGGCCGGCCAGCGCATCCGGCGCCGATCCGTGCACCACGCGCACGTCGACCCCGTGCGCGGCGGCGTTGGCGCGGACGCGCTCCACCCCGTCCGGCGTCTTCTCCACGGCGGTGACGGCGGCCCCCAGCCGCGCGCACTCCACCGCCACGGACCCCGACCCCGCACCGACGTCCCACACCAGCTCACCGGGGCGCGGACCGAGCCGGGCCAGGGCCAGGGCCCGCACCTCGAACTTGGTGATCATGGAGTCGCGGTGGTCGAACTCGGCCTCGTCCAGCGCCCAGCCGACGGGCTCCCCGCCCCCGCCCGCCACGGTCCGCACCGGCCCGAGGACCTGCGCCTCGTCCAGGCACAGCACCACGTTCACCGCCGCACCCCAGTCCCGGACGGCGGCCTCGGCGGGCGTCACCCGCTCCACCCGCTCCCGGTCGGAACCGAGCGCGGAGGCGACGACCAGCACGCGCGCGCTGTCCCGCAGCGCGGCCCCCAGCTCGGCCGGACCCGCCCCCGGCCCCGTCAGCACGGCGACCTTCGGACGGGACCGGCACAGGTTCACCGCCGTACGCGGATCCCTGCCGTGCGCGCTCACCACCACGGCGTCGTCCCACGGCAGCCCGACCCGCGCGAACGCGGCGGCCACGGAGGAGACCCCGGGCCGCACGTCGAGCCGCTCCGGCCCGAACCGTTCGGCCAGCGCCCGCACGATCCCGAAGAACCCGGGGTCCCCGGACGCCAGCACCACGACCGGCCGCTCCTCGGCGACGTACTTCTCCACGGTGTCGAGGGCCGGCGCCAGCGGCCCGAGCACGATCCGCTCGGCCCCCTCCGGCGCCCGCACGGCGTCCAGGTGCCGACGCCCGCCGACCACCAGCTCCGCCCCCGCCGTCACCCCGGCGTCGACCGGCGCCCCGGCGCCCATCCCGACGACGGTGATCACGTGCTCGCACCCCGCGAACGCAACGCCCGGCGCGCCTGGGGGTCGGCCTTGCGGAAGCCGTGGAAGTGACCGGGGTGGTACAGGTGCGAGCGGGTGCCGTGCGCGTCGAGGGCCGGACCGACCAGGAACAGCGTGTGCTTCCACAGCTTGTGCTCCTTGACCGTCTCCTCCAGCGTGCCGATCGTGCACTTCACGACCAGCTCCTCCGGCCAGGTCGCCTGGTACGCGACCACGACCGGCGTGGACGTCGGGTAGCCGCCCTCCAGCAGCTCCCGCACCAGCTGCCCGCTGCGGGCGGCCGACAGGAAGACCGCCATGGTGGTGCCGTGCCGCGCGAACTCGCGGACCTCCTCGCCCGGCGGCATCGGCGTCTTGCCGCCGCCGAGCCGGGTCAGCACCACGGACTGCGCCACCTCGGGAATGGTCAGCTCCCGCTGCGCGAGCGCCGCGACGGCGGAGAACGACGACACGCCGGGCACGATCTCGGTCGCGACACCGAGCTCCGCGCACCGGTCGACCTGCTCCTGAGTGCCGCCCCACAGGGCGGGATCACCCGAGTGGATCCGCGCGACCTTCAGCCCCTCCGCGTGGGCCCGCTCGTAGACGGCGACGACGTCCTCCAGGGACATCGTCGCCGAGTCGAGGATCTCGGCGCCCTCACGCGCGTGCCGGAGGACCTCCTCCTGCACCAGGCTGGCGGCCCAGATCACGACATCGGCCTCGGCGATGGCGCGCGCGGCACGGAACGTCAGCAGATCGGCGGCGCCGGGGCCGGCCCCGACGAAGGTCACCTTGCCGCCTGCGGCATCGGCCATGGAAATCGGTCCTCTCCTGAGGTCAGGGATGTCGGAGGTCAAGAAGTGGGCGGTGAGCGGCTGTCACGCGTGCGCGACCGGACGCCGATCGGATACGAAGAACACATGGCGGTCCTCGTCGCGCTCGGCGCGTTCCTGATGACGCTGGCCGGCGGCTGGTCGGCGCACCGCGTGACCGACCGCCGCCACCTGGTGCTGGGCCTGGCCGGCGGGCTGATGCTCGGCGTCGTCGGCCTCGAGCTCCTCCCGGAGTCCCTGGAGGCGGCCGGCACCGAGGTGTACGGCGTCCCCGCGGCCCTGCTGCTCTTCGTCGCCGGTTTCCTGCTGGCCCATCTGGTGGAACGCCTGCTGGCCCACCGGCAGGCCGCGCACGGCGCCGAGGAGAGGAACGGCCGCACGCCCGAGGTGGGCCTCACGGCCGCCGCCGCGATGGTCGGCCACAGCGCCATGGACGGCGTGGCGATCGGCGCGGCCTTCCAGGTCGGCGGCGGCATGGGCGCCGCCGTCGCGGTGGCCGTGATCGCCCACGACTTCGCGGACGGCTTCAACACGTACACGCTCACGCGCGTCTACGGCAACGCCCGCCGCCGCGCGCTGACGATGCTGCTCGCGGACGCGGCGGCACCGGTCGCCGGCGCCGCGTCGACGCTGTTCTTCACGATCCCGGAACCGCTGCTCGGCGGCTACCTCGGCCTGTTCGGCGGGGCCCTGCTCTACCTCGCGGCGGCCGAGATCCTGCCGGAGGCCCACCACGAGCACCCGGCCCGCTCCACCCTGCTGTGCACGATCGCGGGCGCGCTGTTCATCTGGCTGGTGGTGGGCGCCGCGCACTGAGCACGACCCGGCCCGGCTCACAGTTTGCCGCCCCGCCCGCCGTCACGCCGCGGCGGTGCGATGAGCGTCGAGAGGTACGGCAGCGGCGCACCGTCCAGCTCGGCGGCGGGCCGGACCGACTCCTCCGGCAGCCCGAGCGCCGACCCCCACACCGCGTCGCCGATCCGCCCGGCCTCCCGCAGCGCCTCGGCGACCTCACCGGCCTGCCGCCCGAACTTGTACGCGACGACGGTCCCGGGCCCGGCCAGGGCGTCCTTGAGCACGGCGGCCCCCGCGGTCACCGGAACCAGCGTGAGCGGCTCGGTCCCCTCGGTCAGCACGGCCCCGGAACGCGCCGCGAGCTCCTGCATGGCGGTGATCCCCGGAACGGTCTCGACGACGGTGTCCGGCACCAGCCGCGCGACGGTGTGGGCGAGGTACGTGAACGTCGAGTACACATTGGGGTCCCCGATGGTCGCGAAGGCGACGGACCCGTGCTCCCGCAGCAGCCCGGCGACCCGCTCACCGGCGGCGTCCCAGGCCGCCTCGCGCCGCGCCCGGTCGGTCCGCTCGTTCAGCGCGAACACCACCCGGACGACCTTCCCCGCGGGCGCGTAGTGCAGCACGGTCGCCTCGGCGCGCCCCCGCTCACCGCTGTCCATCACCGGTACGACGACGACGTCCGCGGCCCGCAGGGCGTTGACCCCCTTGACGGTCACCAGCTCCGGGTCCCCGGGACCGACCCCCACCCCGATCAGCCTGCTGCTCATGACGTCCGGCACCTCTCCACGAACCGACGGGCGACACCGGGCTCGGACGCCCAGTGCGTGTGCAGATAGCTCGCGTGCACACCGCGCTGTACAAATCCCTCGACGCGCCGCTCGGGCGCCCGCATCCCCCAGGCGGGTCCGTCCCCGGCCCCCGGCTCGACCACGGTCCGGTGGAACTCGTGTCCCCGCATCCGCGTACCGGCGCCGGCCAGCGCACTGTCGCTCACGGCCACCGCGTCCCGGTAGCCGAGGGTCAGCCGCTCCGACATCCGCGCGGAGGCGTCCAGCACCCCGCACATGGGCAGCCCGTCCAGCTCCCGGCACAGATACAGCAGCCCGGCGCACTCGGCCGCGACGGGAGCCCCACCGAGGGCGAGTCCGGCGACGGCCTTGCGCAACGACTCGTTGGCGGACAGCTCGGAGGCGTACACCTCGGGAAAGCCCCCGCCGATGACCAACCCGGAAGTTCCTTCGGGCAGTTCCTCGTCCCGCAGGGGATCGAAGGTGACGACCTCGGCCCCGGCGGCGGTCAGCAACTCGGCGTGCTCGGCATAGGAGAACGTGAACGCAGCCCCACCAGCAACAGCCACAACCAGCCCGTCCGGCGCTTGAGGACGAGGCCCGCAGGGCCGATGGGGGTCTGGGGGCGCAGCCCCCGGGGACGATGGGGGTCCCCCCGCTCGAGCGGAGCCGGGAGTGGGGGAGGGAAGGGGCGGCGGGGGCGAGGAAACCAAGGCCTCACCCGCGTCCCAAGCCGCACCGGTCAACGCCCCCGCACTCCGCGCGAGCGCGACCAACGCCGACAGATCACACCCGGAGGCCACCTGCGCGGCCATCGCCGAAACAGCCTCGACAGCCACAGAGCCCCGCTCGGCGACGGGCACCAACCCCAGATGCCGAGACGGCGTCTCCACCTGAGCGGCCCGCCGCAGGACACCGAGCACCGGCACCCCGACGGAGTCCAACGCCTCCCGCAACAAGCCCTCGTGCCGGTCCGAGGCGACCTTGTTCAGGATCACCCCCCCGATCCGCACCTCCGGATCCCAGCTCACGAACCCGTGCACCAGCGCCGCCACCGACCGCGACTGCGACGACGCGTCCACGACGAGCACGACCGGCGCCCGCAGCAACTTCGCCACCTGCGCGGTGGACGCCAGCTCGCCCTCACCGGCGGCCCCGTCGTACAGCCCCATGACACCCTCGACGACGGCGACGTCACACCCCCGCGCCCCGTGCGCGAACAGCGGAGCCACCAGCTCCGGCCCACACAGGTACGCGTCGAGGTTCCGCCCCACCCGCCCGGTGGCGAGCGAGTGGTACCCGGGATCGATGTAGTCGGGCCCCACCTTGTGCCCGGACACGGCGAACCCCCGCGCGGACAGCGCGGCCATCAACCCCGTGGCGACGGTGGTCTTGCCGCTGCCCGACGAGGGCGCGGCGATCACCAGCCGGGGAACGGAGCTCACCACTCGATGCCCCTCTGCCCCTTCTGCCCGGCATCCATGGGGTGCTTCACCTTGGACATGTCGGTCACGAGGTCGGCCGCCCCGACCAGCTCCTCCGGCGCGTTCCGCCCCGTGATCACCACATGCTGCGTCCCCGGCCGCTCCCGCAGCACGGACACCACCTCATCGGTGTCGACCCACCCCCAGTGCATCGGGTAGGCGAACTCGTCGAGCACGTACAGCCGGTACGTCTCGGCGGCGAGATCCCGCTTGACCTGCTCCCAGCCCTCCCGGGCCTTCTCCTCGTTGCTGACGTTGTCCCCCCGCAGGTCGCGCTGCACCCACGACCAGCCCTCGCCCATCTTGTGCCAGTCCACGGTGCCGCCCTCACCGGAGGCACCGAGCACCCGCAGCGCGTTCTCCTCGCCGACCTTCCACTTCGCCGACTTGACGAACTGGAACACCCCGATCGGCCACCCCTGGTTCCAGGCCCGCAGGGCGAGCCCGAACGCGGCGGTCGACTTCCCCTTCCCGATGCCCGTGTGCACGACGACCAGCGGCCGGTTGCGCCGCTGCCGCGTCGTCAGGCCGTCATCGGGTACGACACTCGGCTGCCCCTTCGGCATTACGCGGCCCTCCTCGAAGTCCCCTGCACATCCCTGACCAGCCCGGCGATCGAGTCGGCCCGCAGCTCGTCCAGCGTCACGGCACCGCCGCCCAGCTCACCGGCCAACCGCCCGGCGAGCCCCAGCCGCACCGGCCCCGACTCGCAGTCCACGACCACCGACGCGACCCCCTCGGCCGCGAACAGCCGCGCCGCGCGCGAGGCCAGCGCGACCGGCTCCGGACCACCGGTCGCCCGTCCGTCCGTCACCACGACGACCAGCGGCCGCCGCGAGGGATCCCGCAGCCGCTCCACCCGCAGCACGTCGTGCGCCTTGAGCAGTCCCGCCGCCAGCGGGGTCCGCCCACCGGTCGGCAGCGACTCCAGCCGGGCCGCGGCGGCGTCCACCGACGAGGTCGGCGGCAGGGCGACGTCGGCCGCCGCCCCCCGGAAGGTCACCAGCCCCACCTTGTCCCGCCGCTGGTAGGCGTCGAGCAGCAGCGACACCACGGCACCCTTCACGGCACTCATCCGCTGCCGCGCCGCCATGGACCCGGAGGCGTCCACGACGAACAGCACGAGGTTCGACTCACGCCCCTCGCGCGTGGCCTGCCGCAGATCGTCCCGGCGCACCACCAGCCCCGGCCCGGACCGGCCCCGCGCCCGCTGGTGCGGGGCCGCCGCCCGGACGGTGGCGGCCAGGTGCAGCTTGGTCAGCGCACCCCGGGGCCGTCGCGCCCCCGTCGTCCGCCCGTGCTCGGTCCGCGCCCGCGACCGCCGCCCGGCGGCACCCTCGCCGATGCCGGGGACGCTCAGCACCTTGGTGCGGAAGGGCTCGGCGGCACCCACGGGGGACCGCTCGCCGGAGCCGGCCCCGGCGGGCTGCGCCGGACCGGACTCCTCGGCCCCGTCCGGCGCCCCCGCCGCACCGCCGTCCCCCGGACCCTCCGGGCCTTCCGCGGGCGGCTGCCCGCCGCCCCCGCCGGGTCCGTCGGGCCCGTCCGGGTCGGTGTCGGGGTCGTCGTCGCCCCCGAACTCCTCCAGCGTCTCGTCGAGCCTGTCCTCGTCCAGACCGGGCGCGTCGAACGGATTCCGCCGCCGCCGGTGCGGCAACGCCAGCAGCGCCGCCTGCCGCACGTCCTCGGCCAGCACGTCCGTCCGCCCGGCCCAGGCCGCCAACGCGGTCGCCGTACGCGCCATCACGATGTCGGCGCGCATGCCGTCCACCTCGAACGCCGCACAGGTCGCCGCGATCTGCCGCAACGCCCCGTCCCCCAGCCGCACCGACGGCAGCAGCTCCCGCGCCGCCACGATCCGCGCCCGTACGGCGGCCTCCTCCCCGGCCCACCGCGCGGCGAAGGCGGCGGGATCGTCGTCGTACGCCAGCCGCCGCCGTACGACCTCCACCCGCTGGCCGGGCTCGCGCGAGGCGGCCACCTCGACGGTCAGCCCGAACCGGTCGAGGAGCTGCGGCCGCAGCTCGCCCTCCTCGGGGTTCATGGTCCCGACCAGCAGGAACCGCGCCGCGTGCCGCACGGAGACACCCTCGCGCTCGACGTACGAGGCGCCCATCGCCGCCGCGTCCAGCAGCAGGTCGACCAGGTGGTCGTGGAGGAGGTTGACCTCGTCGACGTACAGGATGCCCCGGTGGGCGTCGGCCAGCAGCCCCGGCTCGAAGGCCTTCACGCCCTCCGCCAGGGCCCGCTCGATGTCGAGCGCCCCGACCAGCCGGTCCTCGGAGGCGCCCACGGGCAGCTCGACCATCCGCGCGGGCCGCGCGGCGCCGCCCCCGCTCCCGTGCGGACCGTCCGGGCAGCCGGGGTCCGGGGCCGAGGGGTCGCAGGAGAACCGGCAGCCGGGCACCACGGCGACCTCCGGGAGCAGCGCCGAGAGCGCGCGCACCGCCGTCGACTTCGCCGTGCCCTTCTCACCGCGCACCAGCACCCCGCCGACCGCCGGGGAGACCGCGTTCAGCAGCAGCGCGAGCCGCAGGTCGTCCTGACCGACGACGGCCGTGAACGGAAAGGGGGTGGTCACTGGTCGTCGCCCTCCAGATCGCCTTCGAGTTCCAGGTAGGTGGCGCGCAGCCGCTCCAGCGTGTCCGCGTCCGGCTCGGCCCACAGCCCGCGGTCGGCGGCCTCCAGCAGCCGCTCGGTGATGCCGCGCAGCGCCCACGGGTTGGACTTCTTCATGAAGTCCCGGTTCTCCGCGTCGAAGACGTACTCCGCGCTGAGCCTCTCGTACATCCAGTCGTCCACGACCCCGGCCGTGGCGTCGTACCCGAAGAGGTAGTCCACGGTGGCCGCCATCTCGAAGGCGCCCTTGTAGCCGTGCCGCCGCATCGCCGCCATCCAGCGCGGGTTGACCACGCGGGCCCGGAAGACCCGGTGCGTCTCCTCGCCGAGCGTGCGGGTCCTCACCTGGTCCGGAGTCGCCGAATCCCCCACGTACGCCTCGGGGCTGGCCCCCGTCAGGTGCCGCACCATGGCGACCATGCCGCCGTGATATTGGAAGTAGTCGTCCGCGTCGTGGATATCGTGCTCGCGCGTGTCGACGTTCTTCGCCGCCACCGCGATCCGCCGGAACGCCGTCTCCATGTCCCCGCGCGCGGCCCGCCCGTCGAGCCCGCGCCCGTAGGCGTAACCGCCCCAGACCGCGTACACCTCGGCGAGGTCCGCGTCCGACCGCCAGTTCCGGGCGTCGATCAGCGGCAGCAGCCCCGCACCGTACGCCCCCGGCTTCGAGCCGAAGATGCGCGCCGTGGCCCGCCGCCGGTCGCCGTGCTCGGCGGTGTCCTCGTCGGCGTGGGCGCGTACGTAGTTCCGGTCGGCCGGCTCGTCCAGCTCCGCCACCGCGCGCACCGCGTCGTCGATCAGCCCCACCACGTGCGGGAACGCGTCCCGGAAGAACCCGGAGATGCGGACCGTCACGTCGATGCGCGGCCGGCCCAGCTCCTCGAGGCCGACCACCTCGAACCCGGTCACCCGCCTCGACGCGTCGTCCCACACCGGACGGCACCCGAGGAGCGCCAGGATCTCGGCGATGTCGTCGCCCTGGGTGCGCATCGCCGACGTGCCCCACACCGTCAGGCCCACGGACTTCGGATACTCGCCCGTGTCCTGCAGATACCGCTGCACCAGCGAGTCGGCGAGCGACTGCCCGACCTCCCAGCTCAGCCGTGACGGAATCGCCTTGGGGTCGACGGAGTAGAAGTTCCGTCCGGTGGGCAGCACGTTGACCAGGCCGCGGGTGGGCGAGCCCGACGGTCCCGCCGGGACGTAACCGCCGTCCAGCGCCCGCAGGACGTTCCCGATCTCGTCCGTCGTACGGGCCAGCCGGGGCACGACCTCCTCGCACGCGAACCGCACCACGGCCACCGCGTCGGGGAGTTCCGTGCCCAGCGCCTCGCGCACCAGCGCGGGGACCGCGTCGGCCGCCCAGCCGCGCTCCTCCATCCCCTCCGCGATCCGCCGGCACAGTCGCTCCAGCAGGTCGATCGCGTCGGCGCCCGTGCGCGCCGGGCCGTCCACCAGGGCCGTCAGCTCCACCGGCACCTTCACCGGCGCACCCGGCTCGGCCAGCAGTTCCTTCTCCACCAGCCCGAAGTGCGCGGCCAGCGCGGCCCGCAGCCCCGGCAGCGCGTTCGCCCGCCCGCCCCACACCTGCGAGGCGCGCAGCACCGCCAGGACGAGGTTCACGCGCGGCTCGCCGACCGGGCCGCCGCCGAGGATGTGCAGGCCGTCCCTGATCTGCACGTCCTTGATCTCGCACAGATAGCCGTCGATGTGCATGACGAACTCGTCGAAGTCGTCGTCGCCCGGCTGGTCGTCCACGTGCAGGTCGTGGTGGAGTTCCGCGGCCTTGACCAGCGTCCAGATCTGCGCGCGGACCGCCGGTGCCTTCGCCGGGTCCAGGTCGGAGACGAGCGCGTACTCGTCGAGGAGCTGTTCCAGCTTGGCCAGGTCGCCGTAGGTGTCGGCCCGTGCCATCGGCGGCACCAGGTGGTCGACCACCGTCGCGTGCCCGCGCCGCTTGGCCTGCGTCCCCTCGCCGGGGTCGTTCACGATGAACGGGTAGATCAGCGGCAGTTCGCCGAGCACCGCGTCCGGGGCGCACCCGGCGCTCAGCCCCAGCCCCTTGCCCGGCAGCCACTCCATCGTGCCGTGCTTGCCCATGTGCACGATCGCGTCGGCGCCGAAGCCCCCCTCCGATGTCGCGGCCTCCAGCCAGCGGTAGGCCGCCAGGTAGTGGTGCGACGGCGGCATGTCGGGGTCGTGGTAGATCGCGATCGGGTTCTCCCCGAAGCCGCGCGGCGGCTGGATCATCACCACGACGTTCCCGAACCGGAGCGAGGCGAGGACGATGTCCTCCCCGTCGACGTACAGCGACCCCGGGGGCTCGCCCCACGCCTGACGCATCCCGTCCCGCAGCTCGGGATCCAGCTTCTCGAACCAGGCCCGGTAGTCCGCCAGCGGCACCCGCGCGGGCGCGGCGGCCAGCTGCTCCTCGGTCAGCCACTCGACGTCGTGGCCACCGGCCTCGATGAGCCGGTGGATCAACTCGTCGCCGTTGTCGGGGTATTCGGTCAGGGAATAGCCCGCGTCCCGCAGCGCGTCCAGCACCCGCACCGCCGAGGCCGGCGTGTCGAGCCCCACCGCGTTCCCGACGCGCGAGTGCTTCGTCGGGTACGCGGTGAAGACCAGCGCGAGCTTCTTCTCGGCGTTCGGCTTGTGCCCCAGCCGGGCGTGCCGCACGGCGATCCCGGCCACCCGTGCGGCCCGCTCCGGGTCGGCGACGTACACCGGGACGTCGTCCGGGCCCTGCTCCTTGAAGGAGAACGGCACCGTGACCAGCCGGCCGTCGAACTCCGGGATGGCGACCTGCATCGCCGCGTCCATGGGGGAGAGGGCGGCGTCGGACTCCTCCCAGGCGGCGCGCGACGACGTCAGGCAGAGCCCCTGCAGCACCGGCACGTCCAGGTCGGCGAGCGCCCCGATGTCCCAGGCCTCCTCGTCACCGCCCGCCGACGCCTGCGAGGCGTGCGTGCCGCCGGCCGCGAGCACGGTGGCGACCAGGGCGTCGGCCCCGGCCAGCAGCTCGTACAGCCCCGGGTCGGCGCCGCGCAGCGAACCGCAGTAGACGGGCAGGGCGTTGGCGCCCCGCGCCTCGATCGCGTCGCACAGCGTGTCCACGAAGGCGGTGTTGCCGCTCAGTTCGTGCGCCCGGTAGAAGAGCACGCCGACCGTCGGGCGGCCCTGGTCCACGGCACGTCCGCCGTGGACGCCGTACTCCGGCATCCTCCGCGGCTCCTCGAACCCCTCGCCGGTCAGCAGCACGGTGTCCGACAGGAACCGGGCCAGCTCGGTGAGGTTGTCCGGGCCGCCCTCGACGAGGTACCGCAGCGCCTCGGCCACCACACCGGCCGGCACCGTCGACTCGGCCATCAGCTCGGCGTCGGGCACGGTCTCCCCGCCGAGCAGCACCGCCGGGATCCCGGACGCCTTCAGCGCCGCGAGCCCGTCCTCCCAGGCGCGCTTGCCGCCCAGCAGCCGTACGACGGCGAGGTCCGCCCCGTCCAGCAGCGCGGGCAGTTCGTCCGTGACGTCGACGCGGGTCGGGTTGCCGATCCGGTAGGAGGCGCCGGAGGCACGGGCCGCCAGCAGGTCCGTGTCGGCGGTCGACAACAACAACACAGTGCTCATGCGGGCGCTCCCGGTGGAATGAAAGGCAGTCCTTGCGGCGCGCCGGACTCGATGAGCCGCCACAGCGCGTCCGTGTCCGCGTGCTGTTCGATCAGGTCGCCGAGCCGGTCGAGCTGCTCCTCGCGCAGCGCGGCGAACGAGGTGCCGGGGGCCGGCACGAAGCGGCGGCCCGAGGCCCGCGCCACCTCGCGCAGGAAGGCCCGGCGGAAACCGTCCGACTCCAGCGAGCCGTGCCAGTGCGTGCCCCAGGTCTGCCCGACCCGGCAGCCGTCCAGGCTGTGTCCTCGGCCGTCGGAGATGAACGTCTCCCCGCCGGTGACGTCGGCGACCCCGTGATGGATCTCGTACCCCTCGACGGGCTCCCCGAGGGCTTCGCCCGAGGGACGCGTGAGGGTCTTCTCCCGCGCGAACCGCACCCGCACGGGCAGTACCCCGAGGCCGTCCACATGGCCCCGGCGGCTCTCCACGTCGTCCTCGATGTGCTCGCCGAGGATCTGGAAGCCCCCGCAGATCCCGAGCACGGGCCGCCCCTCGGCCGCCCGCCGCTCCAGCGCGTCCGCGAGCCCGCGCTCCCGCAGCCACTCCAGTGCCCGCACGGTCCCGCGGGTGCCCGGTACGACCACCAGGTCGGCGTCGGCGAGCTCCTCGGGCCGGTCCACGAACCGCACCACGACACCCGGCTCGGCGGCGAGCGCGTCCACGTCCGTGAAGTTGGACATCAGCGGCACCGCGCACACGGCGACCCGCAGCACGTCCTCGCCGACCGGCGCGGCGACCACGGACTCCCGCACGGCGCCGCGCAGCGACACCCTGAGTCCGTCCTCCTCGTCGATGCCGAGCCCGTGCCGGAAGGGCAGCACGCCGTACGTCCGCCGCCCGGTCAGGCCGTGCAGCATGTCAAGGCCCGGTTCCAGCAGCGACACGTCGCCCCGGAACTTGTTCACCAGGAACCCGGCGACCAGCCCCTGGTCCTCGGGGGAGAGCAGCGCGACGGTGCCGAAGAAGGACGCGAAGACGCCGCCCCGGTCGATGTCGCCGACCACCAGGACCGGCAGTCCGGCGCCCCGGGCGATGCCCATGTTCACGATGTCCGTGCGCCGCAGGTTGATCTCGGCCGGGCTGCCGGCCCCCTCACAGATCACCGCGTCATACGTGCCCCGCAACCGCTCCAGACAGTCCAGCACCGTGCCGAGCAGCCGCTGCTGCCGCCCGCCGTGGTACCCGCGCGCGCTCAGCTCGCCGACCGGCTTGCCCAGCAGCACCACCTGGCTGGACTGCTCGCCGCCCGGCTTGAGCAGCACCGGGTTCATCAGCGCGGTCGGCTCGATCCGGCAGGCCTGGGCCTGCATGGCCTGCGCCCGCCCGATCTCCGCGCCCTCCCGCGTCACGAACGAGTTCAGCGACATGTTCTGCGCCTTGAACGGCGCGACCTTGACACCCTGCCGCACCAGCCACCGGCAGATCCCGGCGGTCACCACGCTCTTGCCGGCGTCCGAGGTGGTCCCGGCGACCAGCAGCCCCCCACCGTTCACGATGCACGCCCCTTCCTCAGGCTCCGCGCGGCGGCTCCGGCCCCGAGCGCGAGCCAGCCGACCCGCCGCGAGAGCCGTACCGCCCGGTCGATGTCGGACACGGCGACGGCACGCCCGCCGCCGTTGAGGACGGGCCGGTGCTCGACCCGCCCGCCGTAGGAGAGGGTCCCGCCGAGCCGTACGCCGAGCGCGCCCGCGAAGGACGCCTCGACGGGCCCAGCGTTGGGGCTCGGATGCTTCGCCGCGTCCGCGCGCCACGCCCGCACGGCCCCGCGCGGGTCCGGTCCCGCGAGCGCGGCGAGTACGGCGGTCAGCCGCGCCCCGGGCCACCCGGCGACGTCGTCGAGGCGGGCGGAGGCCCAGCCGTAGCGGCGGTAACGCGGGGACTTGTGGCCGACCATCGCGTCCAGCGTGTTGACGGCCCGGAACCCGAGGAGGCCCGGCACCCCGGCGACGGCACCCCACACCAGCGCGCCCACCACGGCGTCGGAGGTGTTCTCGGCGACGGACTCGACCACCGCGCGGGCGATCCCGTCGGCGTCCAGCGCCTGCGGGTCCCGGCCGCACAGGTGCGGCAGCCGCGCCCGCGCCGCCTCGACGTCCCCGGCCTCCAGCGCCCGCCCGATGGCGCGGGCCTCACGGGCCAGCGAGGTGCCGCCCACGACGGCCCAGGTGGCGACGCCGGTCAGGGCGGCGGAGGCGGCGGGGGAGGAGCGCACGAGGCGTGCGGCCAGGCCTCCCAGCGCGACGGTCCCGCCGACGCAGACGGCGGTGTGCACCGCGCCCCGGCCCCGGTCGTCCCGCCACAGCACCCGTTCCACGCCGGCCGCGGCCCGCCCGAAAGCGGCGACCGGATGTCCCCGGCGGGGGTCGCCGAGCAGCAGGTCGCCCAGGAGGCCGGCGGCGGCGCCGTACGCGAACACGCGATCGGCACCCATGGCTCAGCCGGCCGAGGATCCGGAGAGGAGGGCCCCGTGGTGGGGCGGAGCGTCGCTGATCGACCTCGGCAGGCAGCCGCGCATGGCGTTATGTCCTCACTCAGGGTGTCCACGCCCTGGTTCGACGAGACCGGCGGTGAGAGTTCCTGGCTCCCGGGGTGTTCACCCCGGTGACAGTGGCGGGACCGCGCCGGAATCGCACCGGCTTCCTCTCCTGCCGCCGTAGTGGCTGAGGCAGTCCACCACGGCCCCGGAAGGGCCGTCAACCTGCCGTTGACCTGCGAGGCTGAAGTGTGCTGAGGCCCACAGCGGGGCTCCGGTGGGTGAACCGCGGGCGGGGGTGCCGCACACGCGGGCGGGCGGTGCGGGAGCCGGGGCTCCCGCACCGCCCGCCGGACGGAGACGTTCTGCGATCAGGCCATGATCAGGTAGATCCCGTACCCCACCGCCGCCGCGCACGCCGCGAAGCAGGCGTAGGCGGCGGCGACCGCCAGGGCCGCGGACCCGCCCTGCGCGGCGGCCCGCTCCTGGCGGGACAGGCCGTTGATGCCGAGGGTGAACAGGCCCACCAGGGCCACGGTGACTACGAGGCTGACGCCGAAGACGGAACCGAGGGCCGCCCAGTCGATCTTCATGGTGCTCTTCTTCCTTCGTGCCGGGTCGGCGCGGTCAGACGGTGGTCTTCGCCGGCGGTGCCGGGTCGGCGGTGGCCGTGATCGTGGCCGTGAGTTCCTCGCTCACGGTGCCCGCCGGGGGCGGGGTCACCGCGGCCATCGCCTGCGTCACCACGCCGGACGGCTCCTCGTCCGGACCCCCGTGGTCGTTGACGTTGGTGTGGTCGACGACCTCGCGCCGGGAGATCTTCCAGATCGCGGCGCTGGAGGCGACCAGGAAGACGGCCACGATGGCGGTGCCCCAGTCGCCGAAGCCGCAGACCCACTCGGCGAGCGCCGCGACCAGGGCCGCCGCCGGCAGCGTCAGACCCCAGGCGACGAACATCCGGGTGGCGGTCGACCAGCGGACGACACCGCCCTTGCGGCCCAGGCCCGCGCCCATCACGGAACCGGAAACGGAATGCGTGGTGGAGAGGGAGAAGCCGAGGTGCGAGGAGGCCAGGATGACCGTCGCGGCGCTGGTCTGGGCGGCGAAGCCCTGCTGCGGCTGGAGGTCGGTCAGGCCCTTGCCCATGGTGCGGATGATGCGCCAGCCGCCGAGGTAGGTGCCGAGCGCGATGGCGACGCCCGCCGAGAGGATGACCCACAGGGGCGGGTCCGAGTCGGGGGCGAGGGTGCCGCCGGCCACCAGGGCGAGGGTGATGATGCCCATCGTCTTCTGGGCGTCGTTGGTGCCGTGGGCCAGGGAGACCAGGCCGGCGGAGGCGATCTGCCCGGCGCGGTAGCCCTTGGCGGAGGCCTTGCCGTCGGCCTTCGCGCCCAGGCGGTAGGTCAGCCGGGTGGCGAACATCGCGGCGACTCCGGCCACCAGCGGGGCGGCGATCGCGGGGATCAGGACCTTGGTGACGAGGACGTCGCCGTGCACCGCGCCGAGGCCGGCGGAGGCGACGGTGGCGCCGATCAGACCGCCCATGAGGGCGTGCGAGGAGCTGGACGGCAGACCGACCAGCCAGGTCAGGAGGTTCCAGAGGATCGCACCGACCAACGCGGCGAAGATGACCTCGGGACGGATGCCGGACTCGTCGACGAGTCCTTTGGAGATCGTGTTGGCGACCTCCACCGAGAGGAAGGCGCCCACAAGGTTCAGTACGGCGGACATGGCCACCGCGACCTTGGGCTTGAGAGCACCGGTCGAAATGGTCGTTGCCATCGCGTTCGCGGTGTCGTGGAAACCGTTCGTGAAATCGAACGCGAGTGCGGTTACCACCACAATCGCGAGGATCAGCGAGAAGCTTTCCATTTACCCAGGCAATCGTTCGAGGTCATTGGCTGGTCGAACGTAGGTAACCAGGGTGAACGGAAGATGAACTGGAATGGGCATCGGAGTGACCGTAAGAGGGGGTGGGTGCTCCGCCGAACGGCGGTGCCGCCGCCGCGCCGTACGGACGGCCCACGGCGGGCGGGCCGCCTGGCAGGATCACGGCATGGCTGAGCAGCGGTGGAGCGGGCGGGAAGCGGGGGGCGCCGGGGACGGCGGCCGGGACGGGCGGGAGGCGCGGGGGAGGCGCGTGCGCGAGGAGGAGGCGCACGCCTGGACGGAGCTCGTCCAGGCCGCGCGCCGGACCGTCTCCGACGGACTCGTCGTCGGCACCTCGGGCAACGTCTCGGTGCGGGTCGGCGGGACCGTCCTGGTCACGCCGTCGGGGGTGCCGTACGACCGGCTGACGCCGGACGACGTGACGGGCGTCGACCTCACCGGCCGGCAGGTCCTCGGCTCCCTCGTCCCCACCAGCGAGCTGCCCATGCACCTCGCGGTCTACCGCACGACCGGCGCGCACGCCGTCGTGCACACGCACGCCGTGCACGCGACGGCCGTCTCCACGCTCGTCGACGAGCTGCCGCCGATCCACTACATGGCGGCGGCGCTCGGCGGACCCGTCCGGGTCGCCCGCTACGCGACGTACGGCACGGACGAACTGGCCGGGAACATGCTCCGCGCCCTCGACGGCCGCACCGGCTGCCTCCTGCAGAACCACGGCACCGTCACCCACGGCACCACCCTCGCCCAGGCCTACGACCGCACGGCCCAGCTGGAATGGATGTGCCGCCTCTGGCTGACCGCGTCGTCCGTCCCGGGCCTGTCCCCGCACCTGCTGACCCCGGGGCAACTGGCGGAGGCGGGGGAACGCATGCGGGGGTACGGGCAGCGGGGCTGACCCGGCGGGGCCGGAGGGGGGCCGGGGCGCGGCCACCGGGGACGATGGGGGTCCCCCCGCTCGAGCGAAGTCGAGAGTGGGGGAGGGAAGGGGCGGCGGGGGCGAGGACCCCGCCCCGGGACCCCACGCCCGCGTGACGCCCTCCCGCGGACAGGAAACGCGCGGGCGCCGCCCGACCCCGCCGTGCCCACTCCCACTGGCCGGGTACACGTTCCGACATGACACTGGAGAACGTGCGCACTGCCAGAGCGACGGCCGTCGCCGTCACCGCCGTGATAGGGGCCGGCGCCGCCGCGGTGGCCGCCGGCCGGTTCGCCAGCGACGCCGCGCTCAGGATCCCCCCGGGCGGGCCCCTGCCCACCGAACCCGGACTCACCGTCCACGCCACCGCCGCCGGCCAGGTCGCCCTCACCAGGGATTTCGCCACCCTGCGGCCCGGACGCCACGGCCTGACCGGTGACGACTTCCACGCGGTCGTCGGACCCGTGCTGCCCGGCACCCCGGACTCCGCCGACACCGTGGTACGCCGCCTCGAACGCGTCACGTACGGCACCCTGGAGCCCGGCGACCGCGCCCGGCTCACCCCGAACCTGTACGTCGGCGACCCGGGCAGCGCCCTCGGCCTGGACCACACCGACCTCATCATCCCCGGCGAACTCGGCCCCCTGCCCGCCTGGTTCGTGCCGGGTGCCCGGGACACCTGGGTGGTCGCCGTCCACGGCCTCGGCACCACCCGGGAACACACCATGAACCTCATGGAGTTCCTGCACCGCCACCGCTTCCCGGTGCTCGCCCCCGCCCACCGGGGCGACCCCGGCGCGCCGCGCTCCCCGGACGGCCTCAACCACCTCGGCGAGACCGAGTGGCGCGATCTCGACGCGGCGCTCCACCACGCCGTGGACTCCGGCGCACGGCAGGTCGTCCTGTACGGCTGGTCCACCGGAGCGACCATGGCACTGCGCGCCGCCGCCCGCTCCGAGGTGCGCGCACGCGTCGCCGGCCTCGTCCTCGACTCCCCGGTGCTCAGCTGGGAGGCGACCCTGCGCGCCCTCGCCGCGGCCCGGCACACCCCGGGCGCCCTGCTGCCGCTCGCGGTCCGCGCCGCCCAGGGACGCACGGGCCTGTACGGCGACCGCCGGCCCGGCGCCACCCACCTGGACCGGATCGCGGTCCCCACGCAGATCTTCCACGGTCCCGACGACACGGTGGCGCCCTGGCGGTTCTCCCGCCGCCTCGCCGCCGACCACCCGAACACCATCACCCTGCACACCGTCAGGGGCGCCCCGCACGGCGCGATGTGGAACGCCGACCCACAGGCCTACGAAGAGGCGCTGCGGCGCTTCCTCACCCCCCTGATGTGACCGCGCGGAGAGAGCACCGGACAGCCGGTGCCGAGTATTCCGTTTATGGCCGTACCAGTGGCCTGAATCCCTCCCTCCGACCGCATCCGGGGCCGAGACGCGAGCCGTCCCGGCGGCCTCGTCGGCATTCCGTTTGGGTTTTCGGACCGTCAACCGGAAGACTGCACCCGTGACGTCCCGTATCCCGCGCGACTCCAGGCTTCGACTCGTCCGCCCGCGACCCCTGGCCGCCGCCCCCAGAGCGATGAACCAGCGGCGCTCGCGCCGCCCCGCGCCACGCCCCCCGGAGGGCACTCCGGCACCGGCGGAGCTGGCCAGAATGGCGCGCTCCGGTCTGGCCGCCGCGGCCCGCGTCGCCCGCTGGGCCGACGCCGCCCTCGGCCCCGGCGGGGACAGCGCCACCGCCGACGGCAAGGCCACCCTCTCCGACGCGACCGCCGAACGGGCGGCCCGCGCCCTGGGCCTGACCCCCGCTCAGGTCCGCGCCGACTGGGACACCGCCCGCCTGGCCGGCCTCATCGAGGTGCACGGCGACAGCGCCCGCCCGGGCTGGCGGCTGCGCGCCTGGGACCGCGACGACAGCGCCGTGCTGCGCGGCTGGGTCGCCCTGTGCGACGCCTGGTCGCTCGCCCACCCGGAACCCGAGGAGTACGAGGCCGCCGCCGTCGCCGAGGTCGTCACGGCCATGCCACAGGTCCTCTCCTTCCTCCAGCTCTCCGCCGGCCCGGTCCCCGTGCCCCAGCTCCTCGACCTCCTCCAGCAGCGGGTCACCGAACTCCGCACGGAACGCTGCGAGGTCGACTACGTCCCGCAGCCCGACCCGGCCCGTCCCGCCGCCCCGCGGGCCGAGACGTCCGGAACCGCCGGGGCCCGGCCCGGGGCCGGGCCCCGGCGCGGGGCGGAGCCCGGACCCGGGGTGCCGCTCCAGCGGACCCGGCCCGCGCCCGCCGCGCCCGCCGCCGACGACGCCCCGCTCGAGCCGCTGCTCGACTGGGCGCTGCGTGCCCTCGCCTCCGTCGGGGCCCTCACCTACGGCGACGGGCAGGCCACGCTCACCCCGCTCGGCAGCTGGGCGGTGTGGGTCAAGCTGGAGCAGATCTGCGTCGCCGCGCAGAGCCCCGCCGGGAACATCGAGCAGGGCGCGGAGGACATGCTGCGCGGCTGCGCCCAGCTGCGCCCCAACGCGGCCCGCGCCGAATACCGCGCCTGGCTCGCCGCCCGGCCGGTCGGCAGCGCCGTCACGGAGCTGATCGACGCCGCCCGCGGCGAGGACGCCCTGCTGCGCGGCCTCGCCTTCGAGGCGCTGCGCGTGGTCGGCGCCCCCGCCGAGCCCGAGGTCCGCGCCGTGCTCGACGAGCCGACGCTGCGGCCGTACGCCCTGCTGTGGCTCGCCGAGCACGACGGCGCCGACCCCGAGGACGCCCACGAGGTCCTCACCCGCGAGGAGGCCACCTGGCTGTGGGTGGACACCGCGGCCGCCGTGGCCGACCACGGCGAGGCCCCGCTGCTCGTCCGCCACCTGGAGTCCGCGGTCCAGCCGACCGTCCCCGCGCTGCTCACCGAGGTGCGCGCCGTCGGCCACCCGCGCACCGTCCAGGTCCTGGTCGCCCTGGCCGCCGCCCATCCCGACCCGGCCCTGGCCAAGGCGGTCCGCCGAGCCGCCTTCCAGGTGCACACGGGCAGCTGACCGGGCTCCGGTCCCCGAGGGCGCGGGCCGTGGAGCCGCGGGGGCCGCGGCCCCGGTCCACCGCCCGCCGGTGGTGCGCGTCGGCGTCGTCCACGACGACGTGCGCCCCGGCCGGGCCCGCGCCCCTCACCGCCGCGTCGAACACCCCGCCGGGCCCCTTCGCGTCCGGCGCCGCCCCGCGCCGGCCCGGTGTGCGCCACCGTGCCGTCCCCGCCCCCGTGCGCCGACGCCTCCGTGGGGCCGAGAGCCTCCGTGATCCGCCCGGTCCGGCACCGGCCACCGGCGCCGCCGGGCTCGCCCGCACTCAGGAAAAGCGGTTGCACGGCCCCGTTAGAATGGCTCGCATGGCCATTCTCCTCGCGCATTAGACGGCGGGAACGTCCTCAGCCGCCCACCGCCACCCCACACCTGCCCAGGAGTCTGTCCGTGATCTCCGCCTCCGGCATCGAGCTGCGCGCCGGTGCCCGCGTCCTCATCGAAAGCGCCACCTTCCGCGTCGCCAAGGGCGACCGCATCGGTCTCGTCGGCCGCAACGGCGCCGGCAAGACCACCCTCACCAAGGTCCTCGCCGGCCAGGGCATCCCCGCCGGCGGCACCGTCACCCGCTCCGGCGAGGTCGGCTACCTGCCCCAGGACCCCCGCACCGGCGACCTCGACGTCCTCGCCCGCGACCGCATCCTCTCCGCCCGCGGCCTCGACACACTGATCCGCAAGATGCGCGAGAACGAGCAGCGCATCGCCAATGGCCAGGGCGCCACCCGGGAGAAGGCGCTCAAGCAGTACGAGCGCCAGGAGACCGAGTTCCTCACCAAGGGCGGATACGCCGCCGAGGCCGAGGCCGCCACCATCGCCGCCGCGCTGAACCTGCCCGACCGCGTGCTGGGCCAGCCCCTGCACACCCTCTCCGGCGGTCAGCGCCGTCGCGTCGAACTCGCCAGGATCCTGTTCTCCGACGCGGACACCCTGCTGCTGGACGAGCCGACCAACCACCTCGACGCCGACTCGATCGTCTGGCTGCGCGACTACCTCAAGACCTACCGCGGCGGCTTCATCGTGATCTCCCACGACGTCGACCTGGTCGAGACGGTCGTCAACAAGGTGTTCTACCTGGACGCCAACCGCGCCACCATCGACGTCTACAACATGGGCTGGAAGCTCTACCAGCAGCAGCGCGAGGCCGACGAGAAGCGCCGCCGGCGCGAGCGGCAGAACGCCGAGAAGAAGGCCGCCGCGCTCAACGCACAGGCCGACAAGATGCGCGCCAAGGCCACCAAGACGGTCGCCGCGCAGAACATGGCCCGCCGCGCGGAGAAGCTGCTGTCCGGCCTGGAGGAGGTCCGCCAGTCCGACAAGGTCGCCAAGCTGCGCTTCCCCGAGCCCTCGCCCTGCGGCAAGACCCCGCTGATGGCCGAGGGCCTGTCGAAGTCGTACGGCTCCCTGGAGATCTTCACCGACGTCGACCTGGCCATCGACAAGGGCTCCCGGGTCGTCATCCTCGGCCTCAACGGCGCCGGCAAGACCACCCTGTTGCGGCTCCTGGGCGGTGTCGAACAGCCGGACACCGGCGCCGTCGTGCCCGGCCACGGCCTCAAACTCGGCTACTACGCCCAGGAGCACGAGACCCTCGACCCCGACCGCACGGTCCTGGAGAACATGCGCTCCGCCGCGCCCGACATGGACCTCGTCGAGGTCCGCAAGGTGCTCGGCTCGTTCCTGTTCTCCGGCGACGACGTCGACAAGCCGGCCGGTGTGCTCTCCGGCGGTGAGAAGACCCGTCTCGCGCTCGCGACCCTCGTGGTCTCCTCGGCCAACGTGCTGCTCCTCGACGAGCCGACCAACAACCTCGACCCGGCCAGCCGCGAGGAGATCCTCGGCGCGCTGCGCACGTACAAGGGCGCGGTCGTCCTCGTCACGCACGACGAGGGCGCCGTCGAGGCGCTCCAGCCGGAGCGGATCATCCTGCTGCCGGACGGCGTCGAGGACCTGTGGGGCGCCGACTACGCGGACCTGGTCGCCCTCGCCTGAGAGACGCCGCGCCGGGGCCGACCGGAGGCGTGATCCACTGCGTATGGATCATTCGGCCCATCGGTGATCCGTCATTCGTGTGAGATCTCCTCATCCCGTGGTGTGTCCTACACGCATTTCGCGGCCGAGCTCCCGGTGAACCGGGGCTCGGCCGTTACGCCTTTCTGACCTGGCGCTTCGCGGAAGAACCCGTACGGAGGTACTGCGGGCCCGTCGCGGAATCTCTCATTCCGTATGTGGGGATGCGCTCCCGTCGTCACAACCTTGTCTCACCGACCTTGCCGAATGGGTGGCCATGAGGGCCGGGAGGGGTGATCATGAGGGGACCAGAGCGCACTTCCCATGAGGAGGCACGGGTGGCCGAGACTCTGAAGAAGGGCAGCCGGGTGACCGGCGCCGCGCGCGACAAGCTCGCGGCAGACCTGAAGAAGAAGTACGACGCCGGTGCGAGCATCCGGGCGTTGGCCGAGGAGACCGGCCGCTCGTATGGCTTCGTGCACCGCATGCTCAGCGAATCGGGTGTCACGCTGCGAGGGCGTGGCGGGGCGACACGGGGTAAAAAAGCCCCTTCGGCCTGACTCCGGGAGCCCCGCTTTCCCGATGGTGGCCACCCGGTCGGGCGACTGACCGGCCGGGTGGTTACTGTGCAGTCACTTGGATGACCGCACCCATCGGAGGCGCCCCATGGCTTCGTCCGCCCAGGACCTCGGTCCCGTACTCGACAAGGACGGCGTACGGCTCACCGTCGACGACGCGATCGCCACGGTGACGCTGACCAACCCGGCCAAGCGCAACGCGCAGAGCCCCGCTCTGTGGCGGGCGCTGACCGAGGCGGGCCGGCTGCTGCCCGGCTCCGTCCGGGTCGTGGTACTGCGCGGGGAGGGCAAGTCCTTCTCCGCCGGGCTCGACCGGCAGATGTTCACGCCCGAGGGGATCGAGGGCGAGCCGTCGTTCCTCGACCTCGCGCGCCGCGACGACGCCGCGCTGGACGCGACCATCGCCGAGTACCAGGAGGCGTTCACCTGGTGGCGGCGCAGCGACATCGTGTCCGTCGCGGCCGTCCAGGGACACGCCATCGGGGCCGGGTTCCAGCTGGCCCTCGCCTGTGACCTGCGCGTCGTCGCGGACGACGTGCAGTTCGCCATGCGCGAGACCAGCCTCGGTCTCGTCCCCGACCTGACCGGTACGCATCCGCTGGTCGGCCTGGTCGGATACGCCCGCGCGCTGGAGATCTGCGCGACCGGGCGCTTCGTCACGGCCGAGGAGTCCGTGAACACCGGCCTGGCCAACCTCGCCGTGCCCGCGGCCGACCTGGACGCGGCGGTCCAGGACCTCGCCGCGGCCCTGCTGGCCGCCCCCCGGGACGCCGTCATCGAGACCAAGTCCCTGCTCCGCGGCGCCCAGGACCGCACCTACGACGAACAGCGCACCGCCGAACGGGCATCCCAGTCCCGCCGCCTGCGCGACCTGGCCGGCCTCGGCGAATAACCCCCGCCGTCCGCTCCCGCGGGCGGCCGCCGGTCTCCATGAACCGCGGGCGGTCGTGCCCCTCCCGGTGCCTCAGGGGCCTGGGAGGCACCCCGCGAACGCCGGGCTGCGCCGCCTCCCCGCCCCGGTGGACCACCCGGCCGTGGCCCCGGGCGCGGCCCGGCGGGAAGAACCCCTCACCGGCCGGGGTGGCCCCGTCAGTCGACCGCGGTGATCAGCACGGCCACCGTGGGCCCGTCCCGCAGAGCGGACGCCACCGCCGAGCGGACCCTTTGGGCCACGTCCAGAGGAGGGGCGTCCGCCACCACCGCGAGGTCCACGCGCGCGTGGCGCCGCGGCAGCGCGGCCTCACCCGGCTGCTCGGTCAGATGAACCGACCGCCCCAGCACCCCCGTCAGCCGACTCACCCCCGCCACCCCGCGCGCCGCCGCCGCGACACGAGCCACCTCGGAGTCGCCCGCGTCCGACGACTCGGGCGCCGCCTCCCGCCCCGGCGCCGGCTCCGCGGCCGGCGCCGGCTCCGCATCCAACAGCTCCGTCGCCCGCAGGTCCACCTCCGTGACGGACAGCCCGATCCACTCCACCGCCGCTTCCGCCAGCACCGCCCGCAGACGTGACGCCGTCACCGGCACCGGCCGCACCGCCGTGGCCGCGAACTCGGCGGTCAGCCGCAACGGCCCCGGCGGCAGCGCGCTCGGCGGAGGCGGTACGACCGGCTCGTCCGTCGCCGCCCCCGGATCGGTGAGCCCGATCCGCACCCCGTCCAGGCGTACGCCCGGCGCGTCCCGTACCACCGCGCGCCGCAGCGCCGCCTCCGCCGCCCGTTCCACGATCCACGCGCCGTCGCGCGGTCCTCCCAGGGCCAGGATCCTGCCCAGCCCCACCTGCTCCCGCACTGCCCGAGTCCACCGGTCCGCCGTCATTCCTCCAGCCTGACGCATTTCCGGCGCGATACGGAGCAAACGCGCATACGGTGGTCGCAGGAGGACGATCGAAGGGATACATGGAGATGACCGACATGACCGAAGGTGACTCGGTACGGGCCTCCGACCCGCAGAAGAACCTCGTGGAGACCGGCTCCCGCAAGGGCCAGGGAACCCGGCGCGGCGGCGGTGACCCCGCGTCCCGCGGCCGTACCACCATCGCCGACGGGGTGGTGGAGAAGATCGCGGGGCTGGCCGCGCGGGACGTGTTCGGCGTGCACGCCATGGGCAGCGGCCTGTCACGGACCTTCGGCGCCGTGCGCGACCGGGTGCCCGGCGGCTCGAAGTCGGTGACGCGCGGCGTGAAGGCCGAGGTCGGCGAGGTGCAGACCGCGCTCGACCTGGAGATCGTCATCGACTACGGCGTGGCCATCGCCGACGTCGCCAGGGACGTGCGGGAGAACGTCATCGCGGCGGTCGAGCGGATGACCGGCCTGGAGGTCGTCGAGGTCAACATCGCGGTGAGCGACGTGAAGCTGCCCGAGGAGGAGGAAGAGGAGCCGGAGACCCGCCTTCAGTGAGGTCAGGTGAGCGGAGGAGCGCACCATGAACATGGCCGTGGTCGGCATGATCGCCGGCATGGCGTTGGGCTTCGCCGGATACTTCGGCGGGTTCGGAGCATTTCTGCTGGTGGCGGCCCTGGGCGCCGTCGGCTTCGTCGTCGGGCGGTTCCTCGAGGGGGACCTGGAACTCGGCGACTTCTTCCGCGCCCGTGACGAACGACGGCGGTGACGGCGGTGAGCACGGTCGCCGAGCCCGGCCGGGGGCCGTCCGCCGTCGCGCCGGGTGAGCGCGGGGCGACCAGGATCGCCGACCGGGTGGTCGCGAAGATCGCCTCGCAGGCGGCCCGGGAGGCGGTCGGCCCCCTGCCGCCGGGCGCCGCCCCCGCGAACGCCACGGTGGTCGTGCGCCATGAGGCCGCCCGGGTCCGGGTGCACGTCGAACTCGACTATCCGGGCGACATCGGCGGCCGGTGCGCGCAGGTACGGCGCCAGGTGGTCCACCGGGTGCGCGCCCTGGCGGGGATGCACGTGCCGGAGGTCGTCGTCCTGGTCGAACGGCTGCACCTGAGGGACGCGCTGGAAGCGGCCCGGGGGAGGACGCGATGAGTCACCGTGAGGACGCGGTCCTGGGGGAGGACCCGCCGGCCGCGGAGGTGCCCGGCGGCTCCGGCGGGCACCGGCGCTTCTGGTCGGCCCGCCGGGTCCCCGCGGGCCTGGTCGCGCTGCTGATCCTGGTGGTCGCGGGCGCGTTCCTGTACGACGTCGTCGCCGTGCGGGCCCACCGCTCCGCGCTGGGCTGGCGCCGGGAACTGGCCCGGCAGCTCGCCGAACGCCCCCTGGACGACATCTGGGTGCTGACCGGCGCCGGTGTCGCCACCGCCCTCGGACTCTGGCTGGTGCTGCTCGCCCTGACACCCGGCCTGCGGACCCTGCTCCCGATGCGCCCCACGGATCCCGACGTCCGCGCGGGACTGCACCGGGACGCCGCCGCCACGGTGCTGCGGGACCGGGCCCTGGAGGTGGCCGGCGTACGGTCGGTGCGGGTCAAGGTGAAACGCGCCCGCGCGGACGTCCGCGCGGTGTCGCACTTCCGTGAACCGGACGACGTACGGGCCGACTTGACCGCGGTGCTCGACGGCGCCGTGAAAGGGCTGGGCCTGGCCCGGCCGCCCTCGCTGTCGCTGCGCGTACGACGGCCCGGCCGGAAGGAGCGGTAGAAGTGCTCAAGGGCGTCAACCGGGCGCTGCTCGGGATCGTGGGGCTGGTACTGGTCGCCCTCGGCGGGTCCGTGCTGGCGATCGGACTGGGGGCGCCGGCGCCCTCCTGGTGGCTGCACGACGGCCGGCACGACGTGCTGCTGGACGAGGCCGAGCGGACCCGGTGGCGGGACGACGGCTGGTGGTGGCCGGTCGTCATCGCCGTTCTCGCCGTCCTGGTCCTGCTCTCCCTGTGGTGGCTGATCGCGGTGCTGCGCCGGCGGCGACTGACCGAGGTCCTGCTCGACACCGGCGACGACGAGGGCGCGTCACTGCGCGGGAGGGCCCTGGAACAAGCCATCGCCGAGGACGCGGGTCACCTGGACGGCGTAGCCCGGGCCCACGTCCTCCTCACCGGCGGCCGAAGCGCCCCGAGGGCCCGCGTGCTCCTGCGCCTGCACTCCCACACCGACCCCGGAACCGTCCTGGAGTCCCTGACGAGGGGCCCCCTCACCCACGCCCGGAACGCCACGGGCCGCACCGCCCTCCCCACGGAGGCCCGCCTGCACACCACCAAACACCGCCCCGAACGAGTGACCTAACCCCCACCCGTCACCTCCGCCGTCCCCGCGGGCAGTCGTGCGCCGCCGTCCCCGCGGGCAGTCGTGCCGCTGGGGCGATGGGGGAGGGTGGGCGCTGGGGGTACCCCCTCTGGGGGAGGCACCCCGCAAACGCCGGGTTGCGTGACCACCCCCCGCCCCGCCCCAGCACAGCGCACCCACCAGCCCCGGCCTCAGAACCCGTGCCGGAAACCCCCGTCCACCGGCAACATCACACCGGACAGATAAGAAGCCGCCGGCGACAGCAGGAACGCCGCCGTACGGCCGAATTCCCCCGGCGTCCCGTACCGCCGCAACGGAATCCGAGACTCCGCCGCCCGCCGCGTAGCCTCCGGATCCGCCGACAACGAGTCCAGCTCCCGCACCCGGTCCGTGTCGATACGCCCCGGCAGCAGCCCCACCACCCGGATCCCCCGCGGCCCCAACTCGTCCGCCAGCGACTTCGCGAACCCGGCCAGCCCCGGCCGCAGCCCGTTGGAAATGGTCAGCCCCGGGATCGGCTCGTGCACCGACCCCGACAGCACGAACCCGATGACACCCCCCTCACCCAGCTCCGCCGCGGCCGCCCGCGCCATCCGCACCGCGCCCAGGAACACCGATTCGAACGCCGCCTGCCACTGCTCGTCGGTGGTGTCGGCGACGAACCCCGGCGGCGGCCCGCCCACGCTGACGAGGACGCCGTCGAAGCGCCCGAACCGCTCCCGCGCGGTGGCGATCAGCCGTGCGGGCGCCTCGGGATCGGCGTTGTCGACGGCCACCCCGACCGCGTCCGGCCCCAGCGCGGCCGCCGCCCGAACGGCGGACTCCTCCTCCCGCCCCGTGACGACCACCTTCGCGCCGTCGGCGACGAGCTCCCGCGCGGAGGCGTTGCCCAGGCCGCGGGTCGCCCCGGTGACGACGTACACCCGGTCCTTCAGTCCAAGATCCATGGCCCTATCCTGCCCCCTCGTCCCCGAACAGGGCGAGGGCGGTGTTCACCAGGCCGATGTGGCTGAACGCCTGCGGGAAGTTGCCCAGCAGCCGCCCGCCCACCGGGTCGTACTCCTCCGCCAGCAGACCCACGTCGTTGGCGAGCCCCAGCAGCCGTTCGAACAGCTCGCGCGCCTCCTTCGTCCTGCCGGTCATGTGCAGGGCGTCCGCGAGCCAGAACGAGCAGACCAGGAACGTACCCTCCTGGCCGGGCAGCCCGTCGACGGCCGTGGCGTCCGGCGTGTACCGGTGCACGAACCCGTTCCGCCCCAGCTCCGCGTGGACCGCGTCGATGGTGCCCAGCACCCGGGGATCGTCGGGCGGCAGGAAACCCACCCGGGGGATCAGCAGCAGCGCGGCGTCGAGCTCGCGGGAACCGTACGACTGCGTGAACGTGTTCCGCGCGGGGTCGTACCCCTTCTCGCACACCTCCCGGTGCACCTCGTCGCGCAGTACGCGCCAGCCGTCCAGGTCCCCGTCGAAGTCCGGGTGTTCCTCCAGCGTGCGCACCGCGCGGTCGGCGGCCACCCACACCATCACCTTGGAGTGCACGAAGTGGCGCCGGCCGCCGCGCACCTCCCACAGCCCCTCGTCCGGCTGCCGCCACGCCGTGCGCAGGAAGTCCATCAGCACCGACTGCAGCGCCCACACGTCCGGCTGCGGGGACAGCCCCGAACTCCGCGCCAGCGCCAGGGAGTCCATGACCTCGCCGTACACGTCCAGCTGGAGCTGGTTCACGGCGCCGTTGCCGATCCGTACGGGCGTGGCGCCGTCGAAACCGGGCAGCCACGGCAGTTCGGACTCCGGCAGCCGCCGCTCGCCCGCGAGTCCGTACATGATCTGCAGGTCCGCCGGGTCGCCCGCGACCGCGCGGAGCAGCCAGTTGCGCCAGGCCTCCGCCTCCTCCTGGTATCCGGCGGCCAGCAGCGCGTTCAGGGTCAGGGTGGAGTCGCGCAGCCAGCAGAAGCGGTAGTCCCAGTTGCGCACCCCGCCCGGCTCCTCCGGCAGCGAGGTGGTGGGCGCGGCGACGATGCCGCCGGTGGGGCGGTAGGTGAGCGCCTTGAGGGTGATCAGCGACCGGACGACCGCGTCCCGGTGCGGGCCGTCGTAACGGCACCGGGACGCCCAGGCACGCCAGTCGGTGACGCTGTGCCGCAGCGAGGAGTACGGGTCGACCAGCGGGGGCCGCGGCTCGTGGGAGGGGTGCCAGGTGAGCACGAACGCGACCCGCTCGCCCTCCCGCACCGTGAACTCGGAGACGGTGCACCGGTCCTCGCCCCAGGTGTCCACCTCCGGGACGCTGCGCAGCCACGCCGAGTCCGGCCCGGCCACCGCCACCCGGTGGCCGTCCTCCTTGCGCACCCACGGCACGACCGAGCCGTAGTCGAAGCGCAGCCGCAGCGTGCTGCGCACGGTCACCTCACCCCGTACGCCCTGCACGATCCGCACCAGGTCCGGCGCGCGGTGGCGCTGCGGCATCAGGTCGGTGACCAGCACCGCCCCCTCGGGGGTCTCCCACTCGGTGTCCAGGACCAGGGTGTCCTCGCGGTAGGAGCGGCGGGTGCACCGGTCCGCACCGGCCGGGGCGATGCGCCAGTGCCCGTTGTCCTCGTCCCCGAGCAGCCGTGCGAAGCAGGCCGCCGAGTCGAAGCGGGGCAGGCAGAGCCAGTCGACCGAGCCGTCCGCGCCCACCAGGGCAGCGGTCTGTTCGTCGCCGATGAGCGCGTAGTCCTCGATACGGTGCACGGGGTGCGGGTTCCCGGCCATCGGGGGCGGCAATCAGGGGCGGGGCCGGGGGAATGACGGACCGTCGGCCACGCGTCACCGTCCCCGGTGTGCCGTGCCTCCCGGGGAGAGCCGCGCGCACGGCCCGTCCGGATGGCGCCGGGCCGGCGGGGCGCCCGCCGCGCCACTCGCGCACGGACCGCCCCGAACCGGGAGAGGAGCGCAGGTCACAGTACCGACCGGTCGTTCCCGGCGCGGCGCGTGTCCCCGGCGGGGGCTTCCTGCACCGCCGCCGGTTCCGTCTCCTCGGCGTCGTCCGTGCCCCCGGCCGCCGTGCCGGCCCGCTCCCGGGCCTCGCGGCGGGCCAGCACGAACCAGCCGACCGGCACGGCCGCCGCGAACAGCCACCACTGGACGGCGTACGCGTAGTTCAGCGCCGCGTTCTCCTTGCCGGGGTCCCCGAGCAGCTCCGGGGTGCCGTCCTTCGGCTCGGGCGCCGTCTGCGCCACGTAGCCGCCGAGCACCCGGGCACCGAGGCGCTCCGCCTCCCGCTCGCTGTTGATCAGCATGATCTGCCGGTCCGGCAGGCCCTCGAGGTCCTTGATGCCGCTCGCCTCGGTCGTCTCGTCGGGCATCAGCCGGCCCTTGATCGTGGTCTCGCCGCGCGGTGGTGCGGGAACCTCGGGGAACGCGGTCCGGCCCGCCTCCGCGGGGATCCAGCCCCGGTTCACGAGCAGGACCTCGCCGTCGTCGAGGACGAAGGGGGTGAGGACGTGGAAGCCGACCCGGTCGTCGGCGTTGGTGCGGCGGCGGACGACGACCTCGTCATCGGTGTCGAAGTGCCCCTTGGCGGTCACGGTGCGGTACCGCTCGGCGCGCGTCACGGCGTCCCCGGGCGCGGCCAGCCGCTCGACCGGCACCGGATCGGCCGCCAGCGCCTCGGCGACCAGCCGGTTCCGGGCGGCGCGCTCGTCGTGGCGGTCCATCTGCCAGAAGCCCAGCCAGATCATCGTGGGAATGAGGACCAGGGCGACCAGCGTGATGATCACCCACTGGCGGGACAACAGAAAGCGGTACACCCCACGACCGTACAACTCGGTCGCGGGGTGCTTTGAGGCGGGTACGTCCATTCAGACCCGGTCGACGATCCCCGCCCTTCCCTCCGCGCGGGCGCAGTGGGCGCCGCAGTACCAGTGACCGTCGGCCTCGACTCCCTGGCCGATGATCTGCACCCGGCAGTGCTCGCAGATCGGGGCCATGCGGTGGATCGCACAGGAGAAGCAGTCAAAAACGTGCACCGCGCCCTGCGCGTGCACCTCGAAGGTCATTCCGTAGCTGTTGCCGCAGACTTCGCATGTCGCCATGGGGCACAGGGTGGGCCGTCGGCCCGGCGCGGGCGAGCGGGCGGCGGGCGAGTCGCCCGTCAATCACCCGTCCGTACGGTCGGGCCCGGTGCTCCGGTCAGTCCTCCGACGCCGGTTCGACGTTTCCGAGGAGCTGGCCGAAAGCGGCCTCGTCGACGACCGGGGTGCCGTACTGCCGGGCCTTGACCACCTTGGACGTGCCCGAGTCCGGATCGTTGGTGACGAGGAGGCTGGTGAGCCGGGACAGGCTGCCGGCGACGTGCAGCCCGGCCTCGGTCGCGCGGTCCTCCAGCAGGTCCCGCTCGGTCGAGGTGTCCCCGGAGAACGCCACCCGCATGCCCTGCTTGAGCCGCTTGCCCGGTTCGTACCGACCCGGGTTGGGGTACGGGCACGCGGGCCGCTTGCGGGACGGGCGCCAACTGGCCGGCCGGTGGCCGCCGTGCCCCGCCTGCCGTCCGGTACGGGGCCCGTCCGTCCACTCGGTCAGCGGCCGGCACTCGTGCAGCGGCAGCCGTACGCCGCCCGCCGCCGCGGCCCGCAGACTGGGCCGGAACGCCTCCGCCAGCACGCGCGCGTCGTCCAGCGCGTGGTGCGCCCGCCGCTGGACGACACCGAAGTGCGCGGCGAGCGACTCCAGCTTGTGGTTGGGCAGCGGGAGCCTCAGCTCCTTGGAGAGGGCGATGGTGCACAGCCGCTGTTTCACCGGGGCCTCGCTCCGCGCGCGGGCGTACTCCCGGGCGATCATCTGCCAGTCGAAGACCGCGTTGTGCGCGACCAGCACCCGGCCCTCCAGCCGGGCCGCGAACTCCGCGGCGACGTCCTGGAAGAGGGGCGCCCCCTCGAGCACGTCGCTCGTCAGGCCGTGTATCCACACCGGGCCCGGGTCCCGCTCCGGATTGACCACCGTGTACCAGTGGTCCTCGACCTCGCCGCGGGCGTCCAGCCGGTAGACGGCCGCGGAGATGATGCGGTCGTCCCGGGCCAGCCCCGTGGTCTCCACGTCGACGACCGCGTATCCCTGCGGATACGCGGCCGGCCACACGAGGGGGGAGGACGCTGCGGTCGTGAGGTCGTCGAGCATGGTTCACGAGGATACGGGCCGGGACCGACAGCGCCGACCGCCAGGCCCTCCCGCACGGCCCGCGCACGCGGGTGCCGGGAACACCCGTACGGGGCGCGGCAGCCCGTTCACCAGCGGATCGGTACCGGAAGCGCCGTCAGCAGCCCCGACACCGCGACCACCACGCCGAGCGCGTACACCTCCGCCCGCGCGGGGGAGCAGGCGGTCAGCGGGTCCTTCGCGCGGGCCAGCCGGATCCGGGCCCACAGGGCGAGGGCGGCCACCCCGGCCATCAGGATCACCTTGGCGAGCAGGACACGCCCGTACGCCGTGTCCGTCAACTGCTCCAGGACCGTCTCCGGCGGCATCCGGCGCAGCGAACTGCACACGCCCGTCGCGGTGACGGCGACGAGCAGGACGACCGCCACGCGCGCGTAGCGCCCCAGCAGCACGGCGCCCGCCTCCGCCCGCCCCCACAGCCGCAGGGTGCGCAGCGCGTACAGCAGCCCGCCCGCCCAGAGCGACGCGCAGACCAGGTGCACCAGGGTCAGCCCGGAGCCGACGAGCGGGCCGTGCTCGGCCGTCGGATGCGCGCGCAGCGCCTCCGCGGCCATCACCGCGGCCAGCGGCCACACCTGGGTGCCGGGACGGCCGGACGCCGCGCACAGGGCCGCCGCCAGGAAGGCGTTGACCTCCAGGAGGGCGAGTTTGCCGTCCCTGGAGCCGTAGAGACCGCCGACGTCGACGTCGGCGAGGCCGCCGGGCACCAGGTTTCCGGTGGCCACGACGGAGGCGAGTCCGAGGGCGGCCACGAAGCCGACGGAGTTCGCCGCGGTGGACCAGCCGCGTGGCACGGCGGGAGGAGCGCCGGGCACGGAACGCGCCAGCCGCCGCACGAGCAACTCGCCGACGGGTACGGACAGCGCGGCGAACAGCACCGTCCGCAACAGGGCTATGCCACCGGTGCCGGGCGCGTCGGCCTCCCCCGTGCCGTGCAACGCGGGCGCCGGCCCGAACAGCGGTATCACCGCCCCGAGCCCCACCAGCACGAGCACGACGCCGGCCCGCCCCCGCCGGCCCCTGTGCACCTCGTCCGCCCCGACCACGGTCCTCATCGAACTCACCCCAGGATCTTCACAAGGTCCCACAGAATCGGGCAAGTCCGTGACCCGGCCGCGACCGGCCGTGCCACCGGGCGGCGCCCTCCCCAACTGCGTGCAGTCGTGCCGCTCGGCGATGCCCCCCCAGCTGCGGGCAGAGTCGTGCCCCCCCAGTGCCTCAAGGGCCTGGGAGGTACCCCCGGAGCGGCACGGGTGGGCGGCGGGGCCCCCGCCCATGGGGGAGAAGTCGAGAGTGGGGGAGGCACCCTGCCGACGCCGGCAAGTGACACCCCCGCACGGCCCCTCAGACCCACCGCGCCGGATCGTCTCCCCAACGACCGGGCGGACGCGCCCAGTCATGCGGCCCACCGTCGAACACCACGGGCGACAAGGCGTACCGCAACCTCCCCAGCGCACTCTCCCGCTCCGCGAGCCACCGCCCGACGGGCAACACGTCACCGGGAGACCCGGGAGACCCGGGAGACCCGGCGGGCCCGGCCGCCGCACCTTCCAGCAACCACCCCGCGGTCCGCGCCAGCGCCACCCGCACCACCCTGCTCCCCCCGGCCTCCACCTGCTCACCGAGCGCCCGCAGCACCCCCGCCGCCAGCAGGTACCCCGTGCCGTGGTCGAGCGCCTGCGCCGGCAGTGCCCCCGGCCGCCCCGCCGGGGAACCCTCGACCGCCGCGATCCCCGTGGCCACCTGCACCAGACTGTCGAAGCCGCGCCGGCCGCCCCACGGTCCGTACGCGCCCCACGCCGACAACTGCGCCACCACCACCCCCGGCCGCCGCTCGGCCAGCGCACCGGGCGTCAGCCCGAAGCGGTCCAGGGCGCCCGGACGGTACCCCGTCACCACCACGTCCGCCGTCGCGAGCAGTTCCTCGAACACGTCCCGGCCGGCCGAGAGGTCCAGCAGCGCCGACCGCTTCCCGAAACCCGTGTCGGTGTGCTGGTCGGCGAGTTCGGGCAGCCCCGGCGCGTCCACGCGCAGCACGTCCGCGCCGAGCAGGGCGAGCGTGCGGGTGGCGACGGGCCCCGCGATCACCCGTGTGAGGTCCAGCACCCGCAGCCCCGCCGCGGGCAGCAGC
Organism: Streptomyces sp. NPDC000348; assembly: GCF_042898795.1. Classification (NCBI taxonomy): domain Bacteria; kingdom Bacillati; phylum Actinomycetota; class Actinomycetes; order Kitasatosporales; family Streptomycetaceae; genus Streptomyces; species Streptomyces sp. NPDC000348. The sequence continues at coordinate 399,864 of NZ_JBIAZD010000005.1, forward strand.
GGATCCCGGCCCACCGCGGTGAGCACCCGCGCGGGGGCCGAATCCAGCCGCTCGCACTCCACGAGGGGCCGCTTCCCCGCCTCCACGCCCTGTGCGTGCGCCGCCCACTCCCCGGGCGTCCGCAGGGCGACGGCGAGACCCCCGGCCGCGTACACCGTCTCCTCGACCTCGCTCGCGGAGCGCTCCGCGAGCGCCGCCGCCACCGCCTCCGGGTCCTCCGGCACGTCCAGCGCGGCCAGCAGCCGGGCCCGGTGGTGCGGGTAGTTGGCGTGCGTGCGCACCCACCCGTCGGCCGTGCGCCAGAACCGCGACAGCGGTGCGAAGGTCTCCGCGGCCCGCCCGCCGACCAGCAGGTGCCGCTCGCTGGCGAACGCCGTGGCCACCGCCCCGTCGTCCACCCGCACCGCCGGCACCCCGCCGCCCGTCCGCCGCGCCCCCAGCTCGGCGGCGGCCAGCGCGCACGCGCCCACACAGGCGCGCGCCGACTCCCGTACCGGCAGGCGGGCGGGGAGCGCACCGGGCCGTTCGACGGCCGACACGCGGGCGAGGAGGGCGGGGTCGCCGCCCAGGGCGGACCAGACGGAGGCGAGATCGGTCATGCCCGCACTATGCCGCGAAAGGGGCCGGACGCGATCGCCCGGCCCCCGCCGCTCACACCTCCCGCGCTGCTACCGCGTCACCGCGTCCAGCGCGTCGGCCGTGCCCCAGCCGTAGAAGCCGTTGCGGTTCTTCGGGCCCTCGCACACCGCGTCGACCTTGCCGTCGCCGTCGATGTCGTACGGGTCCGTGCACGCGGTGGCGTCGGCCTCCGCGTACAGCAGGGCCTTCACCAGGGCCGGCGAGGCGTGCGGGTGCGTCGACTTGATCAGCGCGGCGACGCCCGCGACGTGCGGGGACGCCATCGACGTACCCGCCATGTAGCCCCACGACCCGCCGGGCAGCGTGCCCAGGATCAGACCGCTGGTGGCGGGCGGCTCGGGCGTCTGGTACCTCGTCGAGTCACCGCCGGGCGCGGCGATGTCGACGACGCCCCGGCCGTAGTTGGAGAACGACGACTTCAGGCCCTTGGCGCCGGTCGCCGCCACCGTCACCACACCCGGCAGCTGGGTCGGGATGTCGTAGCACTCGGACGGGTCGATCACCCGGTCCGACGGGGTGGAGTCGTTCGGGGAGACCGGGTCGGTGATCTCGTCGGCCGCGAGGTCGTAGTTCTCGTTGCCGGCCGCGGCCACGTTCACCGCGCCCTTGCGCTCCGCGTACCGCGACGCCCGGGTGACGGCCTCGACGAGCGCCTTCTGGTCCGGGTCGTCCGTGCAGTTGAAGTACCAGGGGTCGGTGTAATAGCTGTTGTTGGTGACGTCGACCCCGTGCTCGGCCGCCCACACGAAGCCGCACACCACGGCCTCGGTGTAGAAGAAGCCGTCCGGGTTGGACACCTTGATGCCCGACACCTTCACGCCCGGCGCGACACCGGTCATGCCGACGCCGTTCTTCGCGGCGGCGATCTCACCGGCGACGTGCGTGCCGTGCGGGCTCTCCTGCGCGCCCGGCCGCCAGGCGCCGTCGGTGGTGTCCGGCTTGCCCGACACGCAGTTGACCGACGCGTCCCGGTCGAAGTTGGGCGCGATGTCCGGGTGGGTGTCGTCCACACCGGTGTCGATGACGGCGACGGTCACCGCGGAGCTGCCCAGCGACTTCTCGTGGGCCTTGTCCGCCTTGATGGCGGGCAGGTCCCACTGCAGGGCCTGGAGCGGGTCCTGTCCCTCGGCCGCGGCCGACTCGGCCCGGGCGATCTCGGAGGCGCCGAGCACCTTCGGGGTGCCCATGTCCGTGGTGGCCGCCGACGGCAGCGGCGCGGTGCGGGTGGCGCCGGCCGACTGCACCCCGCGCACCGTGCGGATGGTCCGCGCGAAATCGGCGTTCGACGAGTGGACGACGATGACGCCGATCTTGTCGTAGGACGTCACGATCGTCCCACCGGCCTTGCCGATCGCCTTCTTCACGTGCGCCGACGTGGCGTGTCCGCCCTTGACGTTGACCACGTAGCTGAGCGGGGTCGCGTCGGCGGAGGCCGCGGCCCGCGGCGCGTCGGCCGGGGCGGCCGTGGCCGCGGTGTTCGGCAGGAAGGCGAGTGCCGTCGCCATGGCCATCCCGGCCGGGACGACGAGCGCGCGGCGGTGACGCGGGTGAGACGCGGTCATGGAGTCTCCAGTTCGTTCACGAATGCGGTCGGACGGGCGGGAAGTGCGGTGCCGTGCGGGTCACTTGACGGCGCGCAGCGCGTCGACGACGCCGAAGCCGTAGAAGCCGTTGACCCGGCTGCCGCCCTCGCAGGTGGCGTCCTGCGCGCCGTCGCCGTCCTGGTCGTAGGACTCCGGGCAGCCCGGATTGTCGGCCTGGGCCTTCAGCAGCGCCTGCAGCTGGGCGGGCGTGGCCCGCGGGTGCTCGGACTTCAGCAGCGCGGCGACACCGGCGGCGTGCGGCGAGGCCATCGAGGTGCCCTGCAGGAAGGCGTACGCGCCGTTCGGCATGGTCGACAGGATGCGGCCGTCCTTCGACGGCGTGTCCGGCAGCTGGTAGCGGCGGTCGCCGCCCGGCGCCGCGACGTCGACGACGCCCTTGCCGTACGAGGAGTAGTACGACTTGAGGTTCTGCACGCCCGTCGCGCTGACCGTGACGATGCCCGGCAGCTGGGTCGGCACGTCGAAGCACTCGTGCGGGTCGATGGTGCGGGTCACCGGCGTGGAGTCGTCCGGGCTGGAGTCGTCGACGATGGCGTCGGAGTCCAGGTCGTGGTTGGAGTTGCCGGCCGAGGCGAGGTGCAGCGTGCCCTTCTTCTGCGCGTACAGCTGGGCCCGGTTGACCGCGTCGACGATCGCCCTCTGGTCCGGGTCGTCCATGCAGTTGTACAGCCACGGGTCGACGTAGTAGCTGTTGTTCGTGATCTCCACGCCGTGGTCGGCGGCGAACACGAACGCGCAGACGACGTTCTCCGGGTAGAACAGGCCGTTGTCCGGGTCGCTGACCTTGATGCCGGCCACCTTCACGCCGGGTGCGACACCGGCGACGCCGACGCCGTTGCGGGCCGCGGCGATCTCACCGGCCACATGGGTGCCGTGGTAGTCGTCGGCCGTGTACGGGCGCCAGGCGCCCTCGCTGGTGTCCGCCTTGCCGCCGACGCAGTTGGCCGACTGGGCGGCGGAGAAGTTCGGGGCGAGGTCCGGGTGGGTGTCGTCGACGCCGGTGTCGATCACGGCGACGGTCACCCTGCCGCTGCCCGGGTTGATCTTCGCGGCCTTGTCGGCGCCTATGGCCCGCAGGTCCCACTGGTCGGCCTCGAGCGGCTCGCTGCCGGGGACCTCCGCGGAGGCGGCCTCCGTCCGCGCGGCCTCGGCGGCCGTCACGAAGTCGGCGGCGCCCTCGTCCGTCGTCCCGGCCGCGGTCAGCGGCGCGGTGCGGGTGGCGCCGGCCGACACGACGCCGCGCGCCTCGCGGATCTCCTCGCCGAAACCGGGGTTCGCCGAGTGGACGACGATCACGCCGATCCTGTCGTACGAGACCACGACGGTCCCGCCGGCCGCGGCGATCGCCCGCTTCACCGAGGCGATCGTGCGGCGGTCCGCCTCGGTGTTGACGACGTACGCCAGGGCGGGCGCGTCCGCCGCCTGCCCGGCCGACACCGTCCGCGGGGCCGCCGAGGCCGCCGCCGGGAGGAAGCCGAGCGAGGCGGTCAGGGACAGCACGACGGGCACGGCGAGGGCGAACCGGCGTCTGGAACGCAGATGAGCCATGGGGTCTCCACATCATCCGGAAACGAAACCGGCCCGAGGCACAGGGGTGGTGCTCGGGCAGGTACATGACGGGGTGGTGCAGGGTGAAACTATCCCGCGCTCTCGCTGGCCAGCAATGTTTTGCCGGGACCGTCTTCGAAAAACGCCGCGGGAAAGAACGGCGGAGAGTTGAACCGGTCCTCGCGTGGCGCCGTGCCCTTGGGCAGGAAGCGCGAGGACACTCGCCTTTCGTCCCCGCCCGACCCCAACCGCAACGCGAGGAGACTCCGTGGCCGCCGAAGCACCGCCCCCCTCGACGGAACGACGCACACTCCCCACCCCCGAGGAGTTCACCGCGGTGCAGGAGAGCGCCGAGTTCGGTGAACTGCGCCGCTCCCACCGCTCCTTCGCCTTCCCGCTGACGATCGCCTTCATCGCCTGGTACCTGCTGTACGTCCTGCTCTCCAACTACGCGGGCGACTTCATGGGCGCCAAGCTGTTCGGCAACATCAACGTCGCCTTCGTCTTCGGCGTCCTGCAGTTCGTCACCACCTTCCTCATCGCCTGGTGGTACTCCCGGCACGCCGCCGCCGAGCTCGACCCCAAGGCCGAGGCCATCAAGACCCGTATGGAGGGCGGCGCATGAGCCCCGCGATCACCCATGTCACGCTCGCCGCGAACGAGGCCAGCGAACACCGCACGCTGATCATCACACTGTTCGCGCTGTTCGTCCTCGCCACCCTCGGCATCACCGTCTGGGCGGGCCGGCAGACCAAGGACGCCGCCGACTTCTACGCCGGCGGACGCCAGTTCAGCGCCTTCCAGAACGGACTCGCCGTCTCCGGCGACTACATGTCGGCCGCGTCCTTCCTCGGCATCGCGGGCGCCATCGCCCTCTTCGGCTACGACGGCTTCCTGTACTCCATCGGCTTCCTGGTCGCCTGGCTGGTCGCCCTCCTCCTGGTCGCCGAGCCCCTGCGGAACTCCGGCCGCTACACGATGGGCGACGTCCTCGCCTACCGCATGCGCCAGCGTCCCGTGCGCACCGCCGCCGGCACCTCCACCATCGTCGTGTCGATCTTCTACCTGCTGGCCCAGATGGCGGGTGCGGGCGTCCTGGTCTCGCTGCTGCTCGGCATCACCTCCGACGCCGGCAAGATCCTCATCGTCGCCCTCGTCGGCGTCCTGATGATCGTGTACGTCTCCATCGGCGGCATGAAGGGCACCACCTGGGTCCAGATGGTCAAGGCCGTGCTGCTCATCGGCGGCACGCTCCTCATCACGTTCCTGGTGCTGCTGAAGTTCGACTTCAACATCTCCGACCTGCTGGGCAGCGCCGCCGAGAACAGCGGCAAGGGCGACGCCTTCCTCGAGCCCGGCCTGCAGTACGGCGCCGACGGCACCACCAAGCTGGACTTCATCTCCCTCGGCATCGCCCTGGTGCTCGGCACCGCCGGTCTGCCGCACATCCTGATCCGCTTCTACACGGTGCCCAACGCCAAGGCCGCCCGTAAGTCCGTGAACTGGGCCATCGGCATCATCGGCGGCTTCTACCTGATGACCATCGCCCTCGGCTTCGGCGCCGCCGCGCTGATCTCCCAGGACGAGATCATCGCCTCCAACCCGTCCGGGAACACGGCCGCCCCGCTGCTCGCCCTGCACCTCGGCGGCGTCGACTCGGCCTGGGGCGCGATCCTGCTCGCCACCATCTCGGCGGTCGCCTTCGCGACGATCCTCGCCGTGGTCGCCGGACTCACCCTCGCCTCGTCGTCCTCCTTCGCCCACGACATCTACGCCAACGTCATCCGCAAGGGGCAGGCCACCGAGAAGGAGGAGATGCGGGCGGCCCGCTGGGCGACCGTCCTCATCGGCGTCGTCTCCATCGCGCTCGGCGCCCTCGCCCGTGACCTGAACGTGGCCGGCCTGGTCGCACTGGCCTTCGCGGTCGCCGCCTCCGCCAACCTGCCGACCATCCTCTACAGCCTGTTCTGGAAGCGGTTCACCACCCAGGGCGCGCTCTGGTCGATCTACGGCGGTCTCGTCGTCGCCGTCGGCCTGGTGCTGTTCTCGCCCGTGGTGTCCGGCGACCCCAAGGCGATGTTCCCCGACGTCGACTTCGCCTGGTTCCCGCTGAAGAACCCGGGCATCATCTCCATCCCGTTCGGCTTCCTGATGGGCTGGCTCGGCACCGTCCTGTCGAAGGAGGAGCCCGACGCCAAGAAGTACGCGGAGCTGGAGGTCCGGTCCCTGACCGGGACCGGCGCCCACTGATCCGCACCCCGCCGCGGCCGCGTCGCAAGGGACCCCATAGGTCCCTGCGACGCGGCCGTTCGTCATCTCGTCGCACCGGGTCGCTATGGGTTGTCGGTGGCGTCACGTAGGCTCGCGGGTAGCCGGGCACAAGTGATCCGCGCCGACGGAGGGGGCCGCGTGCTCATCGACACCTACGGCCGAGTGGCCACCGACCTGAGGGTCTCGCTGACCGATCGGTGCAATCTGCGCTGCACCTACTGCATGCCCGAGGAGGGGCTGCAGTGGCTGGCCAAGCCCGACCTGCTCACCGACGACGAGATCGTCCGCCTCGTCGGCATCGCCGTCACCTCCCTCGGCGTCGAGGAGGTCCGCTTCACCGGCGGCGAGCCGCTGCTCCGCCCCGGACTGGTCGGCATCGTCGAGCGCGTCGCCGCCCTGGAGCCCCGCCCGCAGATGTCCCTCACCACCAACGGCATCGGGCTCCGGCGGGTCGCACCCGCCCTGAAGGAGGCGGGCCTGGACCGGGTCAACGTCTCCCTCGACACGCTCCGCCCGGACGTCTTCAAGACCCTCACCCGCCGCGACCGCCACCAGGACGTCCTCGACGGCCTGTACGCGGCCCGCGAGGCCGGTCTGACCCCGGTGAAGGTCAACTCGGTCCTGATGCCGGGGCTCAACGACGACGAGGCCCCCGACCTCCTCGCCTGGGCCGTGGAGCACGACTACGAGCTGCGCTTCATCGAGCAGATGCCCCTGGACGCCCAGCACGGCTGGAAGCGCGAGGGCATGATCACCGCCGGGGACATCCTGACCTCCCTGCGCACCCGTTTCGAGCTGACCCCCGAGGGCGACGAGGCGCGCGGCTCCGCACCGGCCGAGCGCTGGCTGGTCGACGGCGGCCCGCACCGCGTCGGCGTCATCGCCTCCGTCACCCGCCCCTTCTGCGCGGCCTGCGATCGCACCCGCCTCACCGCCGACGGACAGGTACGCACGTGCCTGTTCGCCACCGAGGAGACCGACCTGCGCGCGGCCCTGCGCTCCGGCGCCCCCGACGAGGAGATCGCCCGCGTCTGGAAGCTCGCCATGTGGGGCAAGAAGGCGGGCGCGGGCCTGGACGACCCGACCTTCGTCCAGCCGGACCGGCCGATGTCCGCCATCGGGGGCTGAGCGGACTAGGCGCCTTCCGGAGCCTCCCACTCCGCGAACCGGACGACGTCCTTCAGGAACCCCCGGACCCCCAGGAACTGCGACAGATGCTCGCGGTGCTCCTCGCAGGCGAGCCAGGTCTTACGGCGCTCCGGCGTGTGCACCTTGGGGTTGTTCCAGGCCAGCACCCACACGGCGGCGGCACGGCACCCCTTGGCGGAGCAGATCGGCGTCTCGGGATCAGGGACCATCACACGCCGACCCTAACCCGACGGGAAAAGGCGACGCCGAGCAGCCACGGGGGGAGCTGCCCGGCGTCGGTCCGTCGCTCCGACGGGGGATGCGGAGCGCGTACGAAGTATGTCACGGGTCACCCCGCGCCCGGCACCGGAACAACATGATTGATCTGAGCTCTTCCCGAGCTTGGCGGGTAAGTGCCTTCCGCTCGGCGCGGTTCCCTCCCACGCCCCGTTCCTCACGACCGCTCGGGCCGCTCCGTTCGTGCGCCCGGCGCCGCCGGTGACGCCACATCTTCCGCGTCGGATTCCGCGGAACCGTCATTCGTCCGCGCGGACGCGATCATCGGCTTCATCGGCGTCGTCACGAAGGTCGACGGCAAGGACGGCGCGTTCTCGCGCCCGGCGTTGGCGATCACCACCGCGATGTACGGCAGGACCGCCCCGAGCACCAGCGCCACGATCGCGACGTGCCGCTCCACGTTCCACAGCGTCGCCGCGAGGATGACCGAGATCGTACGGACGATCATCGAGATCACGTACCGGCGCTGCCGCCCCCGTACGTCCTCCTGGAGGCCCGTCCGGGCACCGGTGATCCGGAACACCTGGACGTTGCCGCCGCCATGCCGCTTCCGCATCGCACTTCACCATCCGCCCGCATCGGACCTTCCCCGTACCCGACCGGCCGGTGCCCCGTTCCACGACACCGGTCCGGACATGTCCACGTTACGCCGCACCCCGCCGGGTCACGAGGGCGGGTCACCCCGCCCGCGGCGTGGTGTGCACGGCACGTCCGACATGCGGCGTACCGCGTCTCGGCCGACACTGGCCGTAATGCTCGCGTCGAGCCGTACGAGGAGGCAGCCATGGGCTGGTTGTGGGCGATCATCGTGGGGTTCGTGCTCGGCCTGATCGCCAAGGCGCTGATTCCGGGCAAGCAGCACAGTCCCCTGTGGCTGACCACCATCTGCGGCATGATCGGCGCCGTCGTGGGCAACGCCGTCGCGCGGGGCTTCGGGATCGAGGAGACGAGCGGCATCGACTGGGGCCGGCACATCTTCCAGCTGGTCGCGGCGGTCGTCGTCGTCTTCTTCGTGGACATGATGTACACCTCGGTGAAGCGCAGGGGAGCCGAGCGGCGGGTCTGACCCGGACACGACGAAGGGGCGGCCCCCGGCGCCCGCCGGAGACCGCCCCTGGACGAAGCCGCCGGTTCAGCCGGCCGTGACCTCCACCGCCGCCAGGTTCTTCTTGCCCCGGCGCAGCACCAGCCAGCGCCCGTGCAGCAGGTCCTCCTCGGCGGGGACGGCGTCCTCGGCGGTGACCTTGACGTTGTTCACGTAGGCGCCGCCCTCCTTCACCGTGCGCCGCGCGGCCGACTTGCTCGCCACCAGGCCGACCTCGGCGAACAGGTCGACCACCGTACCCAGCTCGGCCACCTTGACGTGCGGCACCTCGCAGAGCGCCGCCGCCAGCGTGCGGTCGTCCAGCTCCGCCAGCTCGCCCTGGCCGAAGAGGGCCCTGGACGCGGCGATCACGGCGGCCGTCTGGTCGGCGCCGTGCACCAGCGTCGTCAGCTCCTCCGCCAGCGCGCGCTGCGCCGCCCGGGCCTGCGGACGCTCCTGCGTCTGCTTCTCCAGCTCCTCCAGCTCCTCGCGGGACCTGAAGGACAGGATCCGCATGTACGACGAGATGTCGCGGTCGTCCGCGTTCAGCCAGAACTGGTAGAACGCGTACGGCGTCGTCATCTCCGGGTCGAGCCAGACGGCGCCGCCCTCGGTCTTGCCGAACTTGGTGCCGTCCGCCTTGGTCATCAGCGGGGTCGCCAGCGCGTGCACACTGGCGTGCGGCTCGAGCCGGTGGATCAGGTCCAGACCCGCCGTGAGGTTGCCCCACTGGTCGCTGCCGCCCTGCTGGAGCGTGCAGCCGTGGCGCCGGTAGAGCTCCAGGAAGTCCATGCCCTGCAGCAGCTGGTAGCTGAACTCCGTGTAGCTGATGCCCTCGGCGGACTCCAGACGCCGCGCGACCGACTCCTTCGTCAGCATCTTGTTGACGCGGAAGTGCTTGCCGATGTCCCGCAGGAACTCGATGGCCGACAGGCCGGCGGTCCAGTCGAGGTTGTTCACCATCGTCGCGGCGTTGTCGCCCTCGAACGACAGGAAGGGCTCGATCTGCGCGCGCAGCCGGGTCACCCAGTTCGCGACCGTCTCCGGGTCGTTCAGCGTGCGCTCGGCCGTCGGGCGCGGGTCGCCGATCTGCCCCGTCGCGCCACCGACCAGCGCCAGCGGGCGCAGGCCCGCCCGCTGGAGGCGGCGCATGGTGAGGACCTGGACCAGGTGGCCGACGTGCAGGCTGGCCGCGGTCGGGTCGAAACCGCAATAGAACGTGACGGGACCGTCCGCGAGCGCCTTGCGCAATGCGTCCTCGTCAGTGGACAGGGCGATCACGCCACGCCACTTCAGCTCGTCGACGATGTCCGTCACGGTTCTCGTGTCTCCTCGATGGTCTTCGGCCGGTCGGGTGACGGCCGAGGGTGAACGCCTACGAGGTTATACGCCCTGGCTGACGGAGCTCATATTGAAATCGGGGACGCGCAGCGCGGGCATCGCGGCCCTGGTGAACCAGTCGCCCCACTCCCTGGGCAGCGTCTTCTCCGTGCGGCCCGCCTCGGTGGCCCGGCCGAGCAGGTCCACCGGCGACTCGTTGAACCGGAAGTTGTTCACCTCACCGGTGACCTCGCCGTTCTCGACGAGGTAGACGCCGTCCCGGGTCAGGCCGGTGAGCAGCAGCGTCGCCGGATCGACCTCGCGGATGTACCACAGGCAGGTCAGCAGCAGCCCCCGTCCGGTGGCCGCGACCATCTCCTCCAGCGAGCGGTCCGCGCCCCCGTCCAGGATCAGGTTGTCGATCGCGGGGGCCGTCGGCAGCCCGGTCAGGCCCGCGCTGTGCCTGCTGGTCGTCAGCCGGTTCAGCTCGCCCTCGCGCACCCAGTCCGTGGCCGCCAGCGGCAGCCCGTTGTCGAACACCGACTGGTCGCCGCCGGAGGAGTGCGCGATCACGAACGGCGCCGACTGAAGACCCGGCTCGTCCGGGTCGCTGCGCAGGGTCAGCGGCAGCTCGGTCAGCCGCTCACCGACCCGGGTGCCGCCGCCCGGCCTGGAGAACACCGTGCGCCCCTCGGCCGCGTCCCGCCCCGAGGCCGACCACAGCTGGTAGATCAGCAGGTCCGCCACCGCGGTCGGCGGCAGCAGCGTCTCGTACCGGCCCGCGGGCAGCTCGAGCCGCCGCTCGGCCCAGCCCAGCCGTACGGCCAGCTCGGCGTCGAGCGCCGCCGGGTCGACGTCCTTGAAGTCCCGCGTGGAGCGACCCGCCCACGCCGAACGCGTGCGGTCCGGCGACTTGGCGTTCAGCTCCAGGGTGCCGTTCGGCTGGTCGTGCCGCAGCCGCAGCCCCGCCGACGTGCCGAGGTAGCTGGAGACCAGCTCGTGGTTGGCGAAGCCGTACAGCTCCCGGCCGCCGGCCCGCGCGCGGGCGAACGCCTCGCCCAGCGCCGGGGCGAAGTCGGTGAACACGGCGGAGGAGGTCTCGGCCGGCGCCTCCGTGAACCCGGGCGACGGGGCCACCCCCGTGACCAGCGGCTGCGCGTCCTCGGCCGGACCCGCGCCCCGCGCGGCGGCCTCGGCGGCCCGCACCAGCGGCTCCAGCTCGTCCGCGGTCACCGCGGACCGGGACACCACCCCGGAGGCCGTGCCCTGCGCGCCGTCCACCGTGGCGATCACGGTGAGCGTGCGCCCGCGCGTGACACCGTTCGTGGTGAGCGCGTTGCCGGCCCAGCGCAGATTGGCGCTGGACTCCTCGTCGGCGATCACGACACAGCCGTCGGCCCGGGACAGTTCGAGGGCGCGCTCGACGATCTCGTGCGGCTTGGTGGTGCGCGCGCTCATCGCCCGGCCTCCTGCGTGGTGTTGAGACTGTGCTTTCCCGGGGGACGACCCCCGGACCCCCGGCCGATCCCGGTGCTGAGGCTCATCGCCCGGCCTCCTGCGTGGTGTTGAGGATGTTGACTCCCTTGAAGAGGGCGGACGGGCAGCCGTGCGAGACCGCCGCGACCTGTCCCGGCTGGGCCTTGCCGCAGTTGAAGGCGCCGCCCAGGACATACGTCTGCGGACCGCCGACGGCGGCCATGGAACCCCAGAAGTCGGTGGTCGTCGCCTGGTAGGCGACGTCCCGCAGCTGCCCCGCCAGCCGCCCGTTCTCGATCCGGTGGAACCGCTGCCCGGTGAACTGGAAGTTGTACCGCTGCATGTCGATCGACCACGACCGGTCACCGACGACGTAGATGCCCCGGTCCACGCCCCCGATCAGGTCCTCCGTCGACATCCCCGCCGGATCCGGCCGCAGCGACACGTTGGCCATCCGCTGCACCGGCACATGGCCGGGGGAGTCCGCGAACGCGCACCCGTTGGACCGCTCGAACCCGGTGAGCCTCGCGATCCGCCGGTCCAGCTGGTAGCCGACCAGCGTGCCGTCCTTCACCAGGTCCCAGGACTGCGCCTCGACGCCCTCGTCGTCGTAGCCCACCGTGGCGAGCCCGTGCTCGGCGGTGCGGTCGCCGGTGACGTTCATCAGCTCGGAGCCGTACTTCAGCCTGCCCAGCAGATCGAAGGTGGCGAACGAGGTCCCGGCGTACGCCGCCTCGTAGCCGAGCGCGCGGTCCAGCTCGGTGGCGTGCCCGATGGACTCGTGGATGGTCAGCCACAGGTTGGACGGGTCCACCACCAGGTCGTACAGCCCCGCCTCGACGCTGGGCGCCCGCATCTTCTCGGCGAGCAGCTCCGGAATCCGCCCCAGCTCGTCGTCCCAGTCCCAGCCGGTGCCCGTCAGGTACTCCCAGCCGCGGCCGACGGGCGGCGCGATCGTGCGCATGGAGTCGAACTCACCGCTGGAGTCGTCCACGGACACCGCCGTGAACACCGGGTGCAGCCGCACCCGCTGCTGCGTCGTCACGGTCCCGGCGGTGTCGGCGTAGAACTTGTTCTCGTGCACGGTGAGCAGCGAGGCGTCGACGTGGTCCACCCCGTTCGCCGCCAGCAGCCGCGCACTCCACTCGGCCAGCAGGCCCGTCTTCTCCTCGTCGGGCACGGCGAAGGGATCGATCTCGTACGAGGAGACCCAGGTCTTGTCCGCGTGCACCGGCTCGTCGGCCAGCTCCACCCGCTCGTCCGAGCCGGCGGCCCGGATCACCTGGGCGGACAGCTTCGCCATCGCCACGGCCTGCGAGGCGACCTTGGCGGCGGCGTCGAGGGTCAGGTCCACCCCGGAGGCGAACCCCCAGGTCCCACCGTGCACCACGCGCACCGCGTAGCCGAGGTCGGTGGTGTCCGACGACCCGGCCGGCTTGGCGTCCCGGAACCGCCAGGACGCGCTGCGCACCCGCTCCAGGCGGAAGTCCGCGTGCTCCGCCCCCAGCGCCCGCGCCCGCGCGAGCGCGGCGTCGGCGAGGGCGCGCAGGGGCAATGCCAGAAACGACTGATCGACTTCATGGGGCACGGTTGGAGAGATCCCTTCGGGCGCTTGCCAGTGGTGACCGTCGGAGGCAGTGAACCACGTCTCGCTCCCCGGGCTCCGCCGGAGAAGCCGACGGCGCAGGCCGGCGGGCGGATACGGGAACGAGTTCCGTATCCGCCCGCCGACGTCACGTAGGGCGCGAACTCAGCCGTCCAGGGACGCCCCGGCCGCGAGTTCCGCGAACGCCGCCCAGGCGGTCGGCGTGACGACGAGGGGGCGGATGCGCTTGTCCTTGGAGTCGCGGATGTGGACGGCCTCGGGGCGTACGGCGACCTCGACGCAGTTGTCGCCCTCGCTGCCGCTGTAACTGCTCTTGAACCAGTGCGGCTTATCGATAGTGCTCATAGCGCTCCTCGCATCTGTTCCAGCAGCTTCACGGTAGCCCGGCAGTCCAGGGCCTGTGAACGCAGCTTGCCATAGCGCTGGAGCAAGACACTTACGTCCTTGGGCGCAGAGATCAACGTGCTTGACCGCTGTCCTTCGGTGTACCCGACCCACTGGTGAGTTGGTGTCTCGGCGAGGTACATCTGACCGTCGATGCCGCAGTGGTCCTCCTGGAGGCTGGGCATGACCTGAATCTCGACATTACGGCGGGTGCCCACCTCAAGAAGGTGGTCGATGACCTGCCTGGTGACATCGCCCCCTCCCATGCGCCGCACCAGGATGCTCTGCTCAACGACGAAGCTGAACGCGGTGTTCTGCCTGGTGGAGATGAGCTGCTGGCGGTCGAGCCGAGCTGCGACCTCGCGTTCGATCTGCTCCTCGGAGACAGGCGGCAAGCGCCGATCGAACACCGCCCGGATGTAGCCCTCCGGCTGCAACAGCCCAGGAACCGCCCGGCACTCATACGCGTACAAGGAGATCGCCTCCTCCTCGATCCCCGCCCACTGTCGGAACCACGACGCCAGCCCCGCCCTCCTCGTCAGGCTCCTCGCCGCCGCCGTGAGGACCTTGACCGCGACCGGCCCCAGGGCCTCCTCCGCCCGCGCGGGCAGGTCCGCCGGCGGGAACCGCTTCCCCTGCTCGATCTTGGCCACGTACGCGGCCGAGTACCGCACCCGCACCGCGAACTCCTCCTGCGTCAGGCCGGATTCGTCGCGCAGGGCCTTGAGGACCGCGCCGAAGGTCTTCAAGCTGTCGGAGAGCTCCGCCTCCGTGCCGTTCGCGCCGCCGTTCCCGCCTCCGCCGTGGTCCGTCCTCATCGTCGCGTGCCTCCCGTGTCCGCGTCTCCACGCCTCACTCAACCCCGCCCGGCCGGCCCAGGGTCACGGGGAGTTACCCACCCAGTCCAGAGTGTGCACCGATACAGTCGCGCGTGTATGGGTGTCGTCCCTGTTGAGGGCCGGGACCGCCCCGGAACGCTGGCCGCATGCCAGCATCACGGGCCCGAGAGGCCGTAACCGTAAGTGTGTTCGCCCAGCGCTTCTCCGCCACCCGCCGCGGCGCGCGGCTGGCCCGCAGACTCGCCACCCACCGGCTCGACCTGTGGCACCTGCCGTACGGCAGCCCGGCCTCCGACACCGTCACCCTCGTCGTGGCCGAACTCGCCGCCAACGCGGCCCTCCACGGCCGCGTTCCGGGGCGCGACTTCGAGCTGCGGCTCACGTACGACCGGTCCGCGGGCCTCGTCCGCGTCGAGGTGTCCGACACCCACCCGGGGCACCCGGAACTCCCCGGGCCGGCGGGCCGGCCCTCTGCGGACAGCGACGGCGGAAGAGGTCTGCTCCTCGTCGAAGCCGTCGCCGACCGCTGGGGCGTGGCCGGGCGGACGGGGCCGGGCAAGACCGTGTGGGCGGAGTGCGTGGTCCGCGTCCCGGACGACCCGTGCCCCGTTCAGCCGTAGGTGACGATCACCTTCAGCTGCGACCCGCTACGTGATCGCGTACTGTCACCGGCGGGCAGTTCCACGGAGAGGTGCGCGCACCTGGTGGGGCAGGAGAAGGACAGGCCGAAGCCGGTCACCGCCGCCGACCGGGACGGCATGCCGCACTACGGGGTGGCGGAGGACGTCGATCCTCTGGCGGTGCTCCTGGCCGAGCGCGAAGAGGACGGCCGTTGACCCACCTGGACGCGTCCGCGCCGAAGAACTGTCCGCTCACGCACCGGGCACGGCGGACTGAGCGGGACCGCGAACTGTAGGAACCCGACAGGAGGCCACGGGCGCCACTGTCGGTGCCCCATTGCCCCGCGGCGGACCGGGACCGATAGGTTCTCGGGGTAGCCGCCTGTCATCCAGGTGTCCGGGCGGTGCACCAGACCGCTATCGAAAGGGTGATCCGTTGAGCCGCTCGGTTCTCGTCACCGGAGGCAACCGGGGCATCGGCCTCGCCATCGCCCGCGCGTTCGCCGACGCCGGCGACAAGGTCGCCATCACGTACCGCTCGGGGGAGCCGCCGGCCGGCTTCCTGGCCGTCAAGTGCGACATCACCGACCCCGAGCAGGTGGAGCAGGCCTACAAGGAGATCGAGGAGGCGCACGGCACCGTCGAGGTGCTCGTGGCCAACGCCGGCGTCACCAGGGACCAGCTCCTGATGCGCATGTCCGAGGACGACTTCACCTCGGTCGTCGACACCAACCTCACCGGCACCTTCCGGGTCGTCAAGCGCGCCAACCGCGGCATGCTGCGCGCCAAGAAGGGCCGCGTCGTCCTGATCTCCTCCGTGGTCGGACTGCTCGGCTCCGCGGGGCAGGCGAACTACGCCGCCTCCAAGGCCGGCCTGGTCGGCTTCGCGCGCTCCCTCGCCCGTGAGCTGGGCTCGCGCAACATCACCTTCAACGTCGTCGCGCCCGGTTTCGTCGACACCGACATGACCAAGGCGCTCACCGAGGAGCAGCAGACGAAGATCCTCGCGCAGGTGCCGCTCGCCCGGTACGCGCAGCCCGAGGAGATCGCCGCGACGGTGCGGTTCCTCGCCTCGGACGAGGCCTCGTACATCACTGGAGCCGTCATTCCCGTTGACGGCGGACTGGGAATGGGTCACTGAAACACCATGAGCGGAATTCTCGAGGGCAAGCGTGTCCTGATCACCGGTGTGCTGATGGAGTCCTCCATCGCCTTCCACACCGCCAAGCTGGCCCAGGAGCAGGGCGCTGAGATCATCCTGACCGCGTTCCCGCGGCCCACCCTGACCGAGCGCATCGCCAAGAAGCTCCCGAAGCCCACCAAGGTCATCGAGCTCGACGTCACCAACGAGGAGCACCTGGGCCGCCTGGCCGACGTGGTCGGCGAGGAGCTCGGCGGCCTCGACGGCGTGGTCCACTCCATCGGCTTCGCCCCGCAGGACGCGCTCGGCGGCAACTTCCTGAACACCCCGTTCGAGTCGGTCGCCACCGCCATGCACGTCTCGGCGTACTCCCTGAAGTCGCTGACCATGGCCTGCCTGCCGCTGATGCAGAACGGCGGCTCGGTCGTCGGCCTCACCTTCGACGCGCAGTACGCCTGGCCGCAGTACGACTGGATGGGCCCGGCCAAGGCCGCGCTGGAGGCCACCAGCCGCTACATGGCCCGTGACCTGGGCAAGCAGAACATCCGCTGCAACCTGATCTCCGCGGGCCCGATCGGCTCCATGGCCGCCAAGTCCATCCCGGGCTTCGGCGAGCTGGCCTCCGTGTGGGACAGCCGCTCCCCGCTGGAGTGGGACCTGAAGGACCCGGAGCCGGCCGGCCGGGGCGTCGTCGCCCTGCTGAGCGACTGGTTCCCGAAGACCACGGGCGAGATCGTCCACGTCGACGGCGGTCTGCACGCCATCGGCGCCTGACCGGACGCCCTGCCGGGGCCCGCATCCCGTACGGGGTGCGGGCCCCCGCGTTTTTGTGGAGCGGTGCGGACGCCGCCGGAGCGCGGCCGGCCCGCGCCGCGGGTCAGTCGCCCGGGGGCGGACCGGACAGCCCCGGACGGCACACGAACGGATAGGCGGCGGCCTCCGCCGCCGCCGTCGCCGCGTCACCCGCGCGGATCGCGTCCACCAGCCGCCCGTGGTCCATGTGCGTCTCCGGGGACATGCCCCCGCCCACGTCACCGCGCAGCCAGTCCCGCAGCACCTCGCTCAGGTCCGCGTACATCGCGGTCATCACGTCGTTGTGCGAGGCGGCCACGACCGCCAGGTGGAACGTGGCGTCCGCCGCCACGAAGGCCTCCGCCTCGCCCGACTCCCAGGCCTCCTCGCGGCGCAGCAGCAGGGTGTCGATCTGCTTGAGGTCCTTCTCCGTACGCCGCTCGGCGGCCAGCCGCGCCGCCGCCGACTCCAGGGTCGAACGCAGCTCGGCGATGTGCCGGGGGTCGGCGTCGGCGAAGCGGCGGTGCATCACGCCCGCCAGCTCACTCGTGGCCACCACATAGGTGCCCGAGCCCTGGCGGATGTCCAGCAGCCCGTTGTGCGCCAGCGCGCGCACGGCCTCGCGGACCGTGTTGCGGGCCACCCCCAGCTGCTCCACCAGCTCCGGCTCGGTGGGAATGCGCGATCCGACCGGCCACTCGCCCGAGGTGATCTGGGCCCGTAGAGCGGCGATGACCTGTTCGGACAGGGCCGAACGACGGGGATGGCTCAGCGGCATGGCACATCTTCCCACGACAGCGGCGCCGCACGGAGGCCTCGGCATGGACAACCAATCGTCCCATGATTCTATGATGGGCTTCATGACTGGCGAGGAAACCCGGACCCTCACGTCCACGACCGTGCGCACACCGGCCGCGTCCGAGGCCCGGACCGTCCCCCGGGCCGGCGCCGCACGCGCGTGGCGGACGCGGCTGCTCGTCCTCGGCATCGTGCTGGCCGCACTCAACCTCCGCCCCGCCATCACCAGCCTGGGCGCGCTGCTGGAGGAGGTCCGCGACGGGCTCGGCATGAGCGGGAGCGTGGCCGGACTGCTCACCTCCGTGCCCCCGCTGTGCTTCGCCGTCTTCGGCGTCACCGCGCCGCGGCTGGCCCGCCGGTTCGGTGCGGGCGCGGTCGTCTGCGCCGGCATGGCCGCCATCGGCGCCGGTCTGCTGATACGCCCGTACGCGGGCGGCACGGCGGCGTTCCTGGCCGCCAGCGCGCTGGCGCTGATGGGCATCGCCGTCGGCAACGTCCTGATGCCGGTCATCGTCAAGCGCTGGTTCCCCGACCGGGTCGGCTCCATGACCGGTCTGTACTCGATGGCCCTCGCCCTGGGCACCGCCACGGCGGCGGCCGTGACCGTGCCGCTGACCGGCGCGCTGGGCGGGGACTGGCACGCGGGCCTCGCCGTGTGGGCGGCCCTGGCGGCAGCCGCCGTACTGCCGTGGCTGCCGTTCGTGCGGCGACGGGAAGGGGAGCCGGACGGGGTACGGGGCGGCGCACGGGCCGCTTCCGCCGGGGGGCCCGCGCTGCGCGTCACCCGCAGCCGTACCGCCTGGGCGCTGGCCGTCTTCTTCGGGCTCCAGGCCACCGCCGCCTACATCACCATGGGCTGGATGGCGCAGATCTTCCGGGACGCGGGC
Source organism: Streptomyces sp. NPDC000348 (assembly GCF_042898795.1). Lineage (NCBI taxonomy): Bacteria > Bacillati > Actinomycetota > Actinomycetes > Kitasatosporales > Streptomycetaceae > Streptomyces > Streptomyces sp. NPDC000348. Next base: position 418,298 of record NZ_JBIAZD010000005.1, read on the forward strand.
GTCCCCGCCGGCACCGCCGGGCTGCTCCTCGCGGTCACCATGGTGATGGGCGTACCGCTGGCCTTCGTCATCCCGCGCCTCGCCACCCGGCTGCCCCACCAGGGCCCGATCGTGCTCGCGCTGGGCGTCAGCGGCCTCGTCGGATACGCGGGCCTGTACCTCGCTCCGGCCGCCGGCGCCTGGCTCTGGGCGGTGCTGCTGGGCATCGCGAACTGCGCCTTCCCGCTGGCGCTCACCATGGTCGGGCTGCGCGCCAGGACCGGCGCGGGCGTCACCCAGCTGTCGGCCTTCGCGCAGAGCACCGGCTATCTGATCTCCATCCCCGGGCCGCTCCTGGTGGGCGTGCTCTACCAGCACAGCGGCGGCTGGGGACTGCCGATCGCGCTGATGGCCGGTCTGATGATCCCGCAGATGATCGTGGGCGTCCTGGCGGGCCGCGACCGCACGGTGGAGGACGAGGCGACGACCCCCTAGCGGTCCCGGCCGACCACCCACCTGCACGCACCGCCCACCTGCACGCACCGCCGCCTGCCGCCTGCCGCCTGCCGCCAGCTGCCTGCCGCCTGCCGCCTGCCGCGGGCAGTCGTGCCGCTGGGGCGGCACGGGTGGGCGCGACGGCACCCTGTCGGCGCCGGGCTGCGCGACACCCCCCGCCCCGCACCGGCACACCCCCGCACCGGCACACCCCCGCACCGGCACACCCCCGCCCCGCACCGGCATCCCCGCACCGGCACCGCCCGGTCGGTGCACCGCCGACGTCCCGCCGGTCAGCTCCCCTCGCCCGGGCCACCGAGGCGGCCGTGGAGTTTCCCCGCCTGCCCGGGCAGGCCACCCGCGCCACGCGGCCCCCCGAAGCCCGCCGCAGGCGAGCGGGGTGCGAGACTTGCCGTATGCCAGTCCTCGACCCGAATCCGCAGAACGGCCAGAAGAAGATGCTGCTCGTCTTCGGCGCGTTCTTCGCCATCTTCATCGTCATCGGCGTGATCGCGACCGTCCTCGCGCCGTGACGGCCCGGGGTGGTGCTGGCACCCCCATCCCCTAGGGGGCCAGGCTCAGGGTCAAGTGGGTGGATCACCGGATGGGTTGGGACCCCGGGAATCCGTACCTTCGAGATGTGGCCGCGAACGGCGGACCACGGACCATGCGAAGAGCGGAGGCCCCATGTCGGCGCGCACGCACACCCGGCCCCACCCGGCCCCCCGGGGCGGCGTCGACACCCGGCTGCCCTGGTGGGCCCTGGCCCTGCCCACCCTCGCCTTCGTCGCCCTGCTCACCCTGGTCCTCAACCCCTCCGACGCCCACGCGGCCGCCGGTGAGCCCGCGCTCACCCACCTCGTCGAGCGCGCACAGCAGCTCATAGCCCGCTGAACACCCCGGAAGCGCCGGTCAACTCCCTGCGCCCCATGGCCTGTTTCATGCGAAGCTGGGTCACATGAGCGTCGCAGAACCCCGCAGGATTGTCCTTTTCCGGCATGCGAAAGCCGACTGGCCCCCGGTCTCCGACCACGAGCGCCCGCTCGCCGAGCGGGGCCGCATGGACGCCGCCGTCGCCGGACGCAAGCTCGCCGACACCGGTATCGCCTTCGACCTGGCCCTGTGCTCCACCGCGGTCCGGACCCGCGAGACCTGGAAGCTCGCGGTCCACGAGTTCCCGCAGCGGCCGAAAACCGTCTACGAGGAGCGGATCTACGATGCCTCGCCCGGCGAGCTGATCGCCCTGCTCAACGAAACCCCCGACGACGCGCAGAACGTTCTCCTGGTCGGCCACAACCCGGGCGTCCAGGGACTCGCCGACATCCTGGCCGGCGCGGCCGAGGGCGACGCCCGCGAGCGCATGAGCCGGCGCGGCTACCCGGCCGCCGCCTTCGCCGTCCTGTCCTTCACCGGGTCCTGGAAGTCCCTCGAACCCGGCGTCGGCACCCTGGCCGACTACTGGGCGCCCGCCGAGTGACACCCGGCACGGCAGGGGCCCGGTACCGGCGTCCGCCGGTGCCGGGCCCGCCCGTCTCCGTGCCCCGGTCCGGGCGGCTCAGCCCACGTCGAGCGTGTCCGCCGCCTCGACCTCTTCGCGGGTGACGCCGAGCAGATACAGGACCGTGTCCAGGAAGGGGAAGTTCACCGCCGTGTGCGCCGCCTCGCGCACCACCGGCTTGGCGTTGAAGGCGACACCGAGCCCCGCCGCGTTCAGCATGTCGAGATCGTTCGCGCCGTCACCGATCGCCACCGTCTGCGACAGCGGCACGCCCGCCTCGGCGGCGAACCGGCGCAGCAGCCGGGCCTTGCCCGCCCGGTCCACGATCTCACCGGTGACCCTGCCCGTCAGCTTCCCGTCGACGATCTCCAGGGTGTTGGCCTGGGCGAAGTCCAGCCCCAGCCGCTCCTTCAGATCATCCGTGACCTGGGTGAACCCGCCCGAGACCACACCCACTTGATAGCCGAGGCGCTTCAGCGTACGGATCAGGGTGCGGGCGCCCGGCGTCAGCCGCACCTCGCTGCGCACCTTGTCCACCACGGAGGCGTCCAGCCCCTCCAGCAGCGCCACGCGCGCGTGCAGCGACTGCTCGAAGTCCAGCTCCCCGCGCATCGCGGCCGCCGTCACCTCGGCGACCTCGTCCTCACAGCCGGCGTGCGCGGCGAAGAGCTCGATCACCTCGTCCTGGATGAGCGTGGAGTCCACGTCCATGACGACCAGGCGCTGCGCCCGCCGGTACAGCCCCGCCCCGACCACGGCCACGTCGACCCCGAGCCTCGCCGCGTCGGTCACCAGCGCGGTGCGCAGCGGCTCCGTCTCCACGCCGGACACCGCGAATTCCACGGCGGTCACCGGGTACTTGGCGAGCCGGAAGATACGGTCGATGTTGCCGCCGGCCCGGGTGATCCGCGCCGCTATCGCCGCCGTCGCCTCCGACGTGAGGGGGTGGCCCAGCACGGTGACCAGGGAGCGGCCGAGCCCGCGCGGACGGTTGTCGCCCATGCCGGAGATGATCTCCGCCTGCATCTTCATCGACTCCGCCCAGCTGTGGACGGTCGCCCGCAGGTCCCCTTCCAGCCCCTTGGGCGGCTCGGTCACGAGCGCGCAGAGCACGATGCGGCCACGGGTGACGACCTGCTCGATGTCGACCACGTCGACCGAGTAGGCGGCGAGGGTGTCGAAGAGGCCGGCCGTGATGCCCGGCCTGTCCTTGCCGAAGATCTTGACAAGGAGGGTGGGAACGTCGGGGGTCTGCGATGCGCTCATGGTGTTCCCACCGTATCCGGCACCCAGTGCCCCGCGCCTCCGAGGTCCGCCAGCCGGACAGCGAACACTGGCTGTCACCAGGGCGTACCGGAGTTTACGAGCCGTCCGGCTTCCGCGGCGACGGAGGCGGTGACGGAGGCGGTGGCGTGGGTTCGTCCGGCCACAGCGACGACCGGTCCCGGCCCCGCGGTCCGGGCCCCGGCCGGGGCGGCTTCACCGGCCCGGCCACCGTGGGCGCCCCGTGGACGTCGCGGACTCCGGACGCGTGCGGGTCACCGGCGCCCGGCGCACCGCCCGGCGCCGCGTCCTCCGGCTCCCGTGGCTCCCGGGGCGCCCCTGCCCCCCGTCCCACCCGCAGATACGGGTTGGTGTCCGGATTCGGGGGCCGGTGAGGGACCCCGGGTCCGTACGGCCCGGGAGCCGGTGCTCCGCCCGGGTCCTCGGCCGTCGGCGCGGGCCGCCACTCCCCGGCCGCCCTCGTGTCACCCCGTGCCGGCGGCGCCGCCCGCACCCCCGCCGCCCCGCTCGCCCATGCCAGCAGCGCCCCCGCGGCGCCCGCGCCCGCGCCCCACACCGCGCCCAGCAGGAACGCCGCGCCGAGCCGGCCACGCAGCTCGATGCCGGCACCGAACACGTCGAAGCCCAGCACGGACAGCGAGGCGTTCGCCGCCACCGCCACCAGCCCCACCGTGACGAGGGCGGACACCGCCGGCCGTACGGCACGGTGCACGGCGTCCCAGCCGCGCGGCAGGGGAGTGCGGCGGGACGCCGGCAGCGCGACGAGCAGGACACCGGCCGCCCAGCCGAGGCCACCGAACAGCGTCGGCACCGTGTCGACGGTGAACCCCACCGCCGCCTCCGCGTCGACGAGATCGCCCACCCGGTCCGGCAGCAGCCCCCGACATCGCCCAGCCCCGGGATCTCGACCCCGCCACCGCCCGTCCCCGGCAGGCCGTCCAGTCCCCACGAGCCCCCCGTCGACGGTGACGACGTCGTCTCCCGCCCGGGCCGGCCCGCCCGTCATCGCCACGAACAGCCCGACCACCGCGCCCGCACGCGCCAGGAGTTCGGTGCCGGAGACCACAACTCCCGCCGCCCGCAAGGACCGCAGGAAGAAGTACGACAGCAGCAGCGCACCCACCAGGCCCACCCCCAGCGGCGTGACCTCCACGGCCGTGCCGGCCTCCGCGCCCGACAGGCCGAAGGCGGACCCGTCACCGGACGGTGTGGCCGAACCGCCCGCCCCCAGAGCCACCACCGCGGCGGTCATCGGGCCCAGGGAACCGGCCGCGTCCGCGTCCAGCAGCCGCAGCCCGAGCGCCGCCGTCCCCGCCATCCCGATCAGCGCCCAGCTCACCGCGGCGACCGCGGACATCACCACGTCGGCCCAGGGCACGCGTCCGCCCCGCTCCGCGGTGCGGACGTCCGTGGCAGTGCTCATGGCAGACCCCCCGATCCGCGACGCGGCGTGATGGCCGCGCATGTCCCCCTCACGTGGTTTACCACTCTCCGGGACGATTTCGACCCCGCCGACGAAAACCGGTGAACACCTTGGTGCGCGCTCGTGACAAGGCCCGACTTTCGGTCAGAGGGCCGGGCCTGAAATAGTTCCCCCGATGTTCGACATCCCTAGACTCCCTGCGACGGGGGAAATTCGGGGGACAACTCAGTGGGGCATGGAGTGCCGGAACTCGTACTGGAATCAAACGGACGTACCTGGACGCTCGATCCGTCCAGGGCCTACACCCTCGGACGTGATCCGCAGGGGGACGTCGTGCTGGACGACGCCAGGGTCTCCTGGCGCCACGCCACGATCAGTTTCAACGGGCGCGGTTGGGTCATCGAGGACCACGGCAGCACCAACGGCACGTTCGTGCAGGGACGGCGGATCCACCACCTGGAGCTCGGCTCCGACACGGCGCTGAACCTGGGCAACGCGACCGACGGCCCGCGCGTGACGCTGTCCGGCGCGGGCGCGGGCGCGGGCGCGGGCGCGGGAGCAGTGGGCGCGGGAGCCGGTGCCGCGGCCCCGGCCGCCGCACCGCAGGCCCAGCCGCAGCAGCCGTACGCGGCCCAGGGCGCGAACGCCGGCTGGTCCCAGCAGGCGTCGCAGCAGCCGCCCGGCCGGCAGCAGCCGGCAGCGCGGCAGCCCGCACCGCACATTCCGCAGCAGCAGGGTCCCGGCGGCGGCGCGGGGGCGCCGCCGGTCCACGGCGACCGCAGCCCCACCACGTTCCACCAGTTCTCCCTCGGCCGCGTGATGCGCATCGGCCGTGCCCTGGAGAACGACCTGGTCGTCTCCGACCTCCAGGTCTCCCGCAACCACGCCGAGTTCCACGCGACGCCCGACGGCCGCATGGAGATCCGCGACCTCGGCTCGCACAACGGCACGTACGTCAACGGTCAGCCGATCCCCAAGGGCGGCACCCAACTGCTCGGCCCCGCCGACATCGTGGGCGTCGGTCACTCGACGTTCCGGATCGTCGGCGACCGGCTCGAGGAGTTCGTCGACACCGGTGAGGTCTCCTTCTCCGCCCGCCACCTGACGGTCACCGTCGACGGCGGCAAGCAGATCCTCAAGGACGTCTCCTTCGGCGTCCCCGAGAAGTCGCTGATCGCGGTCATCGGCCCGTCCGGCTCCGGCAAGTCCACGCTCCTCAAGGCCCTCACCGGTTACCGCCCCGCCAACCAGGGCGAGGTCCTCTACGACAACCGGAACCTCTACAAGCAGTTCGCCGAGCTGCGCCAGCGCATCGGTCTGGTCCCGCAGGACGACATCCTGCACAAGGAGCTGACCGTCAAGAAGGCCCTCAAGTACGCGGCCAAGCTCCGCTTCCCCGCCGACACCACGGCCGCCGAGCGCCAGTCCCGCATCGACGAGGTGCTGCGCGAGCTCAAGCTGGACATCCACAAGGACAAGAAGGTCACGTCCCTGTCCGGCGGCCAGCGCAAGCGCGTCTCCGTCGCCCTGGAGCTGCTCACCAAGCCGTCCCTGATCTTCCTGGACGAGCCGACCTCCGGCCTCGACCCGGGCATGGACCGCGACGTCATGCAGCTGCTGCGCGGCCTCGCCGACGACGGCCGCACGGTGCTCGTCGTCACGCACTCGGTGGCCGAGCTGGCGATCTGCGACAAGCTCCTGGTGATGGCGCCCGGCGGTTCCGTCGCCTACTTCGGCCCGCCCGAGGAGGCGCTGAACTTCTTCGGCTACGACACCTGGGCCGACGTCTTCTCCGCCTTCGAGAACTACCGCGACTACGACTGGGCGGGCCGCTGGAAGGGTTCGCAGCACTACCAGATGTACGCCGCGGACATCGACGCGGTCGCGCCGCAGTCCGTACAGGTCCCGGCGATGCAGGCGATGAAACCGCCGAAGCCGCAGGGCTGGATGTCACAGTTCGTCACACTGGTGCGGCGCTACGTCTCGGTGATCGTCTCCGACAAGGGCTTCCTCGCCCTGATGGTGATCCTGCCGGCCGTCCTCGGCGCGGTCAGCCTGCTCATCGACGCGGACCGGGGCCTGCTGCCCAACCCGCCGAACCCGCAGACCGGCCGGATCATCCCGAACGGCACGGCGACCACGGTCCTGCTGATACTCGCGGTGGGCGCCTGCTTCGCGGGCGCGGCGAACTCCGTGCGTGAGCTGATCAAGGAACGGGTCATCTACGAGCGGGAGCGCGCCACCGGCCTGTCCCGCTCGGCGTACCTGATGTCCAAGGTGTTCGTGCTCGGCATGATCACCGTGCTGCAGGGCCTGCTGGTCGGCGTGATCGGCTTCTCCAGCCGGGAGATCCCGGAGGAGGGTCTGGTCTTCGGCGGCTTCACGCTGCTGGAGCTCTCCGTGCCGATCATGGCGCTCGGCTTCACCTCCATGATGTTCGGTCTGATCATCTCCTCGCTGGTGAAGACCGCGGAGAAGACCATGCCGCTGCTGGTGATGTTCGCGATCATCCAGGTCGTCTTCACCGGCTGCCTGTTCGCCCTGCACGGCTCGATCGGCGTCAACCAGTTCTCGTTCCTGATGCCCTCGCGCTGGGCGGTCGCCGCGGCGGGCGCCACGCTGGACTTCAACAGGATCAGCCCGCCGGAGACGGCCGGTGACACCGACCCGCTGTGGGAGCACACGGTCGGGGCCTGGGCGCTGGACATGGGCGCGCTGATCGTGCTCGGCGTGATCTGCGGCTTCTTCGTGGCCCGCTTCCTGCGCCGCCACGAGCCCGAGGTCATGCGCAAGTAGTCCGCGCCGTACGGCCCCGAAGGGCGGCACCCCGTCAGGAGGGTGCCGCCCTTCGGCGTCCGTGTCCGCGAGAAGAGGTCCGCGCCGACCTCAGTACGCGCTGTCGACGTTGTCCATGGTGCCGTACTTGTCGGCCGCGTAGTTGCAGGCGGCGGTGATGTTGGCGACCGGGTCGTAGATGTCCTTCGGGGTGCCCGGGACGTGGTAGGCCTCGAACGTCGGCGGGATCACCTGCAGCAGGCCCTTGGACGGGATGCCGTTCTGGGCGTTGATGTCCCAGAGGTTGATCGCCTTCGGGTTGCCCGAGGACTCCCGCATGATGTTGCGGTGGATGCCCTCGTAGGAACCCGGGATGCCGTGCTTCCGCATGATGTCCAGGGACTCGCGGATCCAGCCGTCCAGGGTGTCGCTGTAGGTCTTCTGCGGGGCGGCCTTCTTCACCTCGGCGCGCTCGGCGGCGCGGCCGGCGGCCTCCTCGGCCTGGCGGGCCCTCTCCGCCTCGGCCTTCGCGGCGGCAGCGGCCGCCTTCTTCTCGGCGGCGGCCTCCGCGGCGGCCTGCTTCCTCGCCGCGATCTGCTCGGCCTTGAGGCTGGCGCCGGCCAGCTGGTCGGTGATGCCGGCGTGGACGTCCGCGATCTGCTCGGTGCTGTACGCCACCTTCGCCGTCGGGGCGGCAGTCTCGGTCGTGGTGGTCGTCGACGCGTTGCTCGGGATGGCCGAGAAACCGATGGCGGCGGCGCCGAGGGCCGCGACACCGGCGGCGGCGATCTTGTGGTGACGGGTCAGGGCACGACTGTGGCCACGGGTGAAGATGTTCTTGGACATGCGTGACGGACCTCTTCGAATAGCGCGGAGGTCGCTCAACGTCCGGTGGGGACAGGTGCTTTCGGCACAAACGCCGCGGGGAGAGACCCGCGGCGCTGAGCGACGCAGCCATTCTTAGCGGCCGCAAAATGGCGGGGCAAAGGTGTGACGTACGAAGCCGGGTAGTGGATCAGGGAGGGGTGAATCGGGGCAGAGAGGGTCATATGTCCCGCTCACGTGGACGGTATGTCTCTCCTAATCCTCTTCGTACGTGATGTGCGCCCTATGTCCGGCCTCACATCCACCACCTCCCGGCCTCACCGAAAGTTGCTGGAGCAATGCCCTGCGTGAGGGGGTTCGGTCACTCCGGGAGAACCAGGTGCACATCACCGAACTCGTGCCACAGATAGCGCCCGCGCAGCGCCTCCTCGTACCCCCGGTCGATCGCCGCCCGCCCCGCGACCGCCTCCAGCATCAGCAGATGCGAGGCCTCCGGCTCGTGCAGCCCGGTCAGCAGCCCGTCCACCACCCGCACCCCCCGCTCAGGGGTCACCACCAGATCGGTCCACCCCGCGCGGGCCCGCACCGCACCGTCCGCACCGGCCGCCGACTCCACCGCCCGTACGGCCGTCGTCCCCACCGCGATCACCCGGCCGCCCCCCGCCCGCACCGCCCCGATCAGCCGCGCCGACGCCTCCGGCACCACGAACCGCTCCGGATACGGCGGCTCGTGCGCCTCACCCGACGCCACCCCGGTGTGCAGTGTGACCGGGGCGAACTGCACCCCCCGGCTCACCAGCTCGGCCACCATCCGCGTGGTGAACGGGCGCCCCGCACTCGGCATCTCCGCACTCCCCGCCCCGTCCGGCGACGGCAGCGCGAACACCGTCTGGTACGCCGACAACGGCTGGTCCCGCTCCGTGTACGCGTACCGGATGGCCCGCCCGTGCTCCCGCAGCACCCCGAACACGTCCCGCGACACCCGCGCCCACCACAGCCGCTCGCCCCGCGCGCTCAGCGGCTCCTCCAGCACCAGCCGCGCACCACCGGCCAGCCGCACCTCTGTACCCGCGGGCGCACCCGCGCGCGCACGCGTGGTGCCGCGTCCATCGGGATCCCGCAGCTCGACCGCCCAGCGGCCGTCGTCACCGCGCGTGGAGAAGTGCACCACCACGCGCGCGGGCCCGATCCACCCCCCGACGGCCGCCGCCAGCGTCGGCGAGGTGTTCACCACCAGCAGGTCCCCGGCCCGCAGCAGCCGCGGCAGCTCCACGAAGGCGTGATGCGACACCGCCGTGCCCCGTGACACCAGCAGCCGCACCGAGTCCCGTTCCAGCCCCGGGCCCCGCTGCTCCACCGGCACCCGCGCGGACAACTCCTCCGGAACCTTGACGACCACGGTCATCGCCGCTCCTCCAGCAGCTCCGCGGCGCCGTAGCGGCCGCTCGCCGGCCGCTCGTCCAGCAGCCGCAGGAAGGCGGGCACCACACCGGCCGGCTCCGGCCGCGGACCGTCGTCGTCCGGTACGGCCGCCGCGTACAGGTCCGTCGCCATGTCGCCGGGATCGACCGCCCACACCCGCAGCCCCGGCTCCTCCACCGCCAGCACCGCCGCCAGCTGGTCCAGGGCCGCCTTGGACGCCCCGTACCCGCCCCACGTCGGATACGCCTCCGCCGCGGCGTCCGAGCTGACCACCAGCACCGCCCCGGCCGCCGCGGACCGCAGCAGCGGCAGGGCCTCCTGCACCAGGCCCAGTGCCGCCACCAGGTTCACCTCCAGCGCCCGCCGCAGCCCCTCCAGCGGCAGCTCCTCCAGCCTGACGAGCGGCTCGGCGCCCAGCGCGCTCGCGTTGTGCACCACCAGATCGACCCCGCCCAGCCGCCACGCCGCCGCCACCAGCTCCGCGCGGTGCGCGGCGTCCGCGACGTCCCCGGGCAGCGCCGTCACACGCGTGCCGTGCGCCGCCACCAGCCCGGCCGCCTCCGCCAGGGGCACCGGCCCCCGCGCGTCGAGCACCAGGTCCCAGCCGCGCGCCGCCAGCGCCCGGGCGAGCGCCTCCCCGAGCCCCTTCGAAGCCCCCGTGATGATCGCAACCGGCATGCTGACCCGTCCCCTCGTCGTCGTCGACGCCGCTCGATCGGCGTGCCCTCAACCTAGGGACCGGCCCACCGCCACCGCCTCGGGCCCGGGACGCAGCGCCCCGGGGCCCTTCGTCCTACGCCGCGGTCACCGGGCCCGGGGACCTGGGCCACCGACGGGAACCGGGGGACCTCCGACCTAGGACCACCGGCCCGGCCGACGGCCGACACACGTCCGATCCCGCTGTCACGGCCCGCCGGTACGGTGAGGACATGAGCCACGGCCCCCGGTCCGGCCTCGCCGCGGTGAGCTCCGCGTTGCTGGCCATGAGCAGGCACCTCGAGGTGCGCGACGTCCTCAAGACGATCGTCGCCTCGGCCCGCGAACTCCTCGACGCGCAGTACGCCGCCCTCGGCGTGCCCGACGACCACGGCGGCTTCGCCCAGTTCGTGGTCGACGGCGTCAGCGACGAGGAGTGGAAGGCCATCGGCCCCCTCCCGCGCCGGCACGGCATCCTCGCCGCGATGCTCGACGAGGCCGCCCCGCAGCGCCTCGCCGACGTGCGCCGGGACCCCCGCTTCGAGGGCTGGCCCAGTGCCCACCCCGACCTGGCCGACTTCCTGGGCCTGCCCATCCGTGACGGCGACGAGGTCATCGGCGCCCTGTTCCTCGCCAACAAGAAGTGCCCCAAACCCGAGGGCACCTGCGGCTTCACCGAGGACGACGAGGAACTGCTCGGCATCCTCGCCCAGCACGCGGCGATCGCCCTGACCAACGCCCGGCTCTACGAACGCAGCCGTGAACTGACCATCGCCGAGGAACGCTCCCGTCTCGCCCACGAGCTCCACGACGCCGTCAGCCAGAAACTCTTCTCCCTCCGGCTCACCGCCCAGGCCGCCGCCCGCCTCGTGGACCGCGACCCCTCCCGCGCCAAGGGCGAACTCCAGCAGGTCGCCGCCCTGGCCGCCGAGGCCGCCGACGAACTGCGCGCGGCGGTCGTCGAGCTGCGCCCCGCGGCCCTCGACGAGGACGGCCTCGTCGCCACGCTGCGCACGCAGATCCAGGTCCTCGACCGTGCCCACACCGCGCGCGTGACCTTCACCGGGCACGGCGTGCGCGCCCTCCCGGCCGCCCAGGAGGAGGCGGTGCTGCGCGTCGCCCAGGAGGCGCTGCACAACGCGCTGCGGCACTCCGGCGGTGACCACGTCGACGTCACCCTGGACCGCCGCGGCGGCGGGGCGGTCCTGCGGGTCAGTGACGACGGCGGCGGCTTCGACCCGCAGGCCGTCCGCCGCGCGGGCCGCCATCTGGGCCTGGTCTCCATGCGGGACCGGGCGAGCGGGGTCGGCGGCCGGCTGACCGTGGAATCGGCGCCCGGCAAGGGCACCACGATCGAGATGGAGGTCCCCGGTGGCTGACGCAATCAAGGTGCTGCTGGTCGACGATCACCAGGTGGTACGCCGGGGTCTGCGCACCTTCCTCGAGGTGCAGGACGACATCGAGGTGGTCGGCGAGGCCGCGGACGGTGCCGAGGGCGTCGCCCGGGCGGGGGAGCTGGGGCCCGACGTCATCCTCATGGACGTCAAGATGCCGGGCATGGACGGCGTGGACGCCCTGCGCCGGCTCCGCGAACTGGACCACCCCGCGCGCGTGCTGATCGTCACCAGCTTCACCGAGCAGCGCACGGTCGTCCCCGCCCTCCGCGCGGGCGCCGCCGGTTACGTGTACAAGGACGTCGACCCCGACGCGCTCGCCGGAGCCATCCGCTCCGTGCACGCCGGGCACGTCCTGCTCCAGGCGGAGGTGGCCGGCGCGCTGCTCTCCCAGGAGGAGACCGGATCGGGGCAGGGACGCGCCGGCTCCCTCACCGAACGGGAGCGCGAAGTCCTCGGGCTCATAGCGGACGGCCGCGCCAACCGGGAGATCGCCCGCGCCCTGGTGCTCTCCGAGAAGACCGTGAAGACCCACGTCTCGAACATCCTGATGAAACTCGACCTCGCGGACCGCACCCAGGCCGCCCTGTGGGCCGTACGCCATGGCCTGAGCGGCTGACCCGCGACGCCGCGGGCCCCACGGAAGGTTCCCGTCCGATGCGAGATTCATACCGTAGGGGGAATGTCCCCCGGATGGCCGTATCCCTGGTCGGTGTCCGCCGTTCTCCAGTGCGTACCGCGGCGCCTGCCGCGGTCATCGCGAGGAGGGCTCGGAAAGTGAAGAACCTGAAGAGGGCAGCGGCCGTGACGATGGTGGCCGGCGGTCTGCTCGCGGCCGGTACGGGAATGGCCTCCGCCACCGACGGCAGCCACGCCGACGGCACGGCCGCGGGCTCCCCGGGCGTCGTCTCCGGCAACGTCGTCCAGGTCCCGGTCGACGTCCCGGTCAACGTGTCCGGCAACAGCGTCAACGTCATCGGCGTCCTGAACCCGGCCTTCGGCAACACCGCCGTCAACCACTGACGCCCCCACCGCCAAGCCCCGGCCGCCCGGCCCCCACCCAGGCGCCCGGGGCTCAGCACTGCCGCGCAGTGGTGCCTCGCCCACCGCGGGCAGTCGTGCCGCTGGGGCGATGGGGGTCCCCCCGCTCGAGCGAAGCCGAGAGTGGGGGAGGGTGGGCGCTGGGGGTACCCCCTCTGGGGGAGGCACCCCGTCGGCGCCGGGCTGCGCCATCCACCCCCGGTCGGCACCAACGCCGGATCACACAGGCCACCCCCGCTCAACACCCACCCCGGCACCGAGCGAACAGACCTCACCCCACCCCCCGCTCCTCCACAACGGAGTTGTACGCCGCCACCTGCGCCCGCCGAGCCGTCCGCTCCACGGGCCGCAACGCGGCAGCCCGCCCCGACATCTCCGACGCGCTCACCGCACCCCCGTGCCCCCCGGCCCCCGCCAGCGACACCAGCACCCCCACCCGCTGGGCCAGCTCCAACACCCGCGCCGCCCGAGGCGGATACCCCGGCGCCAGCACATCCCGCCCCCGCGAGCCCGAGGCCCGCGCCCGGTACGCGTCGATCGCCGCCTCCGCCACCGGCCCCGACCCGGCCACATCCAGCCGTGTCAGCACCTCGGTGGCCTCCCGCAGCGCCTCCGCCAGTTCCCGCTCCGCCTCCCCGAGCGACGGCACATCCGCGGGCGGAGCCTCCCGCACCGGCAGACAGTGCCAGACCACCTCCACGTGCACGTCACCCGAGGGCCCGGCCTCGTACGTCTCCGGCACCAGCCCCAGCGCGGCCCCGGAACAGACCACCGCCTCCTCGGCCTCCAGCGCCCGCGCGTTGAACTCCGGCGGCCCGCTCAGCCCCAGCGGATGCCCCGGCGCCGGCAGCGCCACCCGCAGCCCGGTCACCCCGAGCGCCCGCAGCCGCCCCAGCGCCAGCGTGAGCCCCACGGGCGCCGGCTCACCCGGCAACCCCTCCACCCGGTGCACCGCGTCCTCCCCGACGATCGCGAGCACGGCGTCGTCCGGTGAGACAAGTCCGGCGAGAAGGGCGTTTCCCCAAGCGGCGAGGCGTCCAGAGCGAGGTTCCGAGAGCATGCGTACACCCTAGACAGAGCCCAAGAACCGGACCGGAGGAATGTCCGGGTCGACCGGTGGCGTAGATTTCATGATGGGCTGCGCCCACGGGTGCGGCGGACCGACCCACAGGCGTACGCGACAGCCGAGACCGGCCACACTGCAAGGGGAGACAACGCGCTCATGAGCGATGTTCTGGAGCTTCAGGACGTATCCGTGGTCCGTGAGGGCCGGGCTCTGGTGGACCAGGTCTCCTGGTCGGTCAAGGAGGGCGAGCGCTGGGTCATCCTCGGCCCCAACGGCGCCGGCAAGACCACCCTCCTCAACATCGCGTCCAGCTACCTGTACCCCAGCAAGGGCACCGTCGGCATCCTCGGCGAGACCCTCGGAACCCCCGGCACCGACGTCTTCGAACTGCGCCCCCGCATCGGCATGGCCGGCATCGCCATGGCCGACAAGCTCCCCAGGCGCCAGACCGTCCTGCAGACCGTGCTCACCGCCGCCTACGGCATGACCGCCGGCTGGCAGGAGCAGTACGAGGACATCGACGAGCAGCGCGCCCGCGCCTTCCTCGACCGCCTCGGCATGTCCGAGTACCTGGACCGCAGGTTCGGCACGCTCTCCGAGGGCGAGCGCAAGCGCACCCTCATCGCCCGCGCCCTGATGACCGACCCCGAACTGCTGCTCCTCGACGAGCCCGCCGCCGGACTCGACCTCGGCGGCCGCGAGGACCTCGTACGCCGTCTCGGCCGGCTCGCCCGCGACCCGATCGCCCCCTCCATGATCATGGTCACGCACCACGTCGAGGAGATCGCCCCGGGCTTCACCCACGTCCTGATGATCCGTCAGGGCAGGGTCCTGGCAGCCGGCCCGCTGGAGCTCGAACTCACCTCCCGCAACCTCTCCCTCTGCTTCGGCCTGCCGCTCGTCGTCGAACAGGTCGGCGACCGCTTCACCGCCCAGGGCCTCCCGATGTCCTGACCCCTCCCGCAGCCCAAGACCCGGAGCCGAAAGGCGCGTTCAAACTGATCGGCGCCCTGTCGGCGACCGGGTGCACGGTCCTACCATGACCACGTGGACATCGACGCATGGCTGTGGTGGCTGATCGGCGCGGCGGCACTCGGCATCGGGCTCGTGATCACCGCGATGCCCGAACTCGGCATGCTCGCGGTGGGTGCCGTCGCCGCGGCAGTGGTCTCCGGCATCTTCGGCGGCGGCGCCGTCGCCCAGGTCGCGGTCTTCGCCGTCGTCTCGACCGCCCTCATCGCAGTCGTACGGCCCATCGCGAACAGACACCGGGCCCAGCGGCCCCCATTCGCCACCGGCGTGGACGCCCTCAAAGGGAAACAGGCCGTCGTGCTGGAGCGCGTCGACGGCTCCGGCGGCCGGATCAAGCTGGCAGGCGAGGTCTGGTCGGCACGCGCACTCGACGCCGGCCACACCTATGACGTAGGCCAGGAAGTGGACGTCGTGGACATCGAGGGAGCCACCGCCATCATCATGTGACCGCGCACGACGCAACTGGGGCGAACAACCCCCCAGTTACACCGATGGTCTGTCAGACTCGACCAGAAAGATCTTCAACCGCAAGATCTTCCGCAGGCACCGTGCCTGCCGTAGGCGCCGAGGCGAAGAAGGGTTCGGGGAACCGACGATGCAACCGATCATCATCGTCCTGATCATCCTGGTGGTGTTGGTCTTCATCGCCCTGATCAAGACGATCCAAGTCATCCCACAGGCCAGCGCCGCGATCGTCGAGCGCTTCGGCCGCTACACGCGGACGCTCAACGCGGGCCTCAACATCGTCGTCCCGTTCATCGACACCATCCGCAACCGCATCGACCTGCGCGAACAGGTCGTCCCGTTCCCGCCGCAGCCGGTGATCACCCAGGACAACCTGGTCGTCAACATCGACACCGTCATCTACTACCAGGTGACCGACGCCCGGGCCGCCACCTATGAGGTGGCCAGCTACATCCAGGCCATCGAACAGCTCACCGTCACCACCCTGCGCAACATCATCGGCGGCATGGACCTGGAGCGGACCCTCACCTCCCGCGAGGAGATCAACGCGGCCCTGCGCGGCGTCCTCGACGAGGCCACCGGCAAGTGGGGCATCCGCGTCAACCGCGTCGAACTCAAGGCCATCGAACCGCCCACCTCCATCCAGGACTCGATGGAGAAGCAGATGCGCGCCGACCGCGACAAGCGCGCCGCGATCCTCCAGGCCGAAGGCGTCCGGCAGTCCGAGATCCTGCGCGCCGAGGGCGAGAAGCAGTCCCAGATCCTGCGCGCCGAAGGTGAGGCCAAGGCAGCGGCCCTGCGCGCCGAGGGCGAGGCCCAGGCCGTCCGTACGGTCTTCGAGGCCATCCACGCCGGCGACCCCGACCAGAAGCTCCTCTCCTACCAGTACCTCCAGATGCTCCCCAAGATCGCCGAGGGCGACGCCAACAAGCTCTGGATCGTCCCCAGCGAAATCGGCGACGCCCTCAAGGGCCTCTCCGGCGCGATGGGCAACTTCGGCGCGATGGGCGGCAACGGCACCTCGGGAACCGCCAACGTCCCCTCCCAGGAACGCCGCGAAAAGCCCTCGATCGACTGAGAGCCTCTTGGAACACGGGTTCCCCGCACCCCCTCAGGGGCGCGGGGCCCTGGCGATGTGCGGCTCCGCCGCGTGGGCGCGACACGCCACGACGCACCCGCGACCGGGCAGCGGCCCACGTCCCTACGGCGAAGCCCTCACGCCGCGTCCAGCGTCAGCCACTCGGGCAACGCCTCGAACTCCTCGGAGCCCAGCGCCAGTAGCATCGCATCGGCCGGCGTCGGCTCGAAGGGCCGCCGCAACAGCGGCATCCCCGCCTGCTCGGGCGTCCGGTTCGCCTTCCGGTGATTGTCCTCCGCGCAGGACGCCACCGTGTTCAGCCACGTGTCCTGCCCACCGTGCGACCGCGGCACCACGTGGTCCACGGTCGTCGCCCGCCGCCCGCAGTACGCGCACCGGTGCCGGTCCCGCACCAGGACACCCCGCCTCGACCACGGCGCTTGTCTTCGGAACGGCACCCTCACGTACTGGCAGAGCCTGATCACCCGGGGCGCCGGTATGTCGACCGCGGCTCCGCGCATCCGCAGTTCGGGGTGGGCCTGCTCGACGACGGCCTTGTCCTGAAGCACCAGAACGACGGCTCGGTTCAGCGTCACCGTCGACAACGGCTCGAAGCTCGCGTTCAGTACCAGCGTGTCCCGCATACCAGCCCACCTCCCGTGTGCACCGGCCCACCCCTCGGCGGGCTGGGATCAACTCTGGCCGGGCACGCCGGGATGGACAACGCAATATCTGCTGCTCCTGCGGGAGGTGACCCCCGCGACCCCCGGCAACAAAAATGCCCGCCCCTGATCAATTCCAAGACCAGGGGCGGGCAAACGTTCCGTGAATCCCCGAGACCGCTCAGGATCCCGCGGGCACCTCGTACTCACCGATCAGCTGGGCACGCGCCAGCGTGTGGAACCGCAGGTTGAAGCCCACCGCGGCGGGAGACGCGTCCGCGTCCGGACCGAGCTTCTCCTGGTCCACGGCGTACACCGTGAACACATACCGGTGCGGCCCGTCCCCGGGCGGCGGCGCCGCACCGCCGAAGTCCTTGCTGCCGTAGTCGTTGCGCGCGTGGACCGCGCCCTCGGGCAACCCCTCGAACGTGCCGCTCCCCGCACCGGCCGGCAGTTCGGTCACCGTGGCCGGGATGTCGAACAGCACCCAGTGCCAGAACCCGCTGCCCGTCGGGGCGTCGGGGTCGTAGCAGGTCACGGCGAAGCTCCTGGTCTCCGGCGGGAACCCCTCCCACCGCAGGTGTGGCGAGGTGTTGCCGGCCGCGTGGACCTGAGTCTCCTTGAGCGTCGCCCCCTCCTGCACGTCCTCGCTCGACACCGTGAACGACGGCACGGGCGGATGGAAGTCGTGGGGGAGCGGCCGCCGCTTGAGCTCGGTCACCTCGGTACCTCCTGATCGATTGCGTTCAGTCGCAGGCCGAGCCTAGAACCAGTTGCGCCTGCTGCCGACCTCCGACAGCCACTGGTTGAGGTACGCCGCCCAATCGGTGCCCTGGTAGTCGTTCAGCCCCACCTTGAAGGAACGGAAGGTGTCGCTGCCCTCGCTGAACAGACCCGGCTTCTTGTCCATCTCCAGCACGACGTCCATGGCCTGCTCATCGGCCACGAAGCTCAGCTCGACCTGGTGCAGTCCCCGGTACTGCTGCGGCGGGAGGAACTCGATCTCCTGGTAGAACGGCAGCTTCTGCCGGGTTCCGCGGATGTGGCCCCGTTCCATGTCCGCGTTCTTGAACCGGAAGCCCAGCTGGACGAACGCGTCCAGGATCGCCTTCTGCGCCGGCAGCGGGTGCACGTTGACCGGGTCCAGGTCACTGGAGTCCACGGCCCGGGCGATCGCCAGCTCGGTGGACACCCCGATGTTCATGCCCCGCAGCGCCTGCCCGTCGATCATCGTGATCGGCGTCTCCCACGGGATCTCCAGCCCGAACGGCACCGTGTGCACCGCGCCCGCCTGGAGCTCGAAGGCACCGCCCAGCGACGACTTCGTGAACTCGATGTCCTGCTTGTACTCCTGGTCGCCGCTCTCCACCTCGACCTTGGCCTGCAGCCCGACCGACAGCCCCTCGATCTGCTGGTTGACGGACCCGCCCTGGATCCGCACCTCGCCCTGGACGACACCGCCCGGAACCACGTTGACCTCGTGCAGCACCGTCTCGACCGAGGCCCCGCCGGCACCCAGACTCGCCAGCAGCTTCTTGAACGCCATGTCTCTCCCTCTCCAGGCGACCCCCGTGGGCCACACCTGATCCGTCGTCCTGCGTCGAGTCGTACGTATGGACCCTTGATCCCTATCAACGCGATCCGGCCGTGGCCGGTTCCGCGTCCCCCCACCCCGACAACCGCGGAGCCCGCCGACCACCTCGTGGCACCGTCCGTCTCCAGTACCCTCGGACGGCATGATCGCGACCCCCGACCGTACGCCCCTGCCCGGAGAGTCCTTCGACCGCCCCGGCCCCCGCGGCATGTCCAGGCGGGCGGCGTGAACATCGAGAAGCTCGCGCACACCGCTGAAGAGGTCGCCCCCAAGCTGCTCGGTGCCGTCCTCACCCACGAGACCCCCGAGGGAACCGTGAGCATCAGCATCACGGAGACCGAGGCGTACTCCGGTGCGGCCGACCCCGCTTCCCACGCCTACCGAGGCGAGACACCCCGCAACGCCGTCATGTTCGGACCGGCGGGGCGCCTGTACGTGTACCGGTCCCACGGTCTCCACTGGTGCGCCAACGTCGTCACCGGGACGGACGGCACCGCTTCGGCCGTCCTCATCCGGGCGGGCAGGGTCGTCGAAGGGGAGGACCTGGCACGCAAGCGGCGAGGGGAGAAGGTCGAGAGCGCACGCCTTGCGCGGGGTCCGGGGAACTTCTGCCGGGCGCTCGGCATCACGGCGGAGCACAACGGCACAGAGCTCCTGGCAGGCACCTCGGTCGTGCTGTCCGAGGGTGAGCCGGTACCCGCCGCCCTCATCAGGGTCGGTCCTCGGGTCGGCGTGAGCAAAGCCCACGACTGGCAGCACCGCTTCTACCTCGCCGGTGATCCCACGGTCTCGGCGTACCGGCTGAGCCCGAGAGCCAAGCCGCCCACCGGAGCCTGAGCCGCTGCGCACCCCGCTCACGGCCCACCGGCGAGTCGGCGCGGGGGAATCGTCGGCAGAACCCAGTACCCGCTCGGGCCCGGCCCTGCCTACGTTCGACCGCATGACTGACGACTGCTTCGCGCATCCACGGCTCGCCGCGATCTACGATCCGCTCGACCCCGACCGCAGCGATCTCGATGCCTACCTTCGGATCGCGGAGGAGTTCGGGGCACGCCGAGTGCTGGACATCGGCTGCGGAACAGGGGTGTTCGCACTTCTCCTGGCCGACCGCGGGATCGAGGTCGTCGGTGTCGATCCCGCGTCGGCGTCTATCGAGGTCGCCCGGGCCAAACCGGGCGGTGAGCGAGTGCGCTGGATCCGCGGTGACGCGACGGACCTCCCGCCGCTGCGGGTCGACCTTGCGACGATGACGGCGAACGTCGCCCAGGCCATCGCCGATCCGCGGACGTGGCGGAGGACGTTACGGGGAGCCTTCGAGGCGCTGCGGCCCGGCGGACATCTGGTCTTCGAGACACGCGATCCGGCCCGACGCGCCTGGGAGGAGTGGACCCGCGAGAACTCCTACCGCGTGACGGAGATCCCCGGTGCCGGCTCCGTCGAGACCTGGGTCCAGCTGATCGAGGTGAGCCGGCCCCTGGTGACGTTCCGCTGGACCTACGGGTTCGCGGCGGACGGACAGGTGCTGACGTCGGATTCGACCCTGCGTTTCCGCGAGCGGGAGGAAGTCGAGCAGGACCTGGTCGCGCACGGGTACGTGGTGGATGACGTTCGCGATGCGCCCGACCGTCCGGGAAAGGAGTTCGTCTTCCTGGCACGACGTCCCTGATCGTCGACTCCCGGCGTCGACGGCGCGGCCGCCTGCGCCGCCGCCGAAGTTGACTCGCCCCTGGGAGGTGCGTAAGGTAGTCCGAGCCGCTTGAACCGGGTACGGCGATCGCCTGCAGCCGGAAGCGGCCAACCCACTACCTACGATCACCCCTCAGCGGGGCCGAATTCGTCATGTCCGCATGCCTGAATTCCGAACCGCGGAGCCCGATTATGAATCGAGCGGGGGAATCGGTTAACGTAGTGAATGTCGAAAGGCCGACAGGCGAAAGCCGAAGGCCAACGGCGAATCCCGTCGACTGGGAATCAGGCCCGAAAGGATCTGATAGAGTCGGAACCGCCGGAAAGGGAAACGCGGAAGCGGGAACCCGGAAAGCACCGAGGAAATCGGG